>NZ_JAMYNL010000022.1:0-89534 GCF_040319065.1 Mesorhizobium sp. M0968
GACGCTCCCTCTCTTACGGTGGCTGTCAAACACCACCATTCTGGCACATCGATGCCGTCGAGGGGGCGTCCACCCCATCACTATCACGTCCCTTCTTCACCGGTTGGAGTAGGACCAACACCCTTGGCACGTGAGGAAGCGTCTTTGACCGAAATAGAGAAGCGCAGCGGCGCAAGCGACAATGGCCGTGACTGATCTTAGCCACTGTGGCGTTCCTTCCGCGTATTCTTTCCAAGCCACGCCCACAGCGTCCTCGAATGGATTGGGTCTGACCGAAGACCGCCTTCGCTGCACTCAGTCTCGATCGTCTTTCCGCAACGACGGCGCTGCGTTTTCTTCCCCTGGCCGCTGCGCGTCCATTCCTCGCGGTTCAAGAAAGCCTCGCGTCGCCGTCTTCCACTTCGTTTCAGCCCTTCGGGGTGCGGACCGATCGTCCCCGGTCTCACGACCACCATGTGAGGCCGCGATGGGCGCGGCCCGAGAAAAACAGAAGGAACACCACAATGGCTACGATCGGCACATTCTCGCGCACCGCGAACGGCTTCTCCGGTTCGGTCAAGACCCTCAACCTCAACGTCAAGACGGTGACGTTCTCTCCGGCCGACGGCGAAAACGAGAAGGGTCCTGACTTCCGCATCTTCGCCGGCGCCACCGAGTTCGGGGCGGCATGGAAGAAGACCTCGCGAGAGGGACGCGACTACCACTCCGTCAAGCTCGACGATCCAACCTTCCGCGCTCCGATCTATGCGAGCCTGGTCGAGACCGACACCGAGGGCGAATTCTCGCTCATCTGGTCCCGCCGCACCGCAGAGTAATCCGACTAAATACGCAGCCCCGCCGCAAGGCGGGGCATTGTCATGTTCAGGTCCTACAGCGTGGCACGTCCGCCAGCTGCAGCGCACTACGCTTTGGCTGGTGCCTTGCGCGCCTTCTTCACTGATGACTTGATGGCTGCCGCGGTCGTCGTCGTGGCTGCGGCCGCACGAGCAGCCCGTTTTATTTTTTCCGCCGTGGCAGGAGTGGGCGCAGCCGCCTTGCGCCCGAGCCCTATTGATTTCGCCAGGGCCGAGCGGGTGGCCGCATAGTTCGGCGCCACCATCGGATAGTCGGAAGGCAGGTTCCATTTCTGCCGGTATTCGTCAGGGCTCAGATTGTAATGCGTTCCGATATGCCGCTTCAAGGATTTGAACTTTTTCCCGTCTTCCAGACATATGATGAAATCAGGTGACACTGACTTCTTGATCGACACTGCCGGCTCCAGTTTGGCTGCGGTCGGAGCCACAGGTGTACCGATCCCCTGCAAAGCGACATAGACATCCCCGATCAGCTTCGACAACTCGCCGACTGGCAGCGGATTGTTCGAAACGTAGGCGGAAACGATGTCGGCGGTGATTGATACGAGATCAGCCTGGTCGCTTGGGTCTGGAGAAACGGTCATCGAACATTCCTCTTGTGCAAAGGGCGTTTTGAAAACGGATGGTCTGTCTATTCGCCAACCAGGCAAATAATTCGTTATCCCGCCAACAAACCTCATTCCGTGCAAATATCAAGCAGGCAATTTTCGTGAGATCGTTCAGTCCGGCGGCAGACAAAGTTGCCGATCGCGTCGGGGAAGCAGGAAGGCTTTCCCGCTCGCTTCTCCGAGCGCCAAGCGTGCAGCCCAACGCGAGCCACCGCCATGAACCATGGCTCCTGCGTCGCAGGGTTGAGCCGTGAACATGCGGCCAACAGTGATCGTCGCGGCATGCTGTGGCGCGGTCCTGGTCGTCGCGCCGGCATGAATTGGCCTCGAGCGCAGTTCATCTGGGACGCATCAGCGAGCGTCTGGCTGCCGTACAGCGTCGAGTCGGTCGGCAGGATGGATGTTGCTGATATGGCCGCCATCATGCGCCCGAACGGCTGTCAGCCTACTGGCTCAACGAATATCTGACGAACTGCGTGCTGCTTGTGAAGCGGTTGCCAGCTCGCAGCGGACTACCCGTTGCCATCGCGGTACCGCCGTCGTCCGGGGTGTGACCTTTGGACTGCGCGCGAATGGGATCGCGCGGCCGAGCACTGCCTGTCTGGCAGGCGTGCGGGGCGGCCGCCAGTGACGAAGTCTTTCTCATGAACCGGGGACACTTTGACGGCCGCTATTTCGGCCCCTCCCGCGGACTTCGATCATCGGCGGCGCGGTGCCGGTCTGAACCAGCAACCGCATCCCGCCAGCGCGAGAGACTTGAAGATCGCGTGCAAGGCGACCTGTGACGGCGCGCGATAGTCATCGTCAAAGCTTATGAAAGGTGCAACGCACTGGAACCATCAACCCTAGTGATAACGGCTTGTGGGGCGGCATCTCAATGCTGACGCTGGACGCGAAGCTCTCGCTGTTCCTGGGGAAAATCGGACGCGAAAAAGCGCCACACCATTGCGTCTTTTTGCGAAAGCATCGAGATCGGCGCGGCGTGGGATCGCATTGGCAAGGCCGACGCCCATCTCGCCGTCTGTATCGACGATCCGTCCTTAAAACGACCGATCCGCGCCAGGGCCGGTCAAACCCTTCGGCCGATGTCCCGTCGGGCGGTCGCCGTGCGTGGCGAAGGATCAAGAGGCGGCAGACACTGCCCATCGTTCCGAAGGCTCATCGCGCCGAATTGCAGGTGAACAAGACGGCCTGCGAAGCCTTGCCCTTGACGGAGACGAGCAGGCTGCTGGTGCGTCGGGGCGATGGTCGTGCGCTACAATCTACAAAGGCACCGCAATGCTATCCGCACGCGTAATGCCCATCCTTTGCAGTGTCGGCAAGCTAGGCCGATTTGCAATCGCGTGGGTGAGCGCACGGGTCCTCTGACACTAGCATCTCCTCCGCCGGTCCATGGCCAGCCTATATCTCGGGAGATTGTTTGCACCGTCAAAGATGTCGAGTGCGTTGACGATGTTCAGTTCATGCCGTGTCGCGAAAGGGCGCGATGGGACTGATGCAGATCATGCCAGCGAGATGGGAAGAACTGCGCATTAAGTAGATCTCGGCATCGATTCTTATCAATCGCGTGACAATATTCTTGCGTACAGCATGTCTTCGCGAGATGCTTGACCGCTTTGGCCCAACGGCTTCCTGCCTGCCTACATTGCCGGTCATGGACGATATCAACAGCACCTCTCCGCTGCCGAGCGAGACAATCGACTACGTCAGAAAACCCGCGCCATTGATTATCGGGACCGTTCTCATCCGACGGGCTTACGGCAGGGAGCTGGCAGAACGAGCGCAATCCCTTCGTCGGTTTTCGCGCACGCCGCGGACATTCAGGATGTCTTCCGATCGCGTGGCGACCGTGACGCCAATGTTGCTGCTGAGATAGTGTTAGCGGCGATTCATCGCTCCAACGTTTAGTCGCCGATGAATGTTGCCGTAACTGACTTAACTGCGGTCGAGCCGCTGCCGGATAGCTTTTGCCACCAACATCACGGTGGCATTCCTGGAGACGTTTTTTCGGTCGGCTACCCTGTGGGAAATGGCTTGGGAGGGTGGTTTAGGGAGACGGAGGACGAGGGACGGGAGGGACGGAGGGACAGCAAGATAAAGCGAGCTGGCGCTCGCCCTCGCTTCGCTCGTAAGTTGTTGTCTGCACATTGTTTTTCCGGGCGCATGCGGACGCCAAGGGGCACGACGTGAGGTGCGGTGGCTCACGGCTATCGGCTATGCTATTGATCTGAAACGCAAGCCTGTGGTGCCGCAGCGATGTGCGATCCGCCGTTTTAGGCCGCAGCAAGTCTTTGCGCGCCCTAGCACGCGTCGCGCTCCGGCCATCTTGAAGCACCAAATGCGACTGCCGATGCTGTCGTCATGGCAGATCGTGACAGCGACAGATTCCAGGTTCGCACCGGCCGGACGCGGGATGGCGGCGCGCCGGTCAATGCGCGCACGCTGCCCTTCGTGCGCCAGGTCGAGATCGCTGTCCGCAAGCAAGGCGGCAATCCCTATCGCATCAGCGGAAGCAGCGGTGCCGGGAAGGGGAGTGGCCGCTTCAACGCCCGCGGCCGAGGCGGCAAGATGGCGGCAGGGTTGCCAAAGAATGGTGGCGGATGGAGGCAGGGCGGCAATGGCGTCCGCTTTCGCTCGCGCCGCGTCGTGGTAAAGGCACGCGTCGTCAAGCTGCCGGCGCGAGGGAAGGCGACCACCGGGCGCGCCCAAAAGTTCGTGACGACCAGCAAGGCCGTCGATGCGCATCTGCGCTATCTCCAGCGCGACGGCGTGACCAGGGACGGCGAGAAGGGCAGGGTGTACTCGGCCTTCGAGGACGAGGCCGACGGCAAGGCCTTCGTCGAGCGCGGACGCGGTGACCGACATCAGTTCCGCTTCATCGTCGCGCCGGAGGGTGCCGCCGAGATGGAAGACCTGCGCTCCTTCACCCGCGATCTCATGCGGCAGATGGAGACCGACCTCAACACGCGACTCGACTGGGTCGCTGTCAACCACCACAACACCGGTCATCCGCATACCCACATCCTGGTGCGCGGCATCACCGGCGACGGCAAGATCCTGAACATCGCCGGCGACTACATCGCCCATGGCATCCGCCATCGGGCAACCGAGCTGGTGGAACGGGAACTCGGGCTGCAAAGCGAGATCGAAGTCGCCCGCAAGCTGGCCAGCGAGGTGGAAGCCGAACGGCTGACAAGACTCGACCGCATGCTGATCGCCGAACAGCAGGAGCACGATCTTGTCGACCTCCGTCCCAATGCCAGCGACAGCTACACCATTTCCAGCAATCGCTATCTGCTGATCGACCGGGCGAAGACACTGGAGCACTTCGGCCTGGCGAGCGAGATCGAGCCCGGCCGGTGGGTGATCTCCGACAGAGCCGAAAGCACGTTGCGAGGACTTGGCGAGCGCAACGACATCATCAAGACCATGCATCGGGCACTCGAGGAGCACGGTCTCGCCGATGAGCGGGGTGCGGCCCAATATGTCATGCACCGGCAGACCATCACCGAACCGGTCGTCGGCCGTGTGCTCGCCAAGGGCCTTGCCGGCGACGAGATGAGCGATCGGCTGTCGCTCGTCATCGATGGCGTCGACGGTCGCACCCATTATGTCGAGACCGCGGATGCGGCAAAGCTCGACGACATCCAGCGCGGCCATATCGTGGCGCTTGATCCGATCCTGCCGAAGGAGGAGCCACGTGCGGCCGACCGCAACATCGGTGTCGTGGCGGGCGACGATGGCATCTATCGGCCGAGCACACACCTGGAGGCGATCCGCGAGACATTTTTGCAGCAGGGCAAGGACCCGGACGCCTTTGTCCGCTTCCATGTCCGCCGTCTCGAAGCGCTGCGCCGGGCCGGCCATGTCGAGCGTATCGACGAAGACCACTGGCGCATTCCAGAAAACTTGCCCGAGCGCGGCATCGCCTACGATGCGCGCAGCCGCGGAAAGGACTTCTCCCTCCGCCTGCTCTCGACGCTCGATCTTGACGCGCAGATCGGCAGCGACGGTGCCACCTGGCTCGATCGGGAACTTACGGCCAGGAACCCTGTGCCGCTGGTCCGGTCAGGCTTTGGTCTCGACGTTGACAACGCTCTCGACAGACGGGCTGCCCAGCTCGTCAGGATGGGCCATGCCGAACGCGATGCGACTACCGGGACTATCACCTTCTCGCGCGATCTTGTTGCCACGCTGGAGCGTCAGGAGGTCACGCGCGTCGGCAAGGAAATGGCCGCCGCGCGCGGCCTCACCTTCGCGCCAGTCCAGCGCGGCAACCGTGTCGGCGGCACGCTCCTCGGCTCGGTCCGCCTTGCCAGCGGGCGCTTCGCCATGCTGGACGATGGCCTCGGGTTTCAGTTGGTGCCATGGCAGCCGATGCTTGAGAAGCGCATTGGTCAACACATCACCGGACTCGTGCAAGACAGCGGCGGTATCGACTGGAGCTTCGGCAGAAAGCGCGGCGTTGGGATCGGGATGTGAGATGGGTCTGGACAACGCAGCAAATGAACTGTGACTTCCTCAACGAGTGAGAGCGCTAGTTCAGGCCTCGCGCGATGAGCGCGTGTCTGACTGCATGTGGACGATAGGAGCGAACGCGGGTCACTCAGGGCTTTGGCGAGCTTTGATAAGTCTCACTCCAGGTCCGTTACCGTTCTCGAGCATGAATTCTGTTCCGGCATCGGTCAATGCCTTGAGAATTTTCGCTGCGGTTCCAGGGCGCCCCCCGAGTGGGCCGTCTTCGGCCTCCAGACGAGCTATGGTTGGCTCAGACACCGAAGAGTGGCGTGCCAGGTCCGCCTGGGACCACCCAAGCAAGGCGCGCGCCGCTTTGATTTGGCGCGTACTAACCGTCTGCCGCAGTTTTGATAGATTTTCTATTGACATTCGGCGTGCCCAATTGATATTTTTTCTATCAATGCCTGATCTCGTAGCGTGCGTATCAACCAGCGCCGCGGGACGGAATTGGCCGCGGCGGCGTTGGTGCACTTTAGCCCCAACACTGCTCTAGCGTGCAAAAAATAGCTGGACAGGATGTCCGCACATCCCACCCAGCTGACCACAACCGAAGCTTCTGAGGAGCTCGGATCATGGGTGATTCCGAGAATACCACGACTCTGCCTTTCGTCACTCGCCGACAAGTGCTTGCCGGAACCATCGCGGCTACCACAGCGTGGCAACTCGAAGGTAACGCGTCCGCAGGCGACGCCGGAAGGACGAATGCGCCTTCTGACCCAGCGCTGGCGCTTTGGCGGGAATGGGAGAAAACCCAGAAGCTGACCGAGCGGCTTTGCCGCAAGCAGCAGCGCCTGGAGACGAGGCTTGTCTCGAACGTCGGCTTTCCTTGCGCAACCGTGTGCCTGCCTGAGGGTGAGGATGTGACGGTCCACTCGATCGAGGCGCTCAATGAAGTGCTCGGCAAGCGCCCGGACACAGCGGATCTCCGGGAAAAGGCCGAAGCTGACCTCGCAGCGCATAAGGCACGCTGGGACACGGCTGCGGAGGAGGGCGGCTATGCTGCGGCCCTTCGAGCTGAGCGCGAGGCTGCCAACCGGGCGCAGGATCTGATGCAAGCGCTCTCAACGACGCCTGCCACGACTGTCGCCGGCGTGGCGGGTAAGCTCGATGCCGTGTTGCGCGAGGGTGAGGCCTGGGTGGAATGCTCCGTGTTTCCCTGGCCGCAAATCCGTTCGGCGCTCAGCGATCTGGTACGGATCGCCCAGCAGACGACGGACGATAAACTGCCCGCACCTGGCGGGCTGGCACCCGTCTCCGCGAGAAACGGCTTAAGAGCCGGTTGGCCTCGTAACGGCGGCTTGCTTGACTGAGATACGCGGCTGATCTCTTCCGGTCGAGTGGCTGCGCGGAAATAAGCCACCCATTTCATGACTTACGTCGTGGCAGGCCATTTTGTTTTGGGACGCAATTCTCGGGGAGCGGCTGTCTTTTGCAGAAGTGGGGATCGGTGAAATCCAACTCTTCGACTGAGCCGGTGATCAAGCCCCAACTCCGCTGCCGATCGATCGGGACTTCATAAAAGTCGTCGCCGCCATGCTTGAAAGCCTCATCCTCCAGCGCGACGGCTACGCCCATTTCCCGGAGATATTGCTTCTTCTCCAGGTGAGCATTGGCTAGAACCTTGGCAACCCTCTTGGCGGATTTTATTTGAGTGAAGGTCCTGTCGCCATTTGAGTACAGGACGGCTTGTCCCTTGTGGACCGCGATAAAGTTGCGGTCGCTGTTGAGCCTTTTGACGCCACCAGCAAGGAACAAGGGGCAGGCAGACAGGCAGTTGGCTTCTTCGAATCGACCTTGGCCGTCAATCTCTGGCATCGTGCGACAGACCGAGGCTTTGTCTTTGCAAACTACGGGTGAAGTCCCAATAGCGATTGTCAGCTTGTTCTTTCTGGCGATCCTGCCGAGTTCCTGGGCGGACTGACGGTCACCACCATTCGATGCCAAGACGATGGGCAGGTGAACTGCGCCGAGGCTCTTCAGCAGCTTGCGCAAAGCCGATGGGGACGAGGTTTCAATCGAACCTGCAGCGTAGATCCACGCAGGGCAGGTTGGTTCACATGCGGGGTCCGAGTTCCGGATCACCTGGAAGGTCATGACAGTATCCGGGGCCCATGCCAGTGCCGGCATCGTCGGCAGTGCTGCAAAAAAGGCCACAATCAAGAGCACAGCACGGCAGAGAGATCGAAAGAAAAGCAAAGCTGCCCCCCGGAAGCATTGTTAGAGAGCAATGAGGTGAACGCTGCACGATGGTTTTGTCAACTCGGTCGATTCATCCGTCGCTCGCGCGCCGTCTTTCCGAGCCAAAGGAAGCTGTGATTGCGACGGCATATGTGCCGGTGCTGACATTCGTGTCGCCCCGCCTCGACCCGTTGCAGGGTCGAGCGCGAGGTAAAGGCGCGCTCGCCACCAGCGCCATTGGGAGCCGCCGCCGGGCATCGTGGATATTCGCTCCCAGCCTGCGCAGGGCGCGTCTGACCGCGGCCGGAGGATTGTAGGGAGTGGGCATTTGCCACCTTTGCACTACTGATTACGCCTTAGGACCCTTGCGATGGAAATTCTCGCAAACGGCTACCGATCCGCGCGTTGTCGATCCTCCGCAGAGCGCAGGCTGCGGCCAGGAGCCACCATTCCGGATACTTCGGCCGCCTCCCTCACCTTGCGCTCCCGCTCCTGCGGCGGCACCCCAGCGATCTTCAGTGCGAAGCCCCCTATCCTCGGCCACGCTCATATGCGGATAGTCCGCATAGGACTGGAACACCATGGCCAGCCCACGCGCGGACGAGTCGATGTCGTTGGCGCGCACGCCGTCGATCATGAGGTCGCCTGCGCTGATTCTTTCCAGCCCGGCGATCATGCGCGGCAGCGTGGACTTCCCTCAACCGGACGGGTCGACGAAGACGATGAATTCGCGGTCCTCGACGTCGAGGTCGATACCCTTGATGATCTCGGCGGCTCCATAGGATTTGCGCGCGCCGCGCAGCTTGAGCTCAGCCTTGGCTTGCCTCCCTGGCGCCGGTTGTCGTCTCCTCGTTCTGCACCATCGCCAGCGCCGTGCCGGGCTCGCCCTCCCATAGGATCAGGCTCGCCGCGCCGACCAGGCCCGCCCGGTCGCCAAGTTCGGCCGGAACGATTGGCACGTCGCGATAGGCTTGCATGGCGCGGTGCTCGACGGTCGCCCTGATGGTCGGTGCCAGGAGGTCGAAGCCGTTGGAAAGGCCGCCGCCCATGACGATCAGGTCGGGCGAGTAGAGATGCAGGAGGTTGGTGAAGCCGATGCCCAGCCACCGCGCCTCGGCCTCGACCAGTGGGCGAGCCGCCACATCACCCGCCCGCGCGGCCTCGACGACATGTCGCGCCGAGACGTCGCCATTGTTGGACAGCCGCCGGAGCAGCGAGCCGTCGCCCGGTGCGGTCAGCCGTGTCGCCCGGCGTCCGAGCGCCGTACCGGAGGCGACCGCCTCGAAGCAGCCGACGGCGCCGCAGAAGCAGCGGTCGCCTTCGCCGGTGATGGTCATGTGGCCGATCTCGGCCGCCAGCCCTCGCCTGCCGTGATAGATGTGGCCGTCGGCGATGACGCCGCCGCCAATGCCGGTCGACACGGTCACGAATACCAGCGATCCGGTGCCGCGGCCGGCGCCGAAGCGCCATTCGCCGAGGGCCGCCGCATTGGCGTCGTTCTCCAGCCGCACCGGCAGGCCGAACTGCCGGCTGAGGATGTCGATCAGCGGCACATTGTGCCAGCCGGCCAGTGTCGGCGGCCCGATGACGATGCCCGCCTTGGGGTCGAGCGGGCCGGGCGCACACATGCCGATACCGGTGACTTTCGCTTGTGGGTGCTCCTTGAGCAACATGTCCGCCAGCGTGATGATTTGCCCGATCACCGCCTCCGATCCTGCGACGGCAAGCGTCGGCGCCGAGACGCGGGCGACGACGCCGCCACCGCGCTCGACCAGCGCGCCGCGCAGCTCCGTGCCGCCGAGATCGAAGGCAAGCGCAAGCGTGCTCATCAGGCGGCTGCTTTCAGCCCGTGCAGCCAGGCGATGCGTTGCGCAAGGTCAGGGTCACCGAAGGCGAGCGAGCCCAGCACCACGGTGTCGGCGCCGGCGGCGCGCAGCAGCGGCACCGTCTCATGGCGGATGCCGCCATCGGCGGCGAGCACGATGTCGGCCTCACGGCCGGCTTTCCTGATCAGCGCGCGCGCCTCGATGAGACGCGGGCAGGCCTGCTCGGACAGGCTCTGGCCCTTGACGCCGATCAAGGTGCCGAGAAGCGTGACGAACGCGACCTCGCGCAGGAAAGGCACGATTGCCGCGACCGGCGTCTCCAGCCTGAGCACGACGCCGGCCTCGGCGCCGAGCTCATGCGCCAGCTTGACGGCGCGCAAGCCCGCCTCGCCATTCTCGGCATGGATGGTGATGAGGTCGGCGCCGGCCTCGATGAACTGCCGCGTCTGCGCCTCGACGATTTCGGCCTCGACCATCAGATGCACATGGATCGGCTTCGCCGTCAGCTTGGCGATGCGCGCCACCAGATCCGGGAAGAACAGCAAGCCGGGGGTGAAGCGGGCGTCGGCGACGTCGACGTGATGCAGATCGGCATGGGCCTCGATGCGCTTCAGGTCGCGCTCCATATTGGCGAGATCGGCCGACCACAGCGAGAATTCGCCGAGCAGCCGGTTGCGCGGCAGAGCGGCTATCGCGGCGGGGCCTGAGAGAGATTTGCTGGTCATGACGGAATGAGGCTCCGGACGTTCGAGTGGGCGTGAAGGAAGGCCGAGATCTCGGCGTGTAATTCGGTGAAATGCCCGGCGCTGTCGAGCGCCTTGGGGGTGATCTCGGCGAAGATCGCATTGGGGATGACTGCGGCCAGCGTATAGGCGGCCGACAGCGGGTGGACCGCGTCGCTGGCGTTGCCAATGGCCAGCGTCGGGATGCGCAGGGCGGCGGCGTCGCGCTCGGAAATCCCGGGGCCGTCGGCGGCGATGTTGGCGAGCACCTGCGCAAAGGCGTGGGCGTCCGGCCGGTCGAAATAGCCGAACAGCGAGGACAGGTTGTCGGGCGCCTCGCGGCAAAGCCGCGTCGCCGTCTCGGATTGCGCGAAGATACTCCGCGCGCTCTCGGCGCCACGGTCGAGGATGAGTTCGGCGACCTCGGTTATAGGCTGCATGTTCACCGGTGCTGCCGTGAACGTCCACGCCGGCCGCACCAGCACCAGCGCGGCGATGCGGTCGGGATGGCGGCAGGCGAGGCGGAGCGCGATCGCGGCACCCATCGAGACGCCGCCGGCAACGAAGCGGTCGAGGCCGGCCTGGTCGGCGGCCGCGAGCACATCGTCGGCGAACATCTCGAACGAAAATGGCCGGCGCTCGCCAAGGCCGGAGCCGCCATGGCCGCGGCATTCGAGCGTGATGCGACGAAAGCCTGTGGGGAAGGTCTGCGCAACCTGCGCCTCGCCGCCACCCAGCCCGTGCTGAAAGACGACCGCCAGCCCGTCGCCCGTATCGGAAACCCGAAGCGCGGCGCCTTCGCGGAGCAGGATCGTCGGGCGCGCCATCACAGCAGCCCCTTGAGGAAACGGGCGACGCCGGGCGCTTCCTCGGCCGAAAGCCCATGCGTCACCAACGGCCCGTCGAAACCTGTCGCCTTCAGCCGGGCGATGAAGTCGGCGAAGTCGACGACGCCTTGCCCGGCGGTGGCAAAGCGGCCGTCGGCGAAACGGTCCTTGGCATGGGCCATGACGACATGGCTTGCCGTGCGCTCGACTGCAGCCGCAACCATGGCGCGCGCCTGCGCGGCATCCGCCTGTTCGAACAGGTTTGCCGGATCGAGCACGATGCGCAGCCGCTTCGAACCCATCTCGGCGATGAGCCGCATCGCGTCAGGGGCGGAGGTGACGATGTTGGCCTGTTCGGGCTCGATCCCAAGATCGACACCGTGACGCTCGGCGAGTTCGAGCGCCTTTTCCATCTCGACCGCCATGTCGGTCCATGCCGAGGGATCGGCATTGTCAGGATGGTGCGCCCATTGGTCGTCACGATTGCGCGTTCCGGTGCAGAGCGTGACGAGCGGCGTGGAAAGCCTTGCGGCGGCTTCGATCACCACAGCCAGCCGACGCAAGCCATCGTCGCGTACCTGCTTGTCCGGATGCGCCATGTTGTAGGTGCCGGAAAGCGCCACGAGACCGACGCCGGAGCTGTCGACTGCGGCATCGATTGCCTGGATCGCCGCTGCGGGAACATCATCCGGCATCGACGGCAGGCCGGCGCATGCAAGATTGAATTGGGTGACCGCAAAACCCGCGTCATGGACCGACGCCAGCACGCCGGCCGGCTCGCTGCCCGGGAAGGTCTTGGCGAACACCCCGATCTGCATCAGACCGCTCCCGTCACGCTGGCGATCTCGACGCGTTCGCCGCTCTCGACCGAGCGCGCGATCGCCACCATGGCGCGGATCGAGGCGAGCCCGTCGTCGACATTGGCGCCGCGCATCGGCTTGCCGTCGAGCACCGTCTCAGCGAGGCTTTCGAGCTGGCGGCGGAAGAAATGGCCGTCAGCGCCGAGCGGCTTTCGCGAGGTGGCGTCCTTCTCGTGAAAAATGTCGACTTCACTCGCCCGGAAGTACCAGGGATTGAAGGTCTTCGCGATCACCGAGCCGTTCTCGCCATAGAGCTGAAAACCCTCGTGCCAGTCCATGCGCACGGCGACGGTGAGGTCGAGATGGCCGAGCGCGCCATTGGCGAACTCGGTCTCGACGAACCAGCAATAGGCGCCGAATTTCTCGTTGAGGCGGGCTCGCACGGCGGTGATCTCGCCGCACAGGAAGCGCGCCGTGTCGACGAGATGCGAGCCATGCGCCAGCATGAAATACTGTCTGGGATCCGCCTTCGGGTTGCCGGCCGGCTTGCGCGCCAGCTTGCTGGTGACGGGCAGCGGCTGCACCGCGTCGGTGTTGGTGTAGCGATGGGTTGAGTCACAGTACCAGGCCTTCAGCGCCAGGATCTCGCCCATCTCGTCGCGCACGAAATCGCGTGCTGCCTCGAGCGCCGGATCGAAGCGCTTCATATGCCCGACCTGCAGCACCTTGCCGGAACGCCTGACCGCATCGGCAAGCTTCTGGCCTTCCTCGACCGAGACGCCGATCGGCTTTTCGCAGAGAACGTGCTTGCCGGCTTCCAGCGCCTTGATCGACATCGGCACGTGATAGGCGTCCGAGGTGGCGACGATCACCGCTTCCAGCGCAGGGTCGGCGAGCATCGCGTCATAGTCGCCATACATCTTCTGCGGTTCGTAGGTCGCGCCCATACGCGCGAGCAGATCGGGTGCTGCGTCGCAGATCGCGTAGAGATCGGCATTGCTCGCCTTCACGCAGGACGCCAGATGCGCGAACTGCGCGATCGGCCCGCAGCCGAGCACACCGACACGAAGACGACGGTCTTTCTTGCGGATCATTGTCTCAGGCTCCGTAGCCGCGCATGGTCTGGCGGTTGGTCTTGACCGCTTCGGCCGGATCGGCGGCGGCGGTTTCGGATTCCTCCTCCAGCACCAGCCAGCCGTTGAAGTTGGGCGCCGCGCAAGTGATCTCTATCACTTTCGCCGTGTCGCAGACGCCCTTGCCGAGCATCGCCCAGGTGCCGCTCGCATCGACATCCTTCAGGTGCACGTAGCGGATGCGATCGCGATAGGTGGTGAGCGTGTCGGCCATGTCCTTGTGGCCGCGCAAAATGTGGCCTGTGTCCGGCACCCAGCCGACCAGCGAGGCATCGAGCAGCCCGAAGATGCGGTCGTAATCGGCGCGGTCGTAGAGCAGCGTGTTGTGGTGCGAGCTCGGATGCACCGCGACCTGGACGCCGGCCTTGCGGCCGAGTTCACCAGCCTTGTTGTAGACCTCGGCCGCAATGGCGAACTTGTCGTCGCGCGTACCGTCCGACACGACGGTGGCCGAGCCCATGGACACCAGCGCGCCCGGAAAGGCGGCGGCGAAATCGATCCAGCGCTTGGCGGTCTCGAGGTCGGCGCCGATCTTCTCCTTGAGTGTGAAGCCGCTGTCCGAACCGAAGGCGAAGGAGACGAGCGTGAGGCCGGATGTCTTCAGCGCTGCAGCGAACTCCGCCGGCTTGCCGGCATAGCGGCCGATCATCGTGTCAGTGATCTCGATGCCGGCATAGCCGCCATCGGCGATCGCTCTGAGCAGGTCGTCGGGGCCGCCGGCAAAACGGTCTCCGAGCATTTCCCAGGTGAAGGTCTGGCAGCCGACTTTGAGGTCTTTCACGTTCATCCTTTCATTCCTTTGATTCCACCTGCGTAGGCCCTTCGATGATGTCGCGCTGGAAGAACAGCATCAGCACGATCAGCGGCGCTGTGACGACGCCCGTGGCCGCGGCGATATCGGCTGCCAGCAGAGAAGGTCCAATCCATCGATTTCGATGCGCGGCCTGCTCCATCAGTTCTCCGTGGGAGGGACATCCTACTTGACCGAGCCCGCGGTCATGCCGGCGAGGAAGAACCTCTGGGCAACGAGGTAGATGAGCAAGAGCGGTAGCGAGCCGAGCACGCTCATCGCCATCATCTGGTTCCATTCGAAGGCGTGCTGCCCCATCAACAGCTGGATGCCGATCGGGACGGTGCGCATGGACGTTGACTTCGTCAGCGTCAGCGCAAAGAGAAATTCGTTCCAGCACAACAGGAAGGTGTAGACCGACGTCGCCACGATACCAGGCAGTGAAATCGGGACGATCACCCGCCAGAGTGCGGTCCAGCTGCTGCCGCCGTCGACAGCCACCGCTTCATCGAGATCGCGGGGCAAGGTGTTCAGATATCCCGTCATCAGCAGGATCGCGTAGGGCAGCGTAAACACCAGGTAAGTCAGGATCAGTGCGACGTAGGTGTCGAAGATGCCATACGAGACGACAAGCCCGAAGAAGGGGATCAAAAGCGTGATCGGCGGGATCGTCTGCGTGCTGATGATGAGTGTGTTGAGGCTGCCCTTGCCGCGGAAATTGAAACGGCTGAAGCCATAGGCCGCCAGCAAGGCGATCAGCACCGTCAGCACGGTCACCGCTGCGGCCACGAAGTAGCTGTTGAAGAAGAAGCGCAGCTTTACCGGGTCGCCAAGGATGGCCGCATACGCTTCCAGCGTGAAGGCCTTCGGCAGGACGGTTGGTGGCAGGGCAAAGATTTCGGTATTCGACTTGAACGAGCTGCTCAGCATCCAGTAGATCGGGAAGGCCGCGAAAAAGAGCCCTGCAGCAAGCGCGACATGCAGCGCGACGGTGATCAGCCTGTCTTTCGGCGTGTGCCTTTTCCTCATGGTGACTACCGAGCCTTTTGATAGCGGATGTAGAACAGCGTCAGGCCGAGGGAGATCAGCAGGATGACCACGGCGCTCGCCGACGCCTGCGACAGGTTGTAGCTCGAAAACGCCAGCTTGTACGTGTAGGTGCTGAGGACCTCGGTCGAGTAAATCGGACCGCCGCCCGTCGTTATCCAGATCAATGGAAAGACCTGCATGGTCCAGATGAAATCCAGCAGCGAGATGCTGATGATGATCGGCATCAGCTGCGGGATAGTGATGAAGATCAGTTTCTGGTAGGCCTTCGCCCCGTCGATATCGGCGGCCTCATAGAAATCCTTGGGAATGCCCTGCAGGCCTGCGAGGAGGCTGACCATGAAAAGCGGATAGCCCGCCCAGATGTTGGCGAAGGTGACGGCGTGCAGCGCGGTCTCGGGCGAGGAAAACCATTCGACCTTGGAACCGATGATGCCGATTTGCATGAGAATGCTATTCACGACACCGTTCGGCTCAAGCAGGAGGCGCCAGATCACGGCGATAATCACTGCGGTGAACAGCCAGGGCAGTATGTAGAGCACGCGTAGAATATTGCGCAGCGTCGGATTGATGCGCTCGCTGTTCAGCATGAGCGCGAAGGCCATGCCGATGGTCATGTGGAAAATGACACTCATGCATGTGAAGTAGAGCGTGTGCCACAGCGAAGCCCAGAACACGGGGTCGTCGAAGATCGCCTGGTAGTGTTTCAGTCCGGCAAAGGACGGGTCACGACGCAGCACCGCGCTGTTCTGGAACGAGTAGGCAATCACCGTCACCATCGGCAGCAGCATCAGAAGCCCGATTATCAGCAGCGAGGGCGACAGATAGAGGTAGGGTGCGACCGCTCGTTTCAGCTTGTGGTGGGAGCGCTTTTGCCGGGTCATGTGCCAACCTTGGGATACGCCTTCAGCGAGAAGGTAAGCTTCGGAAACAGGTCCATCTCAAATTGCCGATCCGTTGTTGCCGGGTGGCCTGCCCGAAGTCAGGCCACCCGGTCGAACATAGCAAACGGGAACAGGCCGATCAGAATTTCGCCATCCAGCCCTTCTGAGCGGTGGCTGCAGCTTGTTCCGGAGACTGCTCGCCGGCGAGCATCTTCTGGGCTTGAACGTCGAACTGGGTCATCAGGTCTTCAGCCACCGGCAGGCCCGTGAACTCATTGGCGAGATAACCGGTCTTGAAGATTTCGAAAGCCTTGCCGAAAGCTTTGTCCGAGGTCACGAAATCGGGTTTGGCGTTGACGTTGCCCGGGAAGGCGTTTGCAAGCGACACGAGCTTGGCGTTCACCTTTTCACTCATCAGATATTGGACGAGTTTCCAGGCTTCCTCCTGATGTTTCGAGGCAGCAGAGATGCCGATGCCCCAGGAGGCATAGGGAAGGCCGCGCTTGCCGGTATAGTTTTCTACGACCGGGACCGGGATGAGGTCGAAGTTCAGCTTGGGGTTGCGTTTGCGGATGAGGTTCACATGCGCGAGCGAGTCGATCATCATCCCGACGCGGTCGTTGACGAATTCCTCGACCTTTTCCTGCTCGGTCTTGGTGGCGATGCCGGGCGAGATGGTGCCGGCGTCGTTGAGTGATTTGACGAAGGTGAGCATATCCACCACCGGCTGGCCCTCGAGAGCGGGCTTGCCGTTCGCCATCATCGACTGACCCGAAGCCCAAACCCAAGACATCATATCGTTCTGGACGCCGGATGGCGTTTGCGGCGACAGGGGCAACACCCAGCCATACTGGTTCTTGTCGGCGTGCGTCATCTTCTTGGCGGCTTCGAGAAACTCCGCGCGGGTCGACGGCAGCTCGGTCACGCCTGCCTGAGCGGCGAGGTCCAAATTCACGAAGACCGGATAAACGAAGGAAGCCACGGGAAACATCACCGCCTTGCCGTCCACCTTGATGATGTCCGCGACCTGGCTCTTGTCGAAACCACTCGCATCCATCATCGGATTCATGTCGGCGAGTGCGTTCTGCGCATTCAGATTGTTCACCCAGGCGCCGTCGAGACCGACGACGTCGCTGAGCGTTCCGGTTGCGGCACCCACCGAGATCTGGTCTCGCGTGGTCGCGTAGGGGCCGCTGACCAATGTCACCTTGATTCCGGGGTTTGCGGCCTCGAAGTCATCCATGATTGCCCTGAGCGAGCCAGCCGGCAATTCAGGCTCCCACCATTGGGTGAATTCCAGCGTCGTGTCCGCCATGGCGCTGGTTGCGCCAAGCAACCATGCGGCCGCGGCTATTTTCAGCATCGCGGGTTGCATCCGAAACATCATTTTCTCCTCCTTCTACAAGATCGACCGCACAATGCGGACGATCGTCTGGTTTATTCAGAAGCCTTCTTGCGAGTATCTTTCGCAGGCGCCTCCCTCTCGCCTGCCGGTCTGCTGCAGATCTTCAGATCGCTAGATGCGTCTCAGGATCGAAGAAGTGGAACTTGGCCTCATCCACGGCCAACCGGATTTCCGAGTCGGAGTGGATGGCGCTGGCCGGTTCGAATCTCGCCACCGCGTTCGATGCCAGGCCAAAATCCTCCGCTGCGTCCGGATCGCCGGAGTCCACCCGGACCGCGTCGATGTTCAGGTGGACGATATGTTCAGAGCCGAGCTCTTCGATCGAAGTCACCTTTGCCGGTATCGTCTGATAATTGCGGCCGGATTCGAGGCTGCTGTCATAAAGATCCTCGGGCCGTATGCCGAACACGATCTTGCGCCCCTCATAGGACCTCAGAGCGGGCCTGCCGATGAAAGCTGCATCCTGCAATCGGATGGCGACGTCGCGAAAACCGAGCTCGCCGCCCTTTAGGGTCGCTTCGAAAAGGTTCATCGACGGAGAACCGATGAAGCCGGCGACGAAGGCATTCACCGGCGACTCATACAGTCTCTTGGGTGTGTCGACCTGCTGCAGCACGCCGCCCTTCAACACCGCGACCCTGTCGCCCATCGTCATCGCTTCGATTTGGTCGTGGGTCACGTATATGGTCGTTACGCCGAGCTGCTTTTGCAGGCTGGTGATTT
This sequence comes from Mesorhizobium sp. M0968, assembly GCF_040319065.1. Taxonomy (NCBI): domain Bacteria; kingdom Pseudomonadati; phylum Pseudomonadota; class Alphaproteobacteria; order Hyphomicrobiales; family Phyllobacteriaceae; genus Mesorhizobium; species Mesorhizobium sp. M0968. Next base: position 18,316 of record NZ_JAMYNL010000022.1, read on the forward strand.
CGGCGCGCATTTGAACACGCAGTTTCGCATCGAGGTTGGAAAGGGGTTCGTCCATGAGAAAGGCGGCCGGCTCGCGTACCATGGCGCGGCCCATGGCAACCCGTTGGCGCTGTCCGCCTGACAGGTTCGCGGGTTTGCTGTCCAGCAAAGACGTCAGCTGAAGGGTTTTGGCGATCTCGTCCACGCGCTTCTTGCGCTCGGCCTTCGGCTTGCCTGCCAGCCGCATCGAAAAGGCGATGTTTTCGAACACCGTCATATGCGGGTAGAGCGCGTAGCTCTGGAAGACCATCGCGATGTCGCGGTCCTTGGGCGGCATGTCGACGACGTCGACTCCGCCGATCCGAAGGCTGCCGCTGGTGATGTCCTCCAATCCCGCGATCATTCGCAACGCGGTGGATTTGCCGCAGCCGGACGGCCCGACGAGAATCAAGAACTCGCCGTCCTCGACCGATAGGTTCAATTGGTCGACTGCGCGAAAATTGTTCCCGTAAGTTTTGCAGATATTCTCTAGAATGACTTCTGCCATCTTCCTCCCTCCACAAGTATAAGCCAATGATTCTTATAATTTTCCTCGGCTTATGTTCACCTGCGAAATGTCTCCTCGGATAGTTTTCAGGCTATGTTCCAGTATCGACGTACGCATTTTTCAGTTCGACTGCTGACGGCGCGTTCGTCGATGCCAGGAGTTCCGTGACCTGGTCGTCGGTCGGAAGCGCCTCGCGCCCGCCACGCCCCGTTATCGAGAGGGCCGCCGCCGCGGCCGCGAATGCCACCCGGCCTGCGGTGTCGGCTCCGCGCATCAACGCATGCGCGTAGGCGCCATGAAAGCAGTCACCCGCGCCGGTCGAGTCGACGACCACAACCCGGTGCGGGGGCAGATGCCAGAGACCTGTCTCTTCACGCCCGCGATAGTACACGCCCCTGCCGCCATCGGTCAGAACCACGGCGGACCGCGACGGCGACCACAATGCATCGAGCATCTCGGCGGGCGATCGGCGCCCTGTGGCAGTCCGTGCAAAGCCGAGGGGAAGAATGAGATGGTCGCAGAGCGCGATCAGCCGCTCCGTGGCTGGGCCGCAGCTCCATTCGATATCGCCGAGGATGGCAAGGCCGAGATCGCGAGCGCGAGCCACGACATCCAGCGACCGGATCGCGTAGCTATCGACGATCAGGACAGTCGCGCGGCTGAGGACCTCGTCCGGGAAGTCCGACGCGGTGCCCAGCATCGCGTCGTCGTCATACGCGATGAACCGTTCCCCGTCCGAGCCGACGGTAATGTGCGAGCGCACCGGGCGCGCGTCCGGGTGGCGCGGCGCGAATTCGGTTTCAACACCGCTCGCAACGAGATCGCGCAGCACGGCGTCGTCAGCGGCGCTGCCCAGCCATCCGACGAACCCGGCGCTTCCGCCGAGCCGTGCGACGGCGACTAGCGCCGTCGCGACATTTCCCCCGAAAGACCGGGCACTATGCAGAACCTTCCCCTTGCCCGCCGACAACGGCTGATCGACATAGACGATGTCGTCGATCGCAATAGCGCCGAAGCCGAGGATTGAAGGGAAGGTGGGCATCGTTCAGGCACCCGCCTTCGCCAGGGCGTCTTGCGCCGAAAGGCCGTCATGGATGACGCCCCGAAAGGCAAGCGCAGCCTTCTCCGGATCGCCATGCCCCCAAAGATTGCGGCCTACCACGGCACCGCGTGCGCCGGCACGGATGGCGTCCGCCGTCTGCTTAAGCGCGCCGAGCAGCGTATCGGTTTTCGGACCACCCGCGATCACAACCGGCACCGGGCAGGTCCGGACGGTCTCTCGGAACGACTCGAAATCGCCCGTGTAGCCGATCTTGATCACGTCGACGCCGGACTCGTAGCCGATGCGCGCCGCATAGGCGATCTCGTCGGGGGTGAAGACGATTCTTGCTCCGTCGGTGAAATCGCGTGGGTAGATATGCGCCACCACAGGCATGCCGTAGCGCGCCGCCGCATTCACCGAATCGGTGAGCCAGCGTATGTATTTGCCCTCGGTCGCGCCGCGCACCGGAATGGCCACGGCCAACGCATCGGCCCCGGCGCGCACCGCATCCTCGGGCGTTGCGATCAACTCGCTGATGCGATCGTCCGGAGTGAAGCAGCCCGCCTGAATCACCAGGGAAGCCTTGCCCGCATATTGCGGCCACAGATGGCGCGCGGTGCCAGGCTGGATGCTGACGTAATCGGGTCTGCCCGCCATGACGCGTGCAAGCGCACCCGGCAGGTCGGCAAGGCCGCCTTTGCGCACGTCACCATAGCCGACGAAGTGGTCGACGGCGCCGCCAAAAAGGTTCCCCGATGGATGCGAGAAGAGGCGCGCAAGACGCACCTTGGTTCCTAGGCTCATGAGTGCAAAATTCCCCAATCGTTTGATTTCAAAATCCTGGACCCAGTGTTTCCGAAAGAAATAAGAAAAACAATCTTTCGAAAGCTTTCGAATTTGCGTATTTTTGCTAAGGTGAGCCGAGGCCAGAGCGGTTGCTTGGCGCAGGGAGGCAAGGGCAGGGCAATGTTGTCGGAGCAGAGACGCCAATCGATCCTGGGTGAGGTGCAACGCAGCGGACAGGTTCGCACGAAGGACCTGTCAGACGGGTTTGGCGTGTCGGAAGTCACGGTGCGCTCCGACCTCGAGATACTGGACCGAAAGGGACTACTGACCAAGACCCGTGGAGGAGCGGTGACCCGTACCACCGATTCGACTACGGCCGCGTTCGCCCGGCGGATGCAAGCGAACCTCGACGCAAAGAAGCGCATCGCCCGGGCGGCAGTAGACCTCTTCGAGGACAACCAATCGGTCATCTTCGACGGCGGCTCGACATTGATGCAGCTTGCCATGCAGTTACCGCCGCTCAGCAATGTCGTGGTCGCGGCCACGGCCATGAATATCGTGCAGCACCTTATGCATCGTCCCGGGCTCGACGTTCATATGATCGGCGGCCGGGTCTATCCCGACACGGTGAGCACACTGATCACCGATGCCGATACGGCTCTCGGCGGCTTGGTGGCGCATCAGGTCTTTGTTGGAGCGCATGCGATAGACTCGTCACTGGATGTGGTCGACGTGAACGAAGACATGGCGCGAACGAAGCGAAACCTCGTTCGCATGGCCCGGCGCGTTGTCCTCCTCGCCGATTCGAGCAAATGGGGCGTCAGCGGGACCTCCAAGGCATTTTCGCTGTCGGCCGTCGATGTGGTGATCACCGACGATGGCCTGCCCGGTCCAATACGCAGCCAGCTTGATAGGATCAGGGCCAAGGTGATCTATGCCTGAACCCGTCTCGGTTCCTACCGCGACGGAAAGATCCAGTGCGCGCATGACCCACGGGATTCGCATCGGCCGTTGGCCGTTTTTCATGTCAGTCATGTTCTCCTCCTCAAGGCTGGCGGCCTCCAATGCTGCGCCAGCGTTTTCACATGCTCTATAAAAATTTTACGCGCGTCAAGATTTAAAATGTTATATAGCGGCTTTCGACTATGAACCTTGCCGTAGCCAGGCCATGACCGCGTTAGAGGTACGATCTGAAATGCACCGAAAATCAAAGACAAAGCTCGGCGTCGGCGTCATCGGATGCGGCAACATCTCGATGACCTATTTGCGCAATGCGGCTCTGTTCGGCGGGGTAGAGCTCAGCGCCTGCGCCGACATTTCGGCCGATATGGCTGCGCTGCGCGCCAGGGAGCATGGCATCCGCGCACTCGGCGTCGACGCGCTGCTGGCCGACCCGGACATCGATCTTGTTCTCAATTTGACGATACCGGCGGCGCATTTCGACATTTCGCTTTCGGCGCTTTCGGCGGGAAAGCACGTCTTTACCGAAAAGCCTTTGGCGACATCGGCCGCCGACGGCCGCCGCCTGGTCGAGGAGGCGAGGGCGCGCGGGTTGCAGCTCGGCTCGGCTCCCGACACCTTCCTCGGCGCTGCCGGACGGCGGGCGCGCCGGCTGATGGATGAGGGTGCGATCGGCCGCGCTGTGACCGGCACCGCCTTCATGATGGGGCGCGGCATGGAGCACTGGCATCCCAATCCGCAATTCTACTATCAGCCAGGCGGCGGCCCGGTCTTCGACATGGGCCCTTACTACCTGACGATGCTGGTCAACCTGCTCGGCCCGGTCGAGCGCGTCATGGCGATGGCGACGCGCGGTCAGGAGGAACGTCTGATATCAGCCGAAGGTCCTTACAAGAACACCAGCTTCAAGGTCGGCACGCCGACCACCATCCTGTCCCTGCTGGAGTTCCGCTCTGGCGCCACCGTCACATTCGGCGCGTCCTGGGACGTGTTCAAGCACTCCAACCATCCGATCGAACTGCACGGCACCGAAGGCTCGCTGCGATTGCCCGATCCCGACACATTCGGCGGCACAGTTTCGCTCTCGGCGCGCGGCGACGACTGGGCCGATTTCGCCAGCGAGGCCGAACTCTACGGTGCGCGCAACTGGCCCTATGTCGCACCCGACCGCGCCAACTACCGCATGCTAGGCGTCGCCGATCTTGCGCGGGCGCTGGCCGATGGGCGCAAGCCCCGCGCCTCCGGCGATCTGGCGCTGCATGTTCTGGAGATCATGGAGGCGATCCTGGCTTCGGGCGAAAGCCGCGGCTCAATTGCCGTCAATGGGACTGTCGACCAGCCGCCGCTGCTCGGCGAGGACGAGGCGGCAGGTCTGCTTGCCTGACCGGGAGGGAGATCCATGATAACATCGCCTTCAGCGCCGTCCCTGTCCCCACTCGACCCGGAAGCCCGGCATGTGCTCGAGCTCGGCCGGCAGGCCGACGCCTTGCCATTCGAGACCGGTACACCGCAACAGGCACGCCGTGCCTACGAAGAAGGCCTTCCGGACCAGCAGGGTGAGCGCGAGCCGGTGGCTTCGGTCACTGAGCGCGCCATCCTTGGACCCGGCGGTTCGCTGACGCTCAGGATCTATCGCGGGCAGGACGCGCATGATGCAACTGCCCCGGCGCTGCTTTACCTGCATGGCGGCGGCTGGGTGATCGGCAATCTCGATTCCCATGACGAGATCTGCCGCTGGTTCGCCAATATGGCGGCTTGCGTCGTCGTTTCGCCCGCCTACCGGCTGGCGCCGGAGCACAAATTCCCGGCCGCGGTCGAGGATTGCCGCGCCGTGCTCTCCTTCATACAAGAGGCACCTGGCGATCTCGGCATCGACGCTCGGCGCATTGCCGTTGCCGGCGACAGCGCCGGCGGCAATCTCGCCACGGTGCTTAGTCTTCTCGCGCGGGGCGATCCTATTCCGTTGACCGCGCAGCTGCTGTTCTATCCCAACACTGATGCCGCGCAGACGGCGGACAGCTATAGCCGCTTCGCCGAAGGTTTTGGCCTGACCGCCTCGACCATGGCCTGGTTTCGCGATCACTATGTCCGCTATGCCGCCGACATCGACGACTGGCGCGCCTCGCCACTCAGGGCGGAGAGCCTCGCCGGCGCGGCGCCAGCCTTCGTCGCCATCGCCGGTCACGACATCCTCGCTGATGAAGGCGAGGCCTACGCCGGGCGTCTGCAAGATGACGGTGTGCCGGTCGTGCTGCGGCGTTGGCCAGGCCAGATCCATGGTTTTGTTTCCATGGGCCGCCATGGCACGGCAGCGCGACAGGCCGTTGGCGCTGCGGTCGCCGCATGGCGCGGCTTCGATTCGGCTTTTGGGAAAGATCAGGCCGACTGACGCATCACCAGCGTCGCATCGAGACTGACTTTGGGTGCGACCGCCGTGTCGTCCTCCTCAAGCACCGCCAGCAGCATCTCGACGCTGCGCCCGGCCATCGAGGCGAAGTCCTGCGCCATGGTGGTGAGACCGGGGCAGGTGTAGCGGCTGAGTGGATGATCGTCATGGGCGGCTACCCGCAGGTCGCAATCGCCCTTGCGGCCGATCTTGAGTCCGCGCGCATAGGCGGCGGCCATCACGCCAAAGGCCAAGCGGTCGTTGTTGCACAGGATGGTCTTTCCCGCCAGGCCGCCATTGTCGAGCATCGTTTCCGTCTGCTCGTAGCCGATCCGTTCGAAATCCCAAGTGTAGTCCTCGGTGTTGCCGATGACGACCGGCTCATGCCCGAGCCGCTTCATCGAGGCGACATAGCTCTCCAGCCGTTCCGGCGAGTTGTGGTTGACATGCGGGATGTCGAAATAGACCGGGGCGCTGCCGGACCGGCAAAGATAATCGACGATCGTCGAGACGCTCTGTGCGTTGTTGTTGCCGACGAACGGCGTCCCGCCTTCGAGATAGGTGTCGAAATAGACGACCGGGATCGCCTGCGTCAGCTTTTCCAGCGTGCGGTGGTCCGAGCGCACGCCGAGCGGTGCGATCAGCGCGCCGGAGACTTTCAGCGACAGGATCGTTCGCGTTGCCTCCACTTCGAGCTCGCGCGAGCCGTGCGAGGAGATCACGATCGGCCAGTAGCCCTCGTCGCGCAGCCTGAGTTCTATGCGGCTGACCATCTCCGAATAGAAGGGATCGGCCACCGTCGGCACCATGATGCCGATGCTGCGGGTACGCTTGCGATTGAGGTTGCGCGCGAACAAATTGGGCTGGTAGTCGGACGAGCGCAGCGCTTCCTCGATGCGCCTTCGCGTCGCCGGCTTGACGCTGGTCGGATCGTCGAAATATTTCGACAAGGTCGGCCTGGAGACGCCACACGAGCGGGCGAAGTCCTCCATCGTCTTGTGCTTCATCGCCAGCGATTCCCCGCCTTCCGGAAACCTCGTTTCTTGTGCTGTCCGGCAACTACTTACGGTGCGCCGGCGTGCAACCGCAAGGCAAAATTTTACAGAAAACTGTAGCTGTTTTAACGCGTATAATAAAATTATTCCACGCGTAAATTTATTAATTGGCGCAAAAAGTGCAAGCCGTATTGACTCTGGATGTCGGTTGCCGCCAGGCACAATTGTGCGCGACTGAAGTCCAGTCGGACTGGAGCGAAACGCCGGGAGGAATTCCGCGATGAAGAAGCTGGTCTCAGCCGGCGAGATCCTCGTCGAGATCATGGCCGAGCGTATCGGCCAGAGCTTTCTCGAACCGGGCCCGCTGCTGGGGCCTTATCCGTCCGGCGCGCCCGCCATCTTCATCGGCCAGGCCGCAGCGCTCGGCCAACCCGCCGGCCTGATCGGCGCGGTCGGCGAGGACGATTTCGGCCAGTTGAACATCGAGCGGCTGCGGACCTTGGGAGCTGACGTGTCGGCGATCGCGGTTCACAAGGGCCACGCGACGGGCACCGCCTTCGTCACCTACCGGGCGGATGGCAGCCGGCACTTTGTCTTCAACATCCGCAACAGCGCCGCCGGCCTAGTCGGGATCGATGCCGCTGCGACAAGCATGCTGGCCGGCGCCGACCATGTCCATATCATGGGCTCGTCACTGTTCTCCGACCGCGCCACCGATGTCGCGTTGTCGGCGATCCAAACGGTGAAGGCCAAGGGCGGGACGGTGTCCTTCGACCCCAACATTCGCCGCGAGATCATGCAGGCCTCCGGCATGCGCGAAGCTCTCGACCAAGTGCTCAAGCAAACCGATGTCTTCCTGCCGAGCGGCAACGAACTGTTCCTGTTTTCGTCGGCCGGCGACGAAAAGGGCGCGGTCGACGACCTCCTGCAGCGCGGCGTTTCCTGCGTCGTCCTCAAGAAGGGCGCCGACGGCGCCGCCTTCCACGACCGTCACGGCACGGTGGCCTTGCCGGGCTTTGCCATCAACGAGGTCGATCCGACCGGCGCCGGTGACTGTTTCGGCGCTGCCTTCGTCTCATTCTGGCTTCGTGGTGCGGCACCCGCCCAGGCGCTCAGGATCGCCAATGCGTGTGGCGCGCTAGCCGTTACTCGCAAGGGGCCGATGGAAGGTATCTTTCCGCTGGCCGAGGTTGAGGCTTTCGCAACCACCGCCGGGAAGGGCCAGCCGTGAGGGCCGCGATGCAGAGATTTGCCAGCATCGCGGTGAAGCGCGCCGCGGGTGAGAAAGGCGGCATCGCCTCGATCTGTTCGGCGCATCCGCTGGTGATCGAGGCCGCGCTCCGCCACGGCGCGTCGCGCGGTTCCGATGTGCTGATCGAGGCGACCTGCAACCAGGTCAATCACGAAGGCGGCTACACCGGCATGACGCCCGCCGGCTTCCGCAGCTTCGTCGAGGGCCATGCGCAAAGGGCCGGCTTTCCGCTCGATCGCCTGATCCTCGGCGGCGACCATCTCGGTCCCAATCCGTGGAAGCATCTTCCTTCCGCCGAGGCGATGACGAAGGCGAAGGCGATGATCGACGCCTATGCCGGCGCCGGCTTCACCAAGCTGCATCTCGACACCAGCATGGCTTGCGCCGACGATCCAGCCGCGCTTGCCGACGAGACCATCGCTGCACGCGCCGCCGCGCTTGCGGCCGTCGCCGAGGCGGCGGTCGAACGCATTGGCGGCGAGAAACCGGTCTACATCATCGGCACCGAAGTTCCGGTGCCGGGCGGCGCGCTCGAAGCGCTCGACCATATGCATGTCACCGAACCCGATGACGCCCTGCGCACCGTCGAGATCCACCGACTGGCATTTTCGCGCGCCGGCCTCGATGCTGCCTTTGCGCGTGCAGTCGGCGTCGTCGTCCAGCCGGGCGTCGAATTCGGTAATGCCGAGATCATCGCCTACGCGCCGCGGAAGGCGACGCAGCTGGTCGCTGTGCTCGGGCGCATGCCGCAATTCGTCTTCGAGGCGCATTCGACCGACTACCAGCCAAACGAGGCGCTTGGGGCGCTGGTGCGCGACGGCTTCGCCATCCTCAAGGTTGGACCGTGGCTCACCTTCGCGCTGCGCGAGGCGTTGTACGGGCTGAGCCACATCGCCGACGTGCTTGCGCCAGACCCGTCCCGTGAAAGCCTACCGGCGGCGATGGAGCGCGTCATGCTGGCCTCGCCGGACAATTGGCAGAAATACTATCCGGGTACGCCGGACGAGCAGCGCGTGCAGCGGCACTTCTCCTTCAGCGACCGCATCCGTTACTACTGGCCGACGCCCGACGCACAGCACGCGACACAGACGCTGCTGGATTTTCTGGGGGACAGGGACATTCCCCGCTCTTTGATCAGCCAGTATCTGGGGCAACTCGATGCCGAGGTTGCGGCGGGTCGGATCGAGCCCGTCGCGCATGACCTGCTGATTGGCAGCATCACCCGTGTCCTCGATTCCTATGGGCGTGCGACGTTACAGCAGCGCGGATCGTCCTAGATTCGCCGTTGCAGGGCCGAGCCGAGCTCGGAGGCCGCGCGTGATCTAAGATGTGCGCTCAGCCGACACACGCGGAGGCTATGCCGGACCTTCGAAGTTGGGCTGCTGCTGGACTAATATAAGCAGGGCACAGCCAATTCGATGGTGAGAGCATCGCGGAACCTTACGGAACGATACGGGAATACTTCTGATTTTGGCCCACGAAAAACCCAATCAAATCGACGTTTCTAGCACATCCTCCGGGCCCACCATTGTTATTATTTATCAATGACTTAGCGGTATGCTTTGGCTCGCGGCCAAGTAATAACTGGCGAACCGCCGTCCATAGCGTTTGATTTTATTGACTTATGGTGGGCCTGTGGAGGCCGCAGATGTGTTGCCAACCGCCGGTGGAGTGTCAGGATCGTTTATCAAGTGCTTGAACGACGCCGGCACGGTGTTCGGAATAGAAAGCCGCGCATAGTCCCCTACGCAATCGACCTCGAATTACTGTCTGGATGCTACATCGGCCATCGCCGCACCCCACCCTGCGGCGATCTCGTAGCCCATGCGTGAGAAGCCGAATTCGCGATCGAATGTGTTCGGCGCTTTGACACGCCAGTTCTTCATGACCTCGCCCGGGAGGCCGCCAGCAGCGGCGACGACCAAGTCACGCTCGCCGGCACGGAGTTCACGACGGCGATCATTTGGCGTAGCTGGGAACAGGCCGGCTACGTCAGGCAAGACGGTCCGGCTGCAGCTAGGAAGTTAGTCGCGACCCACGGCGGACCGCTCCGTACGCGCGCGCGGCTTACGGCAAGCTGCTAGCCTCAATCTCCGGATGAGATCAGGGTCGCTCAGACCGGGTCTTCAGGATCTGGTACAGCACGTTTCGAATGCGCTGCCAAACGGTTAGCCGGTTGATCACGCCTTCGCCTCCTGTTCATCGCAGATGAATGGGCTGCGGTTCAGATGATCTGTGCCGCCAGCGCCACGCCGACCAACGACGTGCCGACGCCTGCCGTGCGGATGGCTCGCGGCCAGCGCCGAAGTGTCAGGGCGGCTAACGCGCCGGTCGCGTGAAGAGCCGAAGTAGCGACCACGAAGCCGATTGCATAAGCGATGCCGCTGGCCGTCTCGGGAATTTCGAGGCCATGGGCATTGCCGTGGAAGAGGGCGAAGAGAGCAGTCAGCGAGGCGGCCACAGCGAGCGGAAGCGGCTTGGCAAGCCCCATTATCGCGCCGAAGACCACCAGCGACAGCGTTATGCCGGTTTCCAGTGAGGGCAGGCCGATGCCGGCGATACCGAGCAGGGCGCCAGCGAGCATCGCCGAGACAAAGCACGACGGCACGATGATGATCCCCTTGCCGCCGGCGCGAGCGGCAATGATGCCTACAGCCATCATGGCAAGCAGGTGGTCCATACCGGTCAGCGGGTGCTGAAGGCCGTCTACAAACCCGTGGGCATGAAAACCGCCGCTATGGGCGAAGGCCAATGAGGGGATGAGGGTTGTGGCGGCTGCCAGGGCGAGTCTACCGAAGAATGAAAGCGTTCTGTTCATGGTTCTGGACCTGTTTGATAGGGGTGCGATCGGTTCAAGGCCGGTGCTCATTGTCCGGCCCCTGGCATGGTGAATTGTGCGGCGCCGGACCTGTCGGCCAGAAGTCGGGCCTCGCCGAAGTCAAGGGGCGTTTGTGCCTTGCCGTTATGGTAGACGAAGGCCAGGCGGCGCCGGCGCGACGTCAGTTTCGCGGGCAGCGGGTGATAGGTGACGCCGGCGCCGCCAATCAGCGGCATGACGGCGCCGACATCGACCATGTCCTGCGTCTCGACGCGCAGAAGATGCAGCCGCACGCCGTCGGCGGTCTCGCCGACGAACGGAATCCCGGCGAGGCGCAGGAAACTGGACGGGTCGGGCGCCCGCGAAAACCCTTCGAGAAACGCGATCTCGACGAGATCGAGATCGGTCGCCCGCGCGTCGGCGGGTTCGGGCGCATGGTCGTGCGGTAGATGCGGTGTCTGCCATTGCAACGGCTTGCCGGCCGGCCCGTTGTGGCCGACGGGGTGGGGATGGTGATGATGACCGTTCGGCCCGTGATGGTGACCGTCGCCATGATCATGGCTGTGGTGGTGATGATCATCGTGCATGGTCAAAAGCTCGTCGGCTTGTCGATGATGGATTTGTGTTTGCCGAGATTGCCGTGCGCGACCATCGAGCCGAGCGCCTCGACGACAACCCGCACGCCAAACAGCGCCGTGATGTCTGACGTGTCGTAGGGCGGCGACACCTCGACCACTTCCAGTCCGCAGATGCCGGGCGCCGACACTAGCCCGAGCAGCTTCAGTGCCTCGCGCGGCAGGAAGCCACCGGGCTCCGGCCAGCCCGTACCCGGCACGAAACCGCAATCGATGCTGTCGACATCGAAGGAGATGTATACGGCGTCGGTGTCCTTCCATGCGAGCTCGAGCGCGATCTCCGCCGCCTTCTCCAGCCCCATCTGTTCGATATCGGAAATCGTCAGCACGTTGGTGCCGCGCTTCCGCGCCTCGGCGACGCCGTAGCGCGGCACCTGCCAGCCGCCGATGCCGAGCTGCACCAGATTGGTGGCGGAGACGTTCGGCAAGTTGGTTGCCCAGTACCAGGGCGTCGTGTGCATACGTTCGTCGAGATCCTTTTCCTGAATGTCGATGTGGCGGTCGAAATGGATGATGCCGATGCGCTTGGAGGTCACGTCGGCGATGCCGCGCACGCACGGAAACCCGATCGAATGGTCGCCACCGAGCATGATCGGCAGCGCGCCGGACGAGGCGACATGGCTGACGCCCTTGGTGATCTGGTCGAAGCTCTTTTCGAGATTGGCGGGGATAGTGAAGACGTCGCCGGCGTCGCACAATGTCATCTGCTCGCGCAGGTCGACACCGAGCTCGTAATTGTAAGGCGTGTAGAGCGCCGAGATGCGGCGCATGCCTTGCGGCCCGAAGCGGGTTCCGGGCCGGTAAGTGGTGCCGCTGTCGAAAGGAATGCCCATGACGGCAGCGTCATATCTGCCGACATCGCGGACGTTCTCGACATAGGGCGCCTTGAGGAAGGTGTTGATGCCGGCGAAGTGCGGCAACTCGCCTCGCGCGAATGTCGGGATCGACTTGTCGATGATCGAATCCGATCCGGGCAGGCCCATGTCGAGTGCCCATTTCTGTTCCTTGCGCCAGCCGTCCTCGGGCAGCTTTCCTTCCGCCTCGATAGACTTCCAGCCCTGCATGTCGCGGATCTCGAAGTTCGGATGGTGGAAGCGTTGGCGTGGCTGGTGGTCGGTGAGCCCGGCGCGACGATGCCGGCGTTCTGGACTATCTCTGTGCATGAAACCTCCTTCACGACGCCGTCGTCGCGATTGCGCTATCCAGTCGGGTCGTCCCGACCATCGCGGCCACTTCGGCCACGTCTCGTGCGGAAGCCCGGTGCTTGCGGTCGAGCTTCAGATCGTAGGTGATCGTCGCGCCATAGGCCGACGGGAACTGGGGGTCGTGGCGCACCTTGTCGAAGACCAGCACGCGGGTGCCGAGCTTGAATGCCTCGCCGATATCGTGGGTGACCATGACCACGGTCATGCCGTGCTCGGTCCAGAGCTCGATGAGCAGCTCATGCATCTCGATGCGAATACCGGGATCGAGTGCGCCGAACGGCTCGTCGAGAAGCAGGATCTGCGGCCGGCCGAGCAAGGTCTGCGCGATCGCCAGCCGCTGCTGCATGCCGCCAGAAAGCATGGCCGGATAGAGGTCGCGCGCATGGCCAAGCCCGACCCGTTCCAGCATGGTTTCGGCTTCTTGCCTGGCGCTTGTGCGCCTGGCGCCGAAGACGCGGCCGAACGGTCCGCCCGAACGGAAGTCCTCGACCAGCAGCAAGTTCTGCAACGCGGTCAGATGCGGAAACACGGAATAGCGCTGGAAGACGATGCCGCGCTGCGGCGTCGGCTCCGGCACGATCGGCTGGTCGCCGACGACGACCACGCCGCCACTTTGCTGTTCCTGGCCAAGCAGGATGCGCAGGAACGTCGATTTTCCACAACCGCTGGCGCCAACCAGCGACAGGAATTCACCCGCTTCGGCGGAGACGTTGACCCGTTCCAGCACGCGGGCGTCGCCGTAGCTCTTCTCCAGTCCATGGACGAGGATCCGGCTCATCTGCGCCGCACCGGATGAGCCCAGGGCGAGATGACGTGAGAGAGCCGCACGAGCAGCCAGTCGGTCATCACCGCAAGCAGCGTGATCCAGGCGACGTAAGGCAGGATGACGTCCATCGATAGGTAGCGACGAACGAGGAAGATGCGGTAGCCGAGCCCCTCGGTGGAGGCGATGGCTTCTGCCGCGATCAGGAACAGCCAGGCCGGCCCAAGCGCCAGCCGTACGCAAGTGATGAGGCGCGGCATGACCTGTGGCAGCACCAGCCTGAGCACCATGGTCCAGCTGTTGCCGCCGAGCGTCTGTGCCTTGGCGACGAGCTCCGGCGGCAATTCCATCACCCGGTTGGCGATGTCGCGCACCATGACCGGTGCGACGCCCAGAGCGATCAAGGTGATCTTGGCCGTTTCGCCGAGGCCGAGCGCAATGAACAGGATCGGCAGCAGCGCCAGTGGCGGGATGACGCAGACAACTGTGACCAAGGGCAGCAGAAAGGCCCTGACGCGCGGGATGAAACCTATGGCGACGCCGAGGCTGAGCGCCACCAGCGTGGCCATGCCGACTCCGGCGAACAGCCTGATCAGGCTGGCATAGGTGTCGGCCCACAGGATCAGATCGCCGGAGCGCTTATCCGGCACTGTCGCCAGGTCTGAAAAGGCCGACCACATCTGTGCAGGGGAGGGCAGCAGCTTGTCGCTGGGATTGACCGCCAGCCTTTGCGACGAAGCGAAGAGATAGGCAATTGCCACGGCGGCAAACGGCAGCGTCCCAAGCAGCAACGCTCCGCCGCGCGAGACCGTCGCGTTGATGAGGCGAAGCCGCGCCTTCGGCCTGCTAAGTTGCAGGCGCGCGACTTCGGGGCCTGCCGCGGCCTGCACGATGCCGGTTCCTCTGGCTAGCATGTCGCGCTCCCGCGTCAGAGCGTTCCGCCCGCCGCCTCTGCCATAAAGGCCGGATCGAAGCGCAGCTTGACGTTGTTGACATCGCCCAGCGTCGAGCCATCGGGAAAGCTCATGCCGATCACGTCGACGCTCGGCGCGTTGGTACCAAGAATGCCGTGGCTGAACAGGAAGTTGCGCACCAGATCCATGGTCTTCGGCAGTTCGGCGCCGTTGGTGAATGCGACCGCCTTGGCCGGCTCGAAGAACATCGCCGTTGATGCAAGCTGAGCGTCGAAACCGGCAAGATCCGTCCCCGACGCCTTGGCCATCTCTTCCTTGGCCGCCTTGCCTTCGGGCGTGCCCGACGTCATCAGCACCATGGCTTCATACCATGCACCGACAAGCGCCTTGCCCAAGGCCGGATTGTCCTTCAGCGTCGCGGTGTTGACGACCATCATGTCGATGATCTCGCCGGGGATCTCAGTCGAATCGAATACCTTGTGGGCGCCCGGCATGGCAGCGATTTCCGAGACCAGCGGATTCCAGGTGACGACGGAGGTGACGTCGCTGGTGCCGTAGGCAGCGACCATGTCGGCATCGGAGGTGTTCACCACCGTAATGTCCTTTTCGGCCAACCCCACCGTCTCCAGTGCGCGCGCAAGTAGGTAATGTGAGACGGAAAGCTCGACGAGATTGACCTTCTGGCCGGCAATATCCTTGAGCGCGGTCTTGTTCTTGAGGATGACCGCGTCGTTGCCGTTGGAGAAATCGCCGACGATCAAGGCGGTCGTGTCGACACCGCCGCCGGCCGGGATCGAAAGCGCATCCATGTTGGTCATCGAACAGCCGTCAAAGCCGCCGGCCGTGTACTGATTGATGCTCTCGACATAGTCGTTGATGCGGGTGATCTCGACATTGATGCCGTATTTGTCGGCCCACTTCTTCATGATGCCGCTGTCGGAAAGATAGCCCCACGGCATCCAGCCGACGTAGATCGACCAGCAAATCTTGAAGTCTTTCTTGGGCGCCGCTTGCGCGGCTGAGATGAAGGGGAGGCTGAGTGATGCGGCTAGGATGATTGTGGCCAGTTTGCGAAGCATTACATACCCCTGTTTGCGATCCGGATTGCGTCCGAACGTCTGTTGGGGGGTTCACAGAGCGCGCATCCGGGAGAGGTTCGCGCCAGCAAACCCGTGCAGGGTTCTCCCGGGATTTTGGCCCGCCGTGTTCCGCCAGATGCCTCAATGCATCTCAAGCGGTCGCGTCTCTTGGACCAGCACCGTGATCGACACGGCCGGAACCCTAGACGCTCTGCACGTGAATAACGAAGCAAGGGGCGTGCCAGTCCGGAAAGCCGTCCTGAGGCGGCCTTTCCCCGGATTTGCAGGCAATCGCGCTATGCTGATGCCACAAAAGTCATCGCAACGCCGACGGATTAGGCAAGGAAAATCCAGCGTCAACCCATATGAGCAGGCTTGTGCCCTGGGGACCTCCGCTGATCGCACCCTGCTCTATGGTCGCCCACACATACATGCCCAATAGGACACGTTCGGGAAGGGCGTGAGCGCGCGGCGGATCCGGATGCCAATTGGCGCCGACCCATGTGACGAGTGCGCCCGATCGTGCAAGGGCAATTCGTGAAATAAGCGCGACTGCAATGATGCTAGGCAAGCCCGATCGCGTGTCGGGAGGCAGTTGTGAAAGTTGCGATCATCGGACCAGGCTCGCTCGGGAAGGCCTTGGCGAAACGTCTTGGCCTCGCCGGGCACGAAATTCGCCTCAGCTTCAGTCGTGACGAAGGCAAGTTGCGCGCAATCGCGGCAACCCTCCGTGTTGGCTTCGGTGCCCCTGACGAAGTAGCGAGATGGGCCGACGTAATTGCCCTGGCGACGCCATGGCCGGCTCTCGAGTTGGCGATGGACGCGCTTGGCGATTTGTCGGGCAAGGTCGTCTGGGACAATACCAATGCAGTCGCGCCTGACCTTTCCACGATGCTGCTAGGCACTGCGACTTCTGTAGGCGAGGAGGTTCAGAGGCACGCGCCGGGCGCGCTTGTCGTCAAGTGCATTCCGACCTTTGCCGAATTGCTTGACAGGGATGATCCGCGTCTCAACGGCGATCCGGTGACGAGCTATGTCGCCGGCAATGACGCTAATGCCAAGGCGGCGGTTTGCCGGCTTCTCGCCGATCTACCGACAATGCCGGTCGATGTCGGCGATCTCACGGCCTCGCGCCTGATCGAGCCGATGATGCTGCTATTGGTCCAACTCGCCTATCGGCGCGGGATGGGGCCGACAATTTCCTTCAATCTCATTCGACAGGACGGAACCGGTTCATGACTGATTATCTACCCGCGCGGCGCAACGCGATTCCAGTAGGACGTCTGCTGATCGATGGCCAATGGCGCGATGCCGTCAGTGGCGAGACTTCGACGACTTTTGATCCGACCACGGAGGCGGCGATCACCGATATTGCGAAGGCGGACGTCACCGACACGAGCGATGCCGTCGCGGCCGCGCAGCGGGCTTTCGAGCAAGGACCCTGGGCGCGGATGCATCATGAGGAGCGCGCCAAGATCCTGTTTCGCATCGCCGATCTGATGGACGAGCGGGCCGAGGATTTCGCGGTGCGCGAGGCGATGGATATGGGTATGCCCTATCGCGATTTCCGCGATATCATCATGCCGCACTGCTCAGGACTGTTCCGCTTTCATGGCGGGCTCGCCATGAGCGCGATGGACGGCGCCTATCGTACCAGCTACGATCCAAATATCAGGATCCTGACGCGGCGCGAGCCGCTCGGCGTGGTCGCTGCGATCACCCCGTTCAATTTTCCCCTCGCGCTGTCCTGTTCGAAGATCGCGCCGGCACTCGCGGCGGGTAACACGGTCGTTCACAAGCCTGCGACCGACACGCCCCTGACGGCCCTCGCCTTGGCGCAAGTGATCCTCGACGCGGGCGTGCCGCCGGGCGTCTACAATCTCGTCACCGGCCCGGGCGGCACCATAGGCGACGCGCTGGTCAACGATGTCCGCGTCGACAAGATCGCCTTTACCGGGTCGACCGCCGTCGGCCAGGGCATCATGCGCAACGGTGCCGGGACGATGAAACACCTGACCATGGAGCTCGGCGGCAAGAGTCCCAATATCGTTTTCGCCGATGCTGATATCGATGCCGCGATACAGGCAGCCTTCTGGGGCATCTTCTGGAACAAGGGCGAAGTCTGCGTCGCCGGATCGCGCCTGCTGGTCGAACGCGCCTGTTATGACGAGGTCGTCGAGAAGCTGAGCGCCATGGCGAAGTCGGCGACGCTCGGCGATCCCCTGGACCCTGCGACGATGATCGGGCCGATCGCATCGCGCGGCGAGTATGACAAGGTCTTGAGCTATGTCGAAGAGGGCAAGCGCACCGCGCGACTGGCCGCGGGCGGCGGCACCCGCCAGGTCAACGGCAAGGGCCTCTTCATCGAGCCAACCATCTTCGCCGATGCGACCAACGACCTAAGGATATCGCGCGAAGAGATTTTCGGCCCCGTCCTGCCGGTGATTCCATTCGACAGCGAGGAGGACGCGATCCGGATCGCCAACGATACGAGCTACGGGCTCGCCTCGGGCATCCAGACCAGCGATCTCGGCCGCGCCTTGCGGCTCGCCGACCGGATCAAGGCAGGCACGGTCTGGCTGAACTGCTGGCACAAGTACCATCCTAATGCGCCGTTCGGAGGTTTCAAGATGAGCGGCTATGGCCGTGAGCAGGGCCGCGAGGCGTGGGAAAGCTACACCCAATACAAGACGATTTGGGCGAATCTTGGCGAATCAGTCGAGATGGCCCGATGAGCGTGCGCGATTCCAACCCGCTCGACCCGCTGCGTCCAAAGCGCGTCGCGATGGTCCTTTCAAACCCGGCTGTGTCAACCACCACAGGCTGGCCGGTCGGGTTTTGGTGGAGCGAGTTGACCCATCCCTGGCTCGCCTTCACCGAGCGCGGATACGAAGTCGCGATCTTCTCGCCTGAGGGCGGTAAATGCGAGGCGGATGCGTTGAGCGACCCGCGCGATCCGTCCGGCTATTCGGATACGGATCTGATCTCGCTCGGTTTCCTGTCGACGCCGAAACTGGCGGCGCTGGTGGAGACGACCCGGCCCATCGCAGAGCTGTCGGTCGACGCGTTCGACGCGATCGTCGTCGCTGGCGGCCAAGCGCCGATGTTCACGTTCCAAGGTGCGACTGAGTTGCAGCGGCTGTTCGTCGCCTTTTTCGCGGCCGGCAAGGTCGCGGCCGCCTTGTGTCATGGCGTCGCGCTGCTGCGCTACGCGCGCCTCTCAACCGGCGAGCTGCTGGCCAAAGGGCGCACTGTTACGGGGTTCGCCAATGTCGAGGAGGACTTCGCCGACAATGCCGTCTGGGAGATGGGCGCGCTGCCGCACGGTACGCATCTGATGCCATGGCGGATCGAGGATGAAATGCGTGCGCTCGGCGCGAACTATATTCAGGCCGGGCTGTGGCGCGATTTTGCGGTGCGCGACGGCAATCTGATCACCGGCCAGCAGAACTTCTCCGGAGCGGCGACCGCCCGTCTTGTCATCGAGGCGCTCGGTGGCTGAGGACCAAGGACCGCTCCTGTCGGTGAAGTTCGGGAGACAAACTCGCCGTCAGGGCGGGCGATGCCAAACGACATCGGCCCAATAGGATCCGGGGTCCGTCCAAGAACTCCACCTCAAACAACCACTATCAGCAGCGGGGATGAACCATGGCCGTAGTGACGACACTTGATATTGCCGGCCTGACGGCCGAAGATTATAGCCGCATCCTCGATCGGATCGGCGTGGAGAAACGGCCCGCTGGCGGCATCTACCAGCACATCGCGCATGCCACAGACGATGGTTATCGCATCATCGAGATATGGGACGACAAGGCAGGCCTGGAGCTCTTCTTGCAGGACACATTGTTTCCCGCCGCACAGGAACTGCAAGTTCAGCGTGAAATGACCATTATGACCCAGACACTGCACAACATCTTTGTGCCCCGGATTGGTGAACTGACTGCCCTGGCAAGTGATGCGCCTGGTGGACCAGTCAAACGGGCAAGAGTGTAGGCATCAAGGATCGACGATGCGGCGATCGATCATCGAAGTCCTGGAGGAACTTGCGTCCGGACGCCCGGTACAACGATGGTGACCGCGGCAAGTGCAAAGAGGTTGTTCTTTCCTGCCGGCGACTATCGCCACGCGCCGGCCGGAGTCGTTCAGCTGCGAGTGATTCGCAGCGGTTCATCCTATGCAGAGATCGATCTTGGCCGCGGGCTGCGGCGCGTCTTCACCCGCCCCGGCGATCTGCTGCTCAGTCTTCCCGAGCGTGCCACGCGGTTCAAGATCGAGGAGCCGCGCGAGCTGACGATGATCACCGTTGACTCCGCGCTGGCGTCAAGGCTCCTGGTATCGGCAGGCGGGACCCCCGAGGACCTGGTCATCCTGACCGATCGACCGATACGCGATTCGCTGGTGGCCGAGTTGTGCCGACGCCTCGAAGGCGACCCGCCAGCCAACCCGATCGTCCGCGAATGGGCGCTGGGCCTGGTTTTCGCGAACCTGCTCCGTCTCGGGCATGCACGCCAGCGACAGCAGAAGTCTCCGGTCCTAACCTCGCAGCGGTTCGACCGGGTCCTCGCTGCGATTGACGGCGATCTGGAAAAGGGGGTGTCGATCGACCATCTTGCCGGAATCGCGGGAATACCACGACGCGCCTTCACCGCCGCCTTTCGCGAGGCGACGCAATTGCCGGTACATCAATTCATTTTACGCCGCCGCGTTGATCGCGCGGTCGAGCTTTTGGAAAATAGCGATCTGCCGCTGGCCGAGATTGCTCAGCACGCGGGTTTCACTCACCAGGCCCATATGAATCGCGTCGTGACCCGATTGAAAGGGCTGTCGCCAGGCCGGCTGCGGTCTCGCAGGCGCGACGGCTGACTTGTGATCTATTCCGGCATCAGGATTCGAATGGCGGAGACGTAAGTTGCTGAAACGTCCGTTGGCTAAGATGCCCGACAGTTTGCGTGCAGAGCTCGAGGCCGCAAATCTGATGACTGCTTTCGAGCAACGGCCTCCCTATCAGCGCAATGATTACTTGCATTGGATCGAGCGCGCCCGTCACCCGGAAACACGCCGAAAGCGCATAAATCAGATGATTGACGAGCTTACGAAGGGAGGAATCTACATGGGCATGAAAAAAAAGAGCTGAGATCGCCGCGAAGCTAGCAGATCCGTCAACGATCATCTTCCAATCCGTGCTTTCCGCATCGATCTTCATCGATTTCCCCACGTCTTTGCGCAGATTATGCAGGGAGCCAATAGTGACAATCGAACCTATCCTCCATTTTCGTTTGCGGCAGGTGGCCATATGATCGTGACATCGCAAACCAATAACGTGCTCGGCAGCACGTCGGGAAGGTGGCGCGTCTGGTCGCTCTCGGACGGTTACATCGAGATGCCGGCGGACCTTCTGCGGGACCCCCAGGATAATCCGGTGCCGCAAGCTGAGCAGGCAGGGGCGCTTCGCCTGTCTGTCAATTGCTTCGCCCTTGCAGGTCCAGGCGTTGACGGCGTTCTGATCGACAGCGGAGGAGGGGGCTGGGCCCTGACAGTGGGGCGTCTTGAGCAGGCCATGGCGGAAGCCAAGATCGACCCGGCTTCGATCACGGTCTTGGCGCTCACCCACGCCCATCAGGATCATGTGCACGGACTTTTGACCCCCGACGGCCGAGCGCTCTTTCCAAACTTGAAGGCGATCGTAATTCCCGAAGCGGCTGTGCAGAGCTTTTTCGCTTACGCGCACCTTGCGCAGTTCCGGCCCCTGCTGAAGCCTGTCCAGAATGGCGACCAGGTGGGTGAGCGATTGAGGGCGGTCGCCTTGCCCGGTCATGCTGCCGGTCATACTGGCTACACGTTCGACACGGACGAGGACCGTTTCCTATTCTTCGGGGACATCGTTCATGTGCCGGCCTTGCAGTTCGGCAATCCCGCGTTCAGTTGGGGCTATGACGACGATCAGCTGACCGCGCGCGCAACCCGCCTAAAGGTTTTCAGTGACGCGGCCGAGGCGGGGACGTGGATCGCCGGCGCGCACCTTGGCTGGCCGGGCATCGGTCGCGTGGTGCGTAAGGGCGAAGCATACGGCTATGAGCCGGCAGGAGGACGAGTGACCGGATAGGCGGCCCCGTGCTGGTCGGTTTATACCGCTCTCTTCGCCCAAGGCAAGGATCTCGACGAGCAGCGCGCCGCACTCCGGCGTCCTCAACGGCGGCGGTACCATCGTCCGGCCCACCAAAATATCTGATTCTTGATCCACTGGCGGCCGATCTGCCTGAGGCTTACCGGATCGGCGTCTCGCCGCGAAACAGCGGCTGGTGCGCCCGCATCAAGGCGGCAATCCGGTCGGCGACTTTCCGTACCGGCGGGGAGTGACGTTCCTCGTGATGGGTGACGATCCATTGGTCGGTTTCGAGTTCGGGGATAGGCTGAGCAACGCGAACCAGCCGCGGATCGCCGTCACCGACGAAGCACGGAAAGACCGAAAGGCCGGCGCCGGCGGCCACCAGTTCGCGCACCGAGTGGGTGTTGTTGCCGCGTACGGCGATGCGGTCGCCGTGATGGGCTTGCAGCCAGCGCGCCGAGGCAATGTTTGCGCCTTCGCCGGTGACGCCGACGAACAATCCGGCGGCGATGCCGTTGATCAGGTGACGTCCGGAATAAATGGCGTGGGCGACCTTGCCGCTCTGACGGCCGGCCAGCCACTGCTCGGTCGGGCGCTCGCTGCGGATGCCGATGTCGGCGGCACGGCGACCGATGTCGACCCGGTCGGTGGTGGTGACGAGCTCCACCCTTATGCCATCATCGACCGTCCAGATCTCGCCGATATGGGCGGAAACGAAGGCCGAGGTCCATGGCCCGGCCGAGACGCGGACAATGCGGTCGGGCAGGTTTCCCTCGCGCCAGCGGGTCAGCGACTGCATTGCCGCCTCGACGTCTTCGGCGCGCCGCAGCAGTTCCTCGCCGACCGGGGTCAGCCGGTAGCCGGTCTGCTGGCGCACGAATAGAGGTTCGCCGATCTGCTTTTCGAGCGCGGTGACGCGTCGTCCAAGGGTGGCTGCGCTGAGGCGCGTGGTTCCCGTCGCTGCGCTCAAGCCACCCAGCCGCGCAACGTCGAGAAACAACCTCAGATCGTCCCAGCCGATATCCATTTTGCAGAAATGAAAAACTCCTTGCGACCGTGGCTGTAGCGCAAAGCGGGCATCGTGCGCAAGTATGCAGGCATTGGAGGCGTTGGACAATCCTGCCTGGCGGGACAGGGACAAGCGCCTCGGCTGGCCAAGAAGCGAACTGAACCCTTTCGATCGCGCATGCGATTGGCGCAGAGGTTTTGCGCTTCCGACCAACCCAGGCGCGCAGGCATTCTGCGTACCAAAGGAGACGATCATGTTGGATGAACTTCGATACCGTTTCGCCCGCTGGATTGTGTAGCGCGCAAAATCACTTGGCACCTCCGCGCAAGTTCAGTTGGCACCAAAACGCACCTTTCAACAGGGGTTGAACGCTAGGGCAGCCGCGACGTAGCTCTGGCGGCCTATTGAAGGCAGGCGCCGATCTTTGTGTGGGGCAGCAATTTTGAATTGCCGGCCGGACGTTGATGGGCTGCGCGTTATCGCGGTGGTCCCTGTTGTGCTTTTCCAGATCGCCGGTTGGCGGGTGATTGCGGATTTCGAGAGTTTGTGCGAAAGCCTCTGGCGGGCTTGGGGAAGTTCTATGAAAAGATTATCTGCGCGTGCTGGCCACGCAGGTCTGTGGCGCTTGCTATTTGCACGTAGTCACCAAGAAGATCCATTCGCAGCCATCGTCAGAGACCCCAGCCTGCCGAACTTACTCCTAATCGGCGATTCCATATCGATGGCGTACACAGTCCCGGTCCGCAAGCTGCTCTCCGGCCGGTTTAATGTCGAACGGATTCCCGTAAATAGCACCAACTCCGCAAGGCTTCTTGCCGGCCTGGATGAGTGGATCAACCGCGAATACGACGTAATCCACTTCAACGCCGGGCTTCACGATCTTAAGCGCGTTCCCAATCCCGCAGAAGTGATGCTGGAACAGGATAGCATCGAAGGTGGTGAGCGGTGGATCGAACCTGCCGCGTATCGGGAGAACATGCGGAACATCATGCGGCGCCTCAAAATGGGCGGGGCGAGAGTCATTGTCGCCACCACAACTCCAGTGCCACCTGAAGCAAGGCACAGGATGGCCGGAGAGGAACAGACTTACAACGCGATTTTAAGAAGCGAAGCAAAGGGAAACTCTGTTGAGATCAACGATCTCCGCCGCTTCATCCTGCCGTTCTTGAGCGCCGCGCAGCGACCGCGCGATGTGCATTTCAACGAGACCGGCTCGCTCTTGCTGGCGGGTCAAGTCGCTGCTGCGGTGCTTGCTAGAGCTACGCCGGCACGTAGGTCGTGATCGTGCCCGAGTAAGCGACGCCGGTGCGGTTATTGCCTACACTTGTCAGGCCCAGACGTCCTGATCGTCGAGCCCGTGCCAGCCTCAAGGTCGTAGATCGACCCTGACGATGTGCAGCCATCCAGCCACTCAGCCTATTTGGTAGGCTCGCCGGCGGCCGCCATGCTGTCCAAAGCCGCGAACACGGCGGAGGCAGTATCGAAAGTGTCTGTAACACGGGTCCCATCCGATGCAGTCAGCCTGCCGTCCGCGCGGAGCACGACGGTGCGGCCGCCTTCGTCAGTCCACTTCATGATCAGATCGTTATCCAGGACGCGCGACCAGCCGGCGGGACCGAACAACGCATCGCCTTGCTCGATGGCCATCCGGTACCGTAGATCGTCGGGATTTTCCTTGCGGGCCAAGGTGGCGACGAGATCCCCGACTGCAATGCCCTGTTCCGCCGCGACCTGTTGCATCGCCTTGGCGACATGGTGAGCTTCCTCGCCGAAGCTGGTGTCAGAAAGTTTGGCGATCACGGCGGAAAGCGTGTGTCTAGCAATGGTCATAGTCGTTCCTCTTATGCTGGGACGTAGTTTGTGATGGTGCCGGAGAATGCCCCGCCGGAACGGTTGTTGCCGGCGCTGGTCAGGTTGAAAGTTTTTATCGTAGATCCCGTCCCAGCATCGAGATCGAAGGTCGATCCTGACGACGTGCAGCCATCCAAGAACATCAGAGTGCCGGGGACTTCTGTAGCGAGACCGGAGGCGAAGTTGACGCTGTTCACGCCGCTCGTGCTGTCGCGCGCCGTGCAGCCCATGTTCCATGAGAAGGAGTTGCCGATGTCGTGCACGTTGCGGTTCTGGTTGTGATGGTAGAGGCCATTGACGCGGATGATCCAGCCGCCTTCATGCATAGTAGAGCCATTGTTGGTGCCGGCGGTGTCAGTGCCGTTCCAGCGTCCGACGCAACCGACTTCGATGACCTGCGGAGCTGCCGAGCCGAAGATGGCGTGATAGTTGTTGCCGTCCTGGGCGCTCCAAGCAGATATGCAGTTTTGCAGGATGCATAATGTGTCGCCGTTGATGTCGAAGTTGTCCGTTCCACCATATTTGAAGGTGCAATCGCGGGGGTAGACGTTCTGTTTGAAGGCCGGATCCGACAGCCGGTTGAAGAAGGGCGAGAGCCCGCCCTCGAAGTGAATACCCTGTAGATAGATTGTCCCGCCGAGGACCTGGTAATTGCCGTTTGTATCGTTGGCCGTGGTGCTGGCGTGCTTCTTGTAAATCCGCAAATCGGTGTCGCCGACCAGCGACCGGCCGTCGGCCGCGTTCACATAGATGCTTGTCCCGGCGATGAAATAGCTGCCCGGCGTTGCCTCGCAGGCCGCTTGGGACGCGGCGATCGGCAAGCGGCCGTAGTCCCCATCCGCAGTCAGATTGGCGGTCTTGGCATCCCAGACGTTGACGACGCGGCCCGCGAAGGTCGCCACGTAGGTAGTGCCAGCGTCCGGCGCCCACACCAGTCCGGCATCGTGCATGGACGATATGACGGGCACCCCGTCCCATGAGACGACTGCGATGGTGCTGGACGCTGGTGCGACGCTTTTCCAGCAATTGTCGAAGTCGTAGAGCCCGCCCTTGACGTAGACGATCGCCTTTGATCCAGCGAGGCACCGCGCCATGGCGGCGTTGATGGATTTCAGCGGTGAAGTGGACGAGCCGACATTGATGTCACTGCCTGTTGCGATATCGACGTAGATCTTGATGACGTCGGGATCATGCGGCGACAGCACCGAGGCCAACTTCAGGTCGACATTGGCGATGTAGGTTGTGCCCCAAAGGTAGAACAGCCGGTCAGACGGGATTGTTGGTGTCCAGCCGGTCGGCTTGTTCCGCAACATCGCCCGCAGAGCCCAGCCGACCGCCGCCATCAAGCCGAGGTCGCCAGATCCGACGCGTTCGTCCTGGCGGCTACGGCCGAAATCGTCGGCAAGTACGCCGATTGAAGCGAGTTCCGTCAGGCTGTGAATAACCGTCGAGGTGCCGGTGCCGCTGCTTTGCGCGAACGACATGGTGCTGCCGATCGGCACACCGGCCACGCTGAAGGAATAGGGTGCCTGGTTGTTTTTGAACACCTGCACATAGACAGTGCCATCATCATGAACATTGACCAGGAAGTCGATCACGTCGCCATTGGCGAAGGTTGGGCCGCTGGTCGAGATCGTGCTCGCGCCCGTGCCCAGGATGCTAATTATTCCCGCATTAGAGAGCAGAAAGGTCGACTTGTTAACGCCATCGCTCAAGGTGAAACCGACGCGGCAGCTAGTTGGGTACGAAGTGACAGCGGCACGGTACCGAAAGCGCGTATGGCGGCCGCCAATCTTATTGCGGGTCGAGTAGAGGACGACGCGGTTGCCACCTGTCGTCTGCGCAATCTGGGCTCCCGATGCCGTGTGCGTAAGCACATAGGCCACTGCCGCTCCATCAGTGATGTTGGTGGCGACCATGCTGTCGTTGTCGCCAAACAGTTCTTCGTAGTACCCCTTGCCGGCGACGTTCTTTTCCCGGTCGCCGGTGGCATCGAGCCTCTCACCGAGACTGGCCGCGCCTCCGCGTGCAGTGCTTAACTCCGCCGCATAGCCGGGTTCGATGCCGGTCTCGGCGAAAGCAAGCGCCGTGACGCCCAGGTTGATTGCGCCGGCAGCCAGCGGCAGCGTCCAGCGCTCGCCGGTGCCGACAGTGCCGCCCTGGAGCACGAAGCCGATATGCGCAAGTTCGGCCGCGGCGTCCGCCCACACTGCACGGGTCGCGGCGCCGGCGGCAACACCGACATAGAGCCCGTTTTGCGTCGGATCGGTCTGCACCGGCAGGAAATAGAACTTGCCCGTCTGCACCACCAGTCCATTCAGCGCCTGGCCATTCACCAACCCCGTGGCCAGATCGACGTTGGCGGTCGCCCTGCCTTCGACGCGCTGCGTCGTCCAGTTGATGCCAATCGCGGCGATGCCCTCGACAGCGGTGAGCCTGCCGTCGAGGGCGGTATCCGCTGCCGCGCGAGTGGCCAGCTCGGCCGCTAGGCCCGTCGCCGTGGTGGCGAGATCCGCGGCCACCTCGGAGATGCCATCCTCCGCGAGAGCCAGTCGATCGTTTAGCGGACCGTCAGCCGAGAGCTGCAAAGCAAGCTTGTCGACGGCAATGCGTCGCGTTCTTTCGATCCCATCGACAATGACATTGCCGAGTAGCTGGTCGACAGCTTCGGCGATCGTAATATCCGGTGTCCTGGTGCCGTCCATGTAGCTCTCCGTTCCGTCTAAAGTGCCAGCGCGCCCTTTGCGCCCAGATACCAATTGACCCGCGGCCGGGCAGCGCCGGGGTCTGCCAGGAGGATAATCCCGCCGAAAAAGTTCATGCCGTTGCCGATGCCGAGCTGGACGCCGCAGCCAGCGACCGTGTCGCCGGCAACCCACAGGTTCGTCACCGGAGAGGTGCCGCTCGGCACGCCGTTGACGGCCAGATCGGTGAGACCGGAGATGGACAGCGTGTCGGCGACCTTGATCGTCGCGGCAGGAAAGTTGTTGTTGGCGCTGGTCGGCGTGACCGCCGTGAGGTGCGCGGTGCTGCGCAGCGCTCCGGACATCCGGTTGTTGGTCGCCACATTGATGAGCCGCTGATAGTTAGAGGCATCCTTTATGAGCGAGAAGAACGAGGTCGAGTTCTGTGCTGCCTTGGAAAAGCAGGCACCGATGTAGCTCGGCAGCGACAGCGTCATCGTCAGCGCCGACGACATCGTGTCGTCGACGCCATCGAATTCCAGCCATCTGAGCGCGCCGTTTGTCCTGTACAGCGGGCTTGCCGCCAGCGACGCCGTAGTCAGATTATGGCCGTTGCCCGACTTGTCGTTCATGCGCCGCACCGGGTCACCGTCGGCAGCTACCGGGATCGTCGCAGCAGTATCTTGCCAAAGGCTCGACACGTCGGACGGATCGTACCAGGCTCCATCGGCACCGATCGCAAAGAGCGTCAGAGGGTCGAGAACCCGCTTTGGCCTCAGCAGCATGCGTTGAAGGTTGGCCAGCATCAGTCGACCGGCGCGAACTTGGCACGGACGGTCAGAACCTCACCGCTGACCGGCGTGTAGGTGTTCAACACCTTCACTAGGAACCGGAAGTCCCTGCCGCCGACCGCCGTCAGGCCAATGCCGAGGTTTTGAAGGTGGACATGATTGTTGTTCGCCCCCACGGCCATGATGAATGGCACCTTTGCCACCAGCGTCCTGATCTCGGCATCCGTCACACCAAAAGCGCTGTTGTCGTTGACCGCCGTCACCGCGGTGTCGAAGATGTAGAGTTCGCCCTGCAGCGCTGTCGCCGCCGAGCTGCTGGATGCGATGATGATATCGCTCAGGATGCACGACTTGCCCGCCGCCCTGACCGCATTGGCGAAGGTGAAGCCGCCGGCTGTCGGAACTGTGGTGCTGTCTGACAGTGCATCGCCAATTGCGTATTGGATGATGTCGGCTGGCCTGATGATGTCGACCGAACAGGTCACGATGCCGTCATTGCCGCGCACCGGCACGACGGCCAGAGCGGCAAGAATGTTCGCCAGCGTCGCCTCGGTGGCCGGCGCTGCAATGATCTTGGCAAGGATAGCCGCCATGGTGGTCTGAGTGGCGAAATCCTTTCCCGAGATCGTCGCAAGCAGGGCTTCTATGCCGTCAGTGTAGCCGGCAAGCGTCGTCAGCAGGGCGGTCTGCGCGTCCTGCTTGGCAGCCGTGGCAGGGTCGATAAGGGCGCCGAGCGAGTCGACCGACGTCCTCGACGGGTAGTGTTTGCCTCCGATCAGTTCCGTCGCGACCGGCGCCGTTGCGCCTGTGACAGTATCGGTCGTGTTGATCTGGCTGGCTGCCATGGTGTCCTCTAGAGCACGAGCAAAAGCAGGGAATTGACTGGGACCGGCGGCACGAAGTCGTCGGCGCCGATGGTCACGGAAACGATGTCGGTCAGATCGCTATCGACGCCGGCGACGCTGACCGCCCAGGCCTGCAGCTCGACCTCATCCCCGAACAGGTAACCGGTCACATCGAAC
Source organism: Mesorhizobium sp. M0968 (assembly GCF_040319065.1). Lineage (NCBI taxonomy): Bacteria > Pseudomonadati > Pseudomonadota > Alphaproteobacteria > Hyphomicrobiales > Phyllobacteriaceae > Mesorhizobium > Mesorhizobium sp. M0968. The sequence goes on from NZ_JAMYNL010000022.1 coordinate 47,140, forward strand.
GCGCCCTCGGCAGGCGAGCAGGACAGTGGCGGCTGCCACAGCAGCGCCCCCGCAAGCCGGGTCTGCAGCTTGAAGGCGGCGACGGCGATCGCGTTCGCGGTGCCGGCGCGCAGCATCACCTTCAGTCCGTTGGCATCGCCGGTTCCGACCGTGCCGGTCTCGATGCCGGTGAACTTCGGGACCGCCGGCGGGACCAGTGAGAGGTCGATCTCGGCGCCGACGCGACCGCTCCACGCCGGCGGCACTTCGGCATCCGTCAGCTCGTCGATGATCGGCGCCGCCGGCAGCATCGACAGCACCGAGGAATTGTTCTTTCCCCGCGTGATGCCGGAGACAATCAGCGGAATGCTGTCTAGCACTGCAGGGCCGAAATGAATGATGTCGCCGGGCTTCGGCTTCTCGCCGGTACCGGTCAGCCGCACGGCCGCGCTCTCGCCGGGAACTGTCGCGATGGTGCGAACCACGCTGGTGCCAATCGTGTCGTCGGCATCGAACTGGCGAAAGCGGATTGCGTAGCTTTCGCCGGCCGCCATCGTGAAGATGCCGTCGGTCTCGACGTGGTCTACGCGCACCGCCTTGACCCTGGCCGAATGCGTCGCTCGCTTCAGCACGTCGCGCGCGGCCATCACCAGGTCGCCGGTGGTCGCGGTGCGCGCCGTGCCTTGCTGGACGGCCGAGTAGCTGACGGCGCGGTTCATGATCTCGTATTGCCGGCGGCGGGCCTCGCGCCAGATCTCGTCCGGATTGGTCTTGCCCGGCAGCTTCAGCTCCTCGGTGATGTCGATCGCGCCGACATGGCCGGGCCACGGCACCAGGCGCTCGGCCTGCTGGTAATCGTTGGTCTCGTCGATGAACGGCACGCGCAGCGCATGCGGCGGCTCGAAATAGGAAGGAGACCAGCGGAAGTCGGAAGAGTTCCGCGGATTGACGTGGTCGGCTACCAGCTCACGCGGCCGATCTATGACGACGGTCCATTTGCGGCCGTTCCATTTGACGGCGGCACGGCCGGCCGCGCCGATCGCCGCCAGCGTCTCGCCCAGCGTGCTTTCGAAATCGTGGATGCGATTGTATTTTAGACCCTTGAGAACGCAGAAGGCGTGCCACTCCTGGAAGGTCGGGAAATCAATCTCCTCGTCCGGAGTAGGCCGGTACAGCCCTGGGCCGCGCAAGGCGAACAGCGCCAGCGACGCCGGCCATTGCGTGGCTCTCTCGATCCATGTGGCGCTTTCGGCATCCCAGTCCGGCGCGATCCGCCTGTCGAGCGTGTTGAAGGTGTCGAGCGTGCCGTTGAGCTGCGCCGTCGCCTTGATGCGAAGCGCGCTTAGCGCCACCGGTTTCCTGAAATTGAATGGGTATTCCGGCCGGAAGCTCTGCAGCACCACCCAGGTGCAGTTCAGGACGAATTGCGAACCGTTGCCCGGTTCGACCTCCGAGTCCGTCAGGCGCTCATATTCGATCTCGTAGGCGCCGCGGACGGGGTAATCGATGCGGTCGGCGCGATAGAAGCCGACCTTTTTTGTGTTGCGGATGGAGAGATCGGGCAGGTCGGTCCAGGCTTCGGTGCCAGCCGGCCGGTAGCGCCGCTTGAACACGACCTCCACGGAAAACTCCTCGCCCTCGTCATCGATCTTGATCAGGCCGGCGGGAAACGACAGGATCGAAATCGACCAGGCGGTATCGCGAGCGGTGAAGCGGCTGACCGGCTTGGCTTCGGACGGCTCACCCTTGATGATCTTGCCGTAGTCGTTGTGCTGCAACGGCCGTTCCAGATCGGTGCCGATGCGCTCCTCGAGCACCTGGTTGGTGTAGAGCGACAGCGGTTCATCGTCGGCATAGCCGAGCCGCGTCTCGATCTCGACCTCGTCGAATTTGGTCAGCAGCGTGTCGCCGAGCTTCTCCTCCGAGATCTCCAGCGGCCCGTAACCGTGCAGGAAGACGGCGCGATCGTAGAGCCAATCGCCGACCACCTCGATATAGGACATCGCACCAAACGGCGGCGCAAACCGGTGGGTACCCATGACCATGGGCACGGGCGCGTCGGGGGTGAACTGGTTCTGCCATCCGGCGATCGCATAGGTCGGTTTTTCCTCCCCCGGGGGTTTGGGCAGCGGCAGCAGCGCATTGATCAGCAAGCCGCCGAGCGCCGTCAGTCCCACCGTCAGGGCGGTCTTCGCCACGTTGGCAAGCAATTCCGAGCCAAACAGCGTGGCGCCGGCAGGGAAGAAAAAACCTGCGACAGCGATCGCAGCCACCGAGACGAGGATCTGCAGCACGGACCGAAACGAGTCACCGCCGGGAACGACGCGGATGACCACATGGACGCCGGCATTGGGCCGCGCCCGGTGCCAAAGCGCGCGCGTCACCACCTGCATGCCGTCGCCCTTGACCAGGGCGACACGGGTGCGTTCCAGCACCGGATCGGTCGCGCCGGGCAGCGCCGTCGCCACCATCTCGGCGATCGTCATGCCTTCGGGCAGCGTCAGTTCGATGCGGGCGCGGTCGGGCTGGAAGGCGATCGGGACGGCCGTGACGTGGACGCTCATGCGCCCCTCCAGCGGTAGATGCCGGTCACCCTGCCCGCCCAGGGCGGGCCGTCGTCGTAGCGCTCGATCTTGGAACAGTCGTGCTCGACCATGTGCAGCATCAGGCCGGGGCGCAGAAACAGACCGCAATGGGCGTCGAGGCGGCCGCGCCGGAGCCAGATGATGTCCAGCTCGCGCGGCTGCTCGCGAAGATGGAATTCCTTGCCGTCGCGTTCGCCGATGATCTGCCACAGCGGCGATTGTGCTTCGTGAGCGACGATGCCGGCGATTTCCCGCTGCTCGGCCGAGCTGACATAGAGGCCGTCATAGGACGGCAGATCGTTGCCGGCATGCTCCTTATGGACAAGCCGATTGAAGCCCCAACAGTCGCAGCCGGTCCAGTCGCGGCCCTTGTCGGCAAAGGGCAGGCCGATAAAGGTCTGCGTCCAGCGGAGGTCTCCTTGGGCCGCGATCAAGGTCATTTGTGCAGCCCCGGAAAGCGTTCCTTGGTCATGCGGTCGGCCGGATAGGGCTCCCCGGTGATCGGCTCCATCGAGAACTTGATCGATACCTGGCCGCTGTCGCCGTCCGCGCCGGTCATCAGCAGGCCGATCCATTCGGCCTCGACATTGTCCGGGCTCGACGCCAGCACGATCGCCATGTGACAGGTTGCCTGCACGGTGGTCGACGTCAGGAGGTCGGCGATGTCGCTGTCGAGGATCTCGAGAACCAGCGAGGCCTGCGCCGGCGCGTCGTCTTCCTCGTCCGGGACGAGCGCGTCAAGCATAATGAACAGGAAGGGGGAGCCATCCTCGGTGCGCCAGGTCGAGCGGGTGCCGTACATAAGCGGCTCGACCGAGATCCGGTCGGCATTGTCGGACGAAAGCCGCACGGGCGTGTCGAGCAGCGGGTGCTCGATGATGACCAGCACAACCTCCAGCTCGTCGGTCGCGACCTGGTCGATGGCGAGACGGGCATTGAGCGAGACGCGCCTCATGGCATCACCGCGATGTCGAAGGAAACGCGCCACTGGACGCTGCTCGGCGAGCTCGGCGCGCGTGCGGGCAGCTGCTGGCCAATCAGGCAGAGCCACGTCTCGGCGATCAGGATAGGCGTGCCGTCCTCGGTGGTGATCGGCGTGCCGTCATCGGTCAGCAGCGGCAGGCCGTCCGTGTCCCAGGCCGGCATCAGGAACGGCTGCGTGCCCTGCTTGATCTCCTCGTTGTACCAGCGATCGAAGCGGGCAAGCTGCGCCCTGGTCAGCACCGTCGAAAATGCAACGGTGTCGGCGACCGCCGAGAAGCGGCGCCGCACATTGGGCGGGCCGGCGTCTTCGGCCCTGCGGGACCGGCCATCGCCGCGCGTCACCTGGTAGGGTGCGCGTTCCGGCCTGGGCAGCTCGGGCGGATACCAGACGAGGCTCATCGGCGTTTCACCGGCTGCCTGGCCCCGCGACCCGCGAGCGTCTTATTGAAGGAGCTGCCGTGCCGGTTTGCGGCGGCGGTCAGCTTTTCTTCGATGATGATGTCCTCGCGGCGGCCGCCCTTGCCGTCGTCCGTTTCCTCCTCGCGCACGCTGACGCCGGCATAGTCGTGATAGTGCCGCTCGATGCGCGCTGGCTGGACGGACTGCGATGACCAGCCGCCCATTGAGAGAGAGCCGGAATTACCGGCGCCGGGCATGGCATAACCGCCCTCGTAGTAGCCGCGGCCCGATTTGGCTGTGCGCCGCAGGCTGTCCAGGAACGGCACGCCGAGCGCTCGCACCACCGGGGCATCCATGACGTACTCCTGCTCATGGACCAAGCCGGCGACCCTGCGCGGGTCGTTGCCGCCGGTCGCGCCGCCCACGTCATAGAGGCCGCCGGCGCCCGACTGGATCGCCGACCAGGCTGCCGGCGACCTGAAGAAGCCACTGATCATCGACCAGATGCTGGAAAATCCAGACAGACCGCCGCCCGCCGGCGCCGCCGGGAACTGGCTGAGCGCATTGCCGAGCTGGCCAAGCCCGCCGCCGAAACTATTGAGGCCCTTTGCGGCAAGGCCGGTGCTCTCGGTGAGCCGGGTAATCGCCGCCGTGGCCTTGTTGCCTGCGCTTTCCACACCGGGGAAAAGGGCGCGCTGATTGTCATTGAGTCCGTTGCGCCAAGAGCCGCCAGCCATCCCAAGCCTGCCGCCGCCGAGATCGAAGTGCATCTCGTCCATGGCGCCGTATTTGCCCCTCTGGCCGCCGAAATACCCGCCCCACCGGAACTGGTCGGTCAGCTCCGGATATTTTTCCAGCTGCACCTGGCGCGCCGTCTGGGCAAACTTTTCGTAGGTCGCGAAGGTGCTTGGGTCCTGATAGTTGCCCAGCTTCTTGCCGGTGAGGAGATCGGTCAGCCTGACATCGGTCGCGAGGCCTTGGCCGTGAAAGCGTGGGTCGCCTGGCCGCAAGCCCGAGATCGCATCGACCTGGTAGCCGTCGAACCGCTTCGCGGCACTGTCGAGAATGTCCATCAGCCGGGCGTCGACGCCCGATTTGAAGTTTCCGACCGTGCGGAGCGCGCTTCCGGCGCCGTCCGAGAAAGTTGAATTCGCCGTCGCCGCGTCACGTATCCCCGACCGCGGATCGGCCGAATTGCTGTTGGCCGGTGAGAAGAACCGCTTGATGCTGTCGAAGATGCCGCCAGTGCCGCCGCTGACGCCCAAGGCACCGCTGATGTTGACGACACCGGCCTGGACATCCATGGCCCCGACCGATTGCCCGCCGGCCGGCTGCGGGCCGCCGAGCAGCGTGCTCAAAAAGCCCGGCAGGCCGCCAATGCTGTCTAGCGTCGGCAGGCCTTTGTTGTAGACGGCATTGGCAATCGGGTTCTTGATGGAGAGCTGGGTCAGCTGCTTCAGCACATCGTCGGCAGCGCTCTTCAGCACGCTGTCGATATCGGCAAAACCGCCGACGGCGCTATCGACGATGCTGCCGATCGCGTCGACGCCGGTCTCGCGCACGTCCTCCCAAATCTGCTTCTGCTGCTTGAGCAGCTCGTTCATGCGGATCATCGCGGCCGCTTCGGAATTGAGGTCGACAGCGAGGCCGGCGCCCTTCAGCCGGTCGGCGACCGTCGCCTCGATCGGAGAGCGGCCGAGCTGGTCGCGCTCGAACTGCAGGTCGCGCACCAGATTGGCGCGGGCCTTGGCCTCGGCCATTGCTGACAATTCCGCCGTGTTGGCGCGCATTGCCTCGGCCTCCTTGCCGTAGAGGTCGATGCCGAGTTGGCGGATCTGCTGCTCTGTCGTCAGGGCGGCGATGACGCGATCATGGGCGGCGGTACTCGCCCCGACCAGTGCAAGCTCGGCGCGCTGGGTCTCGATGTTCTGACCCTGCTCGAAGATGGCGGCGCGAGCCGATTGAATCGCGCTGAGCCGGCCATATTCGGCGGCTTTTTCCCTGATGCGCCGGATCTCGGCCTCGTCGGCAGGAACGTTGTTGCGGGCGGCTTCCTCGCGGACCGCCTGTTCGAGCTGAAAGGCCATGCGCAGCCCCGCCGCCTCGGCGGCCGTCCTGCCGACAAGGCTGATCTCCAGCTGCTGCGCGGCAACCGTCTGGTCGAGCGAGCGCAGACGCTCCTTCTGCGCGTCCACAAGGCTTTTCGTTGCACTGGCCAGTGCAAGCTTGCCGGCGATGTCGATGCGGTCGGCGCGAGCGGCCGCGCTCTCGCTGGCGTTGATCTGGGCGCGCGCCGCGGCCTCGGCGGCGGCCTGTTTCTCCGCCGGCGATCTTGCGTTCATCTCCTGCAATTGCGCCTGGAAGCCGCCTATGCGCTGGTTGTGAGCGGCATCGTCCGCCAGCTTCCATTCGTCATAGGCCTTCATGTCGCGCTGGTTGAATGCGCTGCCGCTCCTGATCAGGCCGCCTGGACCGATATTGCGATCGTACTCTTGGACGGCCCGCTGCGCCTCGGCGAGAGTCGCGGTGAAGCCTAGAATTTCCGCGACGCGTTTCTTGAGCTCGGCGGATGCTCCGGGGGCTTGGCCCAATGCCGCAACGGCATCGTTGAACTTGACGACATCGGGATAGCCGGTCTGGGCCGACTTGATGAACTGATTGACGACCGGCTCAAGGCCGCCGATCTTGTAACGGTCGAAGATCTGGAACTGGTCTTGCGGGAGGCCGGAGCCAGGTATTCCAGTGAAGGCTTCCGAGCCACCGAACTGATTTTGCAGGTTTTGGCCGGTGCCTGCGTCCACCGATTTTCGGAGTTCGTTGACCGCCTGCATCGATTGGAACGACAGAACGGTCTGGGACTCCCGGCCAACGCCACGCACGGCATTTTCAGTGTCTTTCCAACCCTCGCCGACTTTCTTGATGAGATCGACATGGTCCTTCAACGCCCCGTCGAGCGATTTGGTTGCTTCGCGCGACAGGAGCGAATAGGCCGCAAAGGCGGCGCCGGCCACGCCGACACCGGCCGCGATCAGCCCGACCGGCCCGACGAAGCCGATGAAGGACCTTGCCGTTGATACCAGCGATGCCCTGATCGCCGCCAGCGAGCCGCGCAGACCTTTCGGCCCGCTCTCCAGCGCGTCATAGATCTGGCCGGCCTGCGATGCGAATATCTGCATGGGCGGCAGGCCGAGCGCCCACATGGTGATCACGTCGTTGCCTTGGCGCGACAGATTGAGCAACTGGTTCGAGGTGAGCCGCGCCGCGCCGGTAACCGAATTGAGCCCTGTGACCGTCAGTGTCGATTGACGACCGAGCATGGTGTAGCGGTCGTTCAGATGCGCGAGCGCCAGGTCGTATTCCTTGGCGCTGGTGAAGGCGCCGACCTTGTGCGCGTTGTTCAACTCCGTCAGCTCGGCCTCGTACTGCTTCGAGGCCGCGTAGAGTGGGTTGAAGCGCGTCCGCAGCCGGTCCAGTTCATCGCCATAGGCTGCGATATCGGACCCGCGATTGGGCACAATGGAGACCCGGTTCACCATGGATTGCGCGGCATTTTTCTGAGCTGCGGCCAAGCCATTCAAGGCGCTGATCTGGCTATTTAGGGCAACCGTCTCCCGCAACCGGGCGTCGATCGCCAGGGAGCCGCTGATCGCGCCAGTGCGCTCGGCTTGGTTGATGGCCTCAATCGCCGTCCGGTATCGGGTCTGCGCTGCGAACAACGGATCGTAGTTGGCCCTGATCCGGTCGAGCGCCGCGCCGTAGGCTGATATGTCGGCAGCACGCTGCCGATACGTTGCGTCGTCGGTCGGACCCTTCATGCCAGCATAAGCCGCCACGATCCCCTGGATGCGCTTCTGCACCGCCTCTTGGCCGGTCAGCATGTCGGTCACGCGCTTTGACGAGGCGGCCGCCTGATCGTTCGCGGCGGTCAGCGCGGCCGATGAGCGAGCCGCTTCTACAGCGATCGTTCGGACGGCCGCCGTGGTCTGGCCGGCCGCCGCTGTGGCGCGGGCCGCGTCGCCGCTGATGACGAGGGCGAGATTAAGGCTCACTCGCGCACCTCGTTCATGATTGCGCGGGCCTCGATCTCCATGTCGCGCAGATCATCAAGCAGCCGCCGGGCCGGATAGCGCTTCTTTTCGCGCTTTGTCCGTGCCTTCAGCAGCACGTTGGCCGCCGCATAGTCGATGCCGAGCCAGTAGAGCAGGCCCTGCATGCCGCGCGCGACGACGCGCCACTGTGTCTCGCAGCCGAGAAACAGCACCACCGATGGCATGTTGATGTCCCACACTTCGAACACGTCGCTCTCTTCGTCGTCGTCTGCATCATCGGGCAGGTTCTCGGGCGGGACGCCCAACGCCTCGGCATCCTGCCGCGCCTGTTCGTCGGGCCGCGAAGGGCGTGTCGGGTCGGTCAAGCCTTCCCGTGCCAGCGCCCAGGCGCGCGCGGCCTTTTTCAGTTTCCCTTTCGGGCCGCAGGGCTGGCGAGCGAACTGGCGTAGGCGTTGTAGAGCCCGACCCGGTACCAGGTGTCCTGGAGCGCCTGGCGCAGCAGCTCCTCGGTGAATTCGACCGGGTTCTTGTCGTCGTCGATGACGTCGCGCCAGTTGCGGCTGGCTTTGATGAGCAGGTCGTGCTCGTGCGCCCGCTTCTCTTCTGCCGTCGACAGCGCCTCGATTTCCTTGTTGAGCGCCTTCGCCTCGTCCTCGCTGACGCCGACGAACTCATGCATGTAGCTCTGGACCTGCCACTTGCCGGGATTGACCGGGTCGGGACGCTCGATCTTGACGGGCCACCAGTAGCGATATTCCTTGGTGAGAACGAATTTCATGGGGCACTTTCCTGAGGTTTGAACGGCGGTTTTAGATGCGTTGAAGCCGCCTTTATTTGACGGTGATCTTCAGCTCGGTGGAGCCGAGGCTGGTCAGCATCAGCGGCAGAGAATAGTTGCGGATGTTGTCGCTCTGGCCCTCTGCCGGCCGGCCGATCTGCACCTTGTCGCTGTCGATCGCCACCGTGTTGCCGCCCACCGTGCCGTGCGTAAGCGCCAGCGCGGCCTTGGTGTGGGCGCGGGCGATCGAGAACCAATCCTTGGTGGCAAGCGATGTCGCCTTGACGACGGCGGTACCAGTCACTGAACGGTCGGTGATCTCGATGCTTTCCTCGCCGATCAGGTGGCGTGGCACGACCTGGGAGCCGGTGTCGATGTTCAGGCTCTCGGCGATCGCGGTCCAGCCATGCAGCGACATCACGGTGTTGGCCTTGGAAACCACGACGGGATCGATCCACATCGTTTTGGTGACGACGGGCAAAGCTTCGTCGGTGATCGTGCCGACCAGGCCTTTCATCGAAAACTGCAGTCGCGGGATGCGCTTCGGTATGAAGCCGAGCGAGACGCTGCCGCGCAGGCCGAGCAGCACATGCTTGACGCCATCGGAGTTGTAATAGAGCCCGCTGCTCTCGAAGCTATCGTGGATCAGGTCGTACTGAACATCGACGCCGGCCGAGATCACCTGGGCAAAGCCGCAGGAGCGCAGCAGCGGGCCATAGGCCGGCGCCGTGCCGAGGGCGCCGGCGCCGGCGATCTCGACCGAGAAATTGAACTGGCCATAGTCGCCGGTCAGCAAGACGCCCTGGTGGCCGAGGAACGGCTGCATCAGATTGCGAGCCTCCTCGTCGCCGGCGAGCGGCGTGAAGACCGCGTCGGAGAGCTGGATGTAATTGGCGGCACCGGTCGGCACGGCATCGACGCCGTACGTGGCATCCATCTTGATGAGGGCGGAAAGCTTCTTCCAGCGGCGGATCGACATGGTCTATTTCCCCTTCCTGGGCGCGCCGATTTCGGCCGCCAATGGTTCGTCCGTGCCCGCCGGTGCCGGCTCGGCCTCCTTGCCGGGCGGCGGCGCGGGCTCGGTGCCCTCGATCCGCTCCAGCGTTCGATCCTTGCGCCTGATGTAGGCACCGCCGGCGATCGGCGTTTCGATCTTTGCCATGTCAGCTTTTCTCCACGAGGTAGTAGCCGGCGCCGAACAGCTCGCGCTGCCAGACGTGGCCGTTCTTGGCTTTGAGAAGGTTCGACGAGATGTGCTCGACAACGTCGGCATTGTTGACGCTGGTCGGCTCGAAACCGAGCAAGGCGCCGCGTACCGCGTCCTTGAGGATTTCGATGTCGTCGGCAGCGGCCCCGCCGGTGCCATCAGATACGTTGCGGGTGACGATGATGACGGCGACATCGGCTTCGCAGCGTTGCAGCACGTTGCCCGTCATGCGCTCGTTTTCACCGCTGTGCTCTTCCTCGACCAGGACGAAGGCCGCGGGCGTCGTCTTCGGTTCGCCACTGAGCGAGGCCCAGGCGGCGGCGCCTGCGACCAGCCGAAAGAGCGGCGGGTCAATATCGCGCAGGCGCTGCTGGAATTCTGCGGACAGCGTCATGGCTGCGCTCCGCCGCCGGCCTCGGCGCGGAAGGCGTCCTCGGCAATGCGCAGGATTTCGGCCTGGTCCTCCTCATCGACATAGAGATAGGGCCTGGCCGGAATGGTGATCGAGTGCGCGCCAATCGAGACGCGGACGGTCTCCTTGCGCTTACGCGAGGCCTTGACGAAGCGACGGCCGCGATTGGTCTTGCCGAAATGCAGATCCTGCTCGCGCGCCGGGATCTTCACTTCGCCGCCGAGCTGCTGGATGGCGGCATAGAGCAGGTTCGTTCCGACCGCCGCTTCGGTTTCCGTCGCCTCGCCGGTGATCGAGCTGTAGAGCCGGTTGGTGACGCGCAGCATGTGGCCGTAGCCGCGCTGTCCGCGCCCGATGCGCTTGCCGGCCGTGCGCGGGCTGAGTCGCTGCCACTTGCCGGCCGGGCCGGTCTCGCGCTCGAAATGCCGCTGGGTGGCGGTGACCAGGTAGGCGGCGATCGCCGACATGATGGCGCTCGGATGCTCGGCCAGGCGCTCGATGCGGTCGAGCGTCGCCAGCACGGCCTGGTCGACGAGGCGGAGCTGGATGCCTTCGGTCGCCATCAATAGCCCCGCAGCGTGTCGCGGGTGAAGACGCGGTTCGGCGCACTGGTCTTGATGGCGCCGCCGCCGGCCTGTTCGGGGGTCTCGCCTTCCTCCTCGATCAGGACGAGACCCTTCGAGACATCCTTCAGCCAGGAGATCGCGGCGGCGAAGTTGCGCGAGACGATGCTGTCCTTGTCGGCCGCCTCACCATGCAGATAGTAGCGCGCGAGATCCGCAGCGACCTTGACCAGGACTGGCGGCACGACGCTAAGCGGCAACTTGAACTGCTTGCCGATATAGCCGTCGATGACGCCGTCGGCGTCGGCGAGCGCCCGGCCGACCACGACATCGTCGATTGTCGATGGCGGCATGTTGGTCCGGTCCGTGAGCTGGATCAGCTCGGTGGAGCCGAAGCGGTCGACTAGGTCCTGTTGAACGGCGTACATCAGGCACCCACCACGAAAAGCCAGATGAAGAAGGCGAGCCAGACAAGCAGGGAGCCGGCGCTGGCGAAGGCGAACCTCACGAGCGCAAAGAAGTATGCGCTGAAGTCGTAATCGCCATGGCTTTGTTCGGTCGGCCACATCAATGCGGCCGCCCAGATCGCGACCGTAAGCGCGATCGGTATCCACCAGATGGATAGGTAGATGTTCACGGTCAGATCAGCTCCACGACTAGGTTCGGTTCGGCGAAAAGGGCCTCCAGCTGCTCGGGGCCTTTGAACGCCTCCATGGCGTGCTCGACCGGCGCCTTGGAGTGGGCGATGCCGGCACGGCGGAACCCGTCGAGCTTCGACCGGATACGAACGCCGCTCGGCACATCTCCGTCAGCATTGGCTGCCTGCCAGGCGTCGATCGCGGCGGCCATGCGCGGGAACTTGGAGCGGAACTCGTTCTCTGCCGTGCCGAGGCGCGTGTCCAAGTCCTTCAGGGTGCCGTAGTCCATTTCGTCCGGATCGCCTCCCGGCCCGTTGAATTCGTCGTTTGCGAGAAATTGAGGGAGCGGCTCGGCGGAGCCGGCCCCATTGCCGGCTCCGCCCTGGCCCTCACTCTCCGGGGGGTTATCGGGGGAAATGGTCCCCGTCGCTGCCCCCAGCGACGGGGCGGCCGGTGCCACCTCTAGGGCGACATCAGCCGCAGGCGAAGCATTCACCGCGACATGCTGATCTGCGATTACTGACTTCGCTGCTCTGGCTCTCAGGGCTTTCGCCATCGTTCAATCCTCGTTTTCGGGCCTTTGAAAAGGAGCCGTCGCGGCTGCTTTTCGAAAACCCGCCGGCCGAAGCCGGCGGGACGAATTCGGACAGACGTGTCAGCCGGGCGGTCGTCGGTACGGCTCGGACAGGCGCCACGGGTCATAGAAGACGAGACTGCGATCGACGCGGCGCGCGAGCCACCATCTGCGGACAGTGGCGGCAAGCGCGATCACCAGGAGCGTGACGCCGAGCAGCGCCAGGGCCAGCCCCGCGATCTTCATGACATCGGCGACGACGAAGGCAGTCATGTCGTCGGCGGCCGGGGCGGTGTAGGCGGCCGGCGAGCGGCTATCCGCCATCGATGGCATGACCGGCATGAAGACGAACGAACAAGCGAAGGCGAGGCAGGCGAATAGAAGAGGTCGGAAAAGCTTCATCGGATTTCCTCTTGGGTCTTGCGGAAGGAGCCGGGCTCGGCTGCTTCCGGAAAACCCGCCGGCACCGAAGTGCCGGCAGGCAAAGTGCGCAGCTCCGGCTGTGATCAGCCGAGCTGCGGAACCACCACCACTTCGGAGGCCTTGAACCAGATGTTGCTGTCGCCGCCGTTGATCAGCTGCGCCTCAACCACCTGCTTTGCATCGGCCTCCAACGCCTGAGGAACGATGAGCTTGGCTGGACGGATGTTGATGATCTGGCCGTTCTTCTTGCGGATCGCACCCAACGCATCGCGGGCCGCCTTGAAGTTGGCCGGCGTAAGTGTGGCCTTAGACATATGGGCGAGCTGCCAGAGGCCGAAGCCGGCGTTGCATCGCCCGTCGACGCCGTAGAGATACTGGCCCTTCATGAAGACGTTCGTATCGGTCTCCTTGTCCATCGGGACAAGCTTGAAGGGCTTGCGCTTCTGGAACACCATCGGCTGGATAACCCTGGTGTCGTCGACCAGGTACCAGGCCGGGCCGGCGCCAGCGGTGAAGTTCGAAACAGAGGTCTCGCCGCCGTTTTCGTCGAAGCCGGGGTGGTCGGTGTCGAAGAAATTCTGGCCGTCGTAGCAGAGGGTCGCGTCGCCCGCCTTCCAGAGCGGCCAGACGAGCTGGTCGGGAAACTCGGCCGCGTCCTGACCCATTTGGGCAGAGATCGTCGTGTAAAAGCCGAACTGATCGTCCTCGATCGAGGCGCGCTTGACGCCGACGGTGCCCTCGAACTCCTTGTTGCGGATGATGTAGGTCGAGGCCGACAGATCATGAATGAGGCGGTCGCCGACCCATTCGCGGATGCCGGGCAGATCGTCCATGCGCGGATATTCGTTCATGGCGGTGCTCGAAGGCACGTCCATGGCGACCGTCCGGTATTGGGTCGGGGTGGTTGCGAGCCGCGCGTTGAACGCGGTGCTGAGCCCCGTGTAGACGCTGCGCAGCGTGGAAGCATTAATGTCCATCTGAAGCTTTCTCCTACTGCGCGATCTCGGCGACGACGGTCGCCGGAGTTGCGGTTGCGTTGGTTCCGCCGACCGTGAAGCTGATCACGTCGCCGGGGTTGACCTCGTTGAGGGCGGTCGGCACCACCGTGTCGACATCGCCCGCGGCCGAGCCGGCCTGGGTGATGGTGATAACGCCCGTGGTCACCGGAACGCCGTTGATCGCGCAGGTGATGGTGGCGTCGCCGGTGGTCAGGATGCCGTCGGTGACGCTGCGCAGCCGGGTGATGCGGCCCTTGACGGAAGCGATCGTCCTGGTGACGCCGGCGCCGACCAGCGTGGCGATGCGGGCGGCCAGCGGGATCATGACCTTTTCAGCGGCCGGGATGTCGATCCAGGTGCGGCCGTCGCTGATGCCGGCGACGGTGCCGACGAGCAGCCGGGCACCGGAGCCATCGAAGCTGAGCGTCTGATCGTCGACGGCGTAGACCGGCCGGCCGATGTCGACCTCGTCGGCGACGAAGATGAAGCCGAAGCAGCCGCGAAGCGCCTCGACGTTCAGGTCGCCGTCCGCACCGTCGCGGTTATCGACGTTGCCTTCCGCCAGGCCGACGATGGAAACCGCGTTGGCGGTGCCCGCCGGGACTGCCATGCCGGTTGCCAGGAGGGCAACGATCGACTTGCGGAAGATGCGGACACCCGACTTGGCCGGGTAGCCGAAGCGGTCGCCGGAGCGAGCCGGGATTTCGAGATCCTTGGACGCGACCATCAGACGGTTTCCTTGTTGAGCTTGAGGGTCTCGGCGAATTTCTTCGGATCGAGGCCCATGGCGTTGCAGACGGCGAGATCGCTATCCGAAAGCTCGGCGTTTTCGCCGTCCGGCTTCTTGGCCGTGCGGATCTGCGAGGCCGTCATCACCGGCGCGTTGCCGACGAAGGTGTCGAAAGCCTTGAGATCGGCCTTGGCGTAGCCGAGCGCCCAATCCTTCTGCGCCGGCGCGATCTTGCCGGCCTCGATCGCGCTGTTGACCGCCTCGGTCGCTTTGTCGGCGGTCAGATCCTCGCGCAGCTTCTTCAGATCGCCCTGCAAGTCGGTGACGATTGCGATCGGCACGAACTTGGTCGGATCGACCTTGCCGGCGATCGCCGACTGGACGGCCGTGACGATGTCGTCGGCCTTGGCGTCGGCAGTGAGGCCGGCGGCGGTGGCGAGGCGGGTGCGATCGGCGACGATGGAATTGATCGCCGTCAGGATCTCCGCCGGCTTGGCGGTTTCGGTCAGGCCAGCAGCCTTGGCAATTGCCGTGCTGCTGGTCAGATGGGCGTTGATGGCGGCGACAATGCCGTCTTCGGTCGTGCCCTTGGCAAGGCCAAGCGCAGTCAGGATCTTGTCCATGCTGTCTCCGGTGGGGTTGTCGAGAGGGAAGAGGGCACTCGCCGCGACCGCGACGAGATCGAGGTTCGGCGTGTTGGTCAGGCCGGCCATGCGGATGGCGAGCACCCGGCCGGTGGTCTTTTCGTGGAAGAAGACGGGCGACAGGTATCGGTACTCACTGGCCTTGATCGCGGTGGCCGCAGCCGCAGTCCATTCGACGCGGCCCCAAATGCCGTCGTCGCGTGCCTGCAGCTCCTTGATCCAGCCGGCGGCTTTCGCCGTTCCGCCGACACCCGGCACGGCGCCAAAGACGGCCTGGTGGTCATAGTCGATGACGAGGTCGGTCGAGCCGGCGTAGCGCTGTGTGTTGGCGACGATGGTTTCCATGGATGCCTTGTCGCCGGTCACCCACGGACCCTGGCCGGTGCGCCCGGAAAAAGTTCCGGCCGGCGTCAGCTGCACCCACGAACCATTCGCATCCGCCGGCGTCAGCGCCGTGGAATGCGAAGCGACCAGGGCGGCCGAAAGAAGTGCGGCAAGTGCGTTTTGCATCGCCGGACATTGGCCCGGCCGACGCCGTCAAATCATGCCCGCCATGGCGGGCGGTGGTCGAAGCTTGGGGGATCGAACTGGCGGGACCGATCGTGACAGGTCCGCCGCCGAATTCGCAAGGCAACGGTAGCCGAGCGAGGGGCAACCGGCAAGGCTGCGTTACGATCACCTCGCTCAGGAGTCAGATAGCCCCTAAAATCGGTTTTGAACGGGTCTACAGCGGCAAACGGCGCTTCGCGCACCAGTGCCACGCCCCACGGGCCTCCTGTGCGGCTGTGCGGCGATCCTGTGGGGACGGTCAGGACGAAGGGAGAAGCCAGTCGGACGCCCCGGACTTTCGCGCCAGATCCTGCTCGACGACAGAGAGGTAGCCCGCCTTTCCGGGATTGTAAGCCCAGCCCGGATCGATGCCATCCGGAACGGTCGTGACCTCGCCGGTGCGGTTGTTGACGAACTTGCGCATCGTGCCGGACACCGGCTCGAACTTCAGGATCTCGCCCTCTCGCTGCAGCCGGTCGATGTCACGCTGCGAGAGGCTCTGCAGCGTGCAATGGCAGTTCCACCCGTTGGGGCATGCATGGGTGTTCCACCAGGGATGGTCGACCGGCAGCACCGTGTTGTGCCAGAGCGCATGAAGCGGGCGCGGGTGCTCCTGGCCTTCCAGATGGACATAGCGCAGGAACGGCCGTGTGGCCTTGTTGCGCTCGAACGACGACCAATGGCCGGCGGCATAGCTCACCCGCATGTTGACGTCGAAGATGGTTGTGAGCCGCCTGACGCTGCCGAGCTGCGACCAGCGGGTTTCGCCGGAGAGCGGATCAAAGGCAGGCTGCTGACCCCACCAACCCTTTGTCTGAAGCAGCGGCGTCAGCTCGGCGCCGAACTGGGCAAAGGTCTTGCCCTGCGAAAGGGCGACCAGCAATGCCTGGTAGATGTCGCCCAGGATGTCGAAGCCGGCCGACTTCGCCACCGTGAAGCTGCGGGCATGCACGTCCTGCCAAGTGTCCAGCCAGGAGAATTCGGGATCGAAGCGCTGGCCGCGCGCAAACAGCGCCGCGATCGCATCGGCCGGCGGCAGTGGCTTCAGATCTGCGGTCACAGGCTCAACCGATCCTGCCCGACCACCATAGCGCCGCGAGCATCCAGATCACGATCATAGCGGCGCTGGATGCCATGCCGTGCCCATTTCGGCGTTTGGAGTTGATGAAGAAGCCGAACAGGGCGAGGAACGAACAGAGCGCGAAGAAATAGACCATCGGAGTTCCCTTCAGAGCGTGTCGTCAACTTGGCCTGCGAGCAGGGCTGCAAATGCCGATCGGGCGAGCAGCTCGGTCAACGCGGCGGCATCGAGCCCGGCAAAGCGCTTTGAAAGCAGCGCCTTCACATCGGCAACCGAGCTGGCGGCTGCGATCTCCGCGTCGAGGCCGGCGACGATCGGCGAGACCAGCTGCTCCCAATCGGCCAGCATGGCGTCCGTCGAGCGCTCGATCGCATCGCGGGTGCCGGTGCCCGCGGTGGAGTGGACCGTCTGTTCGGTCTCGCCGGGTTTCAGTGGCGGGGGCGCGTTGTCATCAGGCGGGTCAGTCGGGGCCGGACCTTTCGGTGGCACGAGCAGTTCTTCGCCCTTGGCGGGGTCTGGAAGGCCGATACGATCACGCATCGTCGACATCCCGACTTTCAAGCCCAGGGGAACAAGTTTGGTCACATTGTCGACCAACGATTTGATGTCAATCTGCTCCGGCCGACCGATCAAGATCCTCGGGTACTTCTTCTGCGGGCCGTGGTTCAAATCGACCAGCGGGCGGACGAGGTCGCGGTTGAGCGTTCCGGCGAGCTGGCGGGCGTCGGCCTTTTCGATGTCCTCCCGCACCCCATCATGGGTCTTGCCGACCGCGTGGCCGCCCGCGATCGCGTCCGTGGTCGCGGTCTGGCCGAGCACGACTTTCGACGTCTGCTGGTCGAGCCAGTCGGCGCGCTCCTTATAGAGTCCATGCGACCCCGAAATATCGGCCTTAATGAACTCGACCGCCATCGAGGCCGGCACTATGGCGGCATAGTCGACGCCGATGTTGCTCACCGCATCAAGCAGGATTTGCTTGTCCTTCTCGGATGCGCCAGCATCGTATTTGCCGAGCCGGAGCGGTTGGCCATAGGCCTCGCAGAAGATCGCCCAATCCTTGATGGTGAAGCTCTTGAACAAAAAGGTCCAGGCGACGGCGCGGGCAATGCCGCCCCGGATCGGGAGACCAGACTTGACCTTCGCCGAGTGGTAGATCCACTGATACGGATTGAGCGGCACGTTCTGGCCCGCGTCGCGCAGCAATGGCGTTTCCCCGTCGACCTGGTCGAAGACAAACCACCGCGGATCGCGCCACGCGAGCCGTTTCGGGTACCACATGCTTTCCGAGGTGTCCCACAGGATCTCGGTGCAGGAGAAGCCCTTGCCGACCGCGTCTTGGATGTCGAACAGCTCGTCCTCGAAGCCGTCTCGCTCGATGACTTCACGCACCAGGTCGGCATGCTCGACACTGGCGGCATCCTCGCCGGCCGCTTCGACGGTGATGTCTAGGCCGGAAACCTGCCGCTTGCGGACGCCAAGCACACCGGCATAGTGCGGATCGCGCTCCTCCATGTCTTCAGCCAGGGCGAGGTAACTCTCGGGATCGTTGTCGATCGACGCCCGCAAGATGCCGGCCAGCCGGCCGGGGGTGAGGCCAGCCGCCGGGTGAAGGGCATCGTGGCGCCGAACGCCGCTGCCGGTCGGAGCCGCCTGCTCGACCTTGAGGGTGGCTTTGGCGATCGGGCGGCCGTAGCGATCGACGATCCCTTTGAATTCTTCAGCCATCAGAAAATCCCACGGTTGCGGCGGGCGGATGCCATGCGGAAGCTGCCCTCGATGTCATCGGACCGGTTCCGCCACGCGCCCTCCGAACTTTCTTCAAAGCGGCTCTTGGCGATCGCTGCCGGAACATAGGCATATTCGTGCCACTGCATGCGGCTGGCGAAGTAGGCCAGGACGAGCGCGACCGCGAAATCACCGTGCCGCTTGGCGCCGGCCACGCCGACGCGCTCGGGCGGAATTGACGGAATGCCCCGGATGATCTTGACCAGGCGAAGATCCACCGCGTGCTCGGCGTCCCTGGTCAATGCAATGTTGGCGTCTTCAAACGCCGTTTTAAGCGGCGGGAAATTCTCGTTGTACCAGTTCTGGCTGAGCGTCACCTGCCAGACCAGGCCGCCCGGCGTCTGCTCTGTATGCAGGCCGAACAAGCGGCCGAGATCCTCGGAAAGGTTCATGCCGAGGCCGGTAGCGTCGATGGCCGCACCGCACAGGCGGGGCGCCGTCTTCAACATCAGCGTGGCGATTTCCTTCTGTTCTTGGAACGGCACGTTGCGCAGCTCGACGGTGAGCGCCGACTTTCGGCGCAGCAACTTGTCGATCGACAGCAGACACATGATCGCCGGGTCGGCCTTGCGCGCCGGGTCATAGCCGAAGGCGTGCTGGCGGTTCTCGTCAAGGCCGTCGAGCGCTTCCTTGATGGCGTCCACTTGCGGCGCCATCAGATGCCGGCGCTCCAGCTCGGGCCGGTGCAGGAAGTCCAACGGCAGATCGATGCGGATGACCGGTGCCTCTTCCGGCGTCAGCGTCATGCGCGCCTCTATGAGCGGACTGGTCAGCCAGGCGCCGGAGCCCATAGACGGAACGCAGAAAAGCTCCTCGTCGGCGCCGTCACCATAGAAGTCGATGATGTCCTGGCGCCATTGCGCCTCGGCTTCCGGCGACCACTCGCGGCTGGTGACGAGGCAGATGCGCTCGTAAAGCCCTTCCAGCAGCGCCTGGTCGAAATCGATCTTGAGATGGCTGTACTTCGATCGGCCGCCTAGGATGTCCTGGACCTGGACGTTGAATTCATTGTCGGCACCGTTGTGGGTCGAGCAGACCACGACCTGGCCGCCCCACATCAAATTGGCCAGCGCCGCCTTCAGCAGCTCCTTCAGGCTGTCGACGAACGCCGCCTCGTCGATGATTACCAGACCCTGTTTTCCGCGAAGAGTGCGCGGCGCCGAGGACAATGCCAGGATCTCGAAGCCGGATGCGAACTGTATACGGAAGGCTTTGATTTGCCGGGTTTCGTCCGGATGGGCGGGGTCCGTGTCATCAAACAGGAATTCTTCCTGGGCGACAGCAGCATGCGCGAACGCACGGGACCACATGGCGCAGGCGTCGATGAACTCGCGCGTCATCTCCTGCGAATAAGAGATGTACATGGCGTCCATGCCGCCGGCATCCTTGGCCCGGCCGGCGCGCAGCACGGCATAGGAGGCCAGTGCCCAAGTCTCGCCGATACGGCGGCTCTTCTCGATGAACAGCACCCTTACGGCGGTGCTTTCGAGCAGCGAGACCGTGCGGCCCTGATAGCCGAGTAGCACCTTCGGCAGGCCGACGCTTTCGATGACATGGTCCAGGTTCGCCATGCTCTCGCGGCGAACCTTCTCCCATTCCTGTTTGGAGATCGGGCCGGTCATATTCCGGCGGCCCTTTCGATCGCCGCCCGCTTGCACCGATCCCAGGCGCGGCCGCAAAGCCGATCGAGCTTCACCGCCTGGAGTCGCGGCGGCGATCCGGGCGGATAGGTCCAGAACCCATTATCCCCGAACAAGCGACGATAGCGTCGATAGAGCTTGGATTTGCGCCGCCGCAGGTGAACGGAAATCGCGATCCAGTGAGGCCCGCAGATCCACTCACGGCAATCAGCCTTGCGCGTTCGCCGGCAGAACGGAACCAGGCAATGCAATCGGGCTGACATCAGTTCGCCCTCACACCAAGGATCTGCGCCTTGATCGCCTCGGCCGTATCAGCCGACATGCCCTTGGCCTTGGCCACCGTATCGACGGCCTTCTCGACATCGGCCTTGAATTCCTTCGCCACTTTGGTCCGACGATCGCTGGAAACGCTCTGCGCCTGCGTCGCCATTTTCAGCGCAGTGGCCAGCTGCATGGCGCCGATCGGCGCCAGCCCGCTCTCGCCGGCATCGGTCAGCAGCTCGAATACCAGCGTCTTGATCGCCTCGGCCGCGATCAGCGTCAGATCGTCCGAGCTTTGCGCGTCGAACCGCTTGGAGATCGTAGCGGCGATCTCGCGGGTGTCCTCCAGCCGCCGCGTCATCAGCGCCAGCTTGATCGAATAGCGGTTGAACGCCGAAAAGGAGGGGATGACGAATTCCAGCTCGCCTTTGTGCTCGGCCTGCAGGGCCTGCATCTTCAGGAAGAATTCTTCGTAGATCTCGGTCTGGGTGCGCTCGCGGTCCTGCAGGGCGGTCGCCGCCCAGGTGATGATCGGGCCGCACTCCTCGGGCAGGCGCTCGATCGCCGAAAGCTGGCCCCGGCCTTTGCGCGCCATCTCAGGCCTCCGGCGACGGCCGCGCCACGCCTTCGATGATCGCCCGCCTTTCGACATGGTCGATGCCGCTGCGGGTAATGGCGGCAACCATAACGCTGCCGACTTCGGTGACCTTGACGGCGCCCAGCTCGGCGAGCTTGCGCAGCTGGGTGCGGACCCATTCGCGCGAGCGGTTATGGCCGAAAGTGTCGAGCGTCTTGGTCAGCAGCACCTCGTTGAGGCGGCCGTCCGTCTGCCGGTTCAGCTCGCGCAGGACGATCAGTCGGGCATCGTAGGTCAGGTAGGCATCAAAGTCAGTCATGCGGCACTCTTAGATCCGGTTAGCAGAAAGTTCTCCATCCGATGGACCGTGCGGGCGATGCCGTTGACAACCTCGGCCTGCTTACCCGCTTCGCCCTTGATCTCGGAGACCGCCAGGCGCAGCTCGGTGAAGGCTTTCACGTCGGGCAGGTGCTTCATCTCGCCTTCGATCGACTGGATCCGCATGCCGTGGTCTTCGACCTTCCTATCGATCTCCCCGCACTTGGCGTCGACCGACGCGCGGATCCCCTGAAAATCGTCGCCGGCCGATTTCTTGAATGCGTCGATATCGGCTTGCGCCTTCTTCGAGCCGGCCGTCAGCCAGACGTAGACCACCGTCGCGAGCGACAGCAGGGGCGAGGCGAGCGAGATCCATGTAACCAGGTCTTCCATCTAGGCGCGTCTCCGGCTCTGTCGTTCGATGAAGGTTTCGCAGTCGATGCACCTGGTGGCACGCGGCATCGCGTGGCGTCGCGCATCGGGGATACGCTCTCCACATTCGCAGAACGGCGAGACCTCTTCGGCCTGGTATTGCGCCCTGATCGCCGCCTGGATGCGGCGGACGCCGGCTTCGCACTCCTGCTCTATCCGGCGCTCGGCCAGGTCGATCGCTGCGTTACCGGCCGTCATGGCTTGTCCCACTCCGCGACCTTGGCGAGGCGGGTAGAGCAAACATCTCGCGCCGCACCGTTGACATCGCCACGTTCGACGAAATCGCCGACGGAGGCAGGTCCGCCGAGCTTCCACCAATTCGGCGGGGAAGGGATCAGAAATGCCGGAGGGATGCGTTCCTTGACGGTCATCACTTTAACGAGCACCTGCGGCTTTGGGCTTGTCGTACAGCTTCCGCAAATCAGCAGGCACAGGCAAAGCGAGGAAGTTCCGAGTATCCGCATTGGCTTCTTTCAGGGCGACCAGCGCCGCGTTGTTGTCGATGAAGGCCTGGTTCGCTGCCGCGATCTGTTCCGCGAGATCCGCAGTCAGCTTTGCGTCTGCGGCGGCTTGCGCCTGCAGGCGGCCGATCGTCGCCTGGTTGGCGTCGTTCACGTCCTCGGCAACTTTCAGGTCGGCCTTGGCTGCGCGCTCGGCGGTCTGGGCATCGCGTGCCTCGACCTTGTAGTGGTAGGCAACCAGGCCGAGGCCCATGAAGGCCAGCACGACGAGCCCGAGCATGATCAGGCGCGCCTGCATCAATGCGAGCCCTTAAGGCAGTACTGCTGCTCCAGGGCTCGGCGCTTGATCAAGCCCTTGAGCACCTTCCCGCCGGCATAGACGAACTTGCCGATCTCCTGGCAGGCGGCCTTGACGTTGCCGATGCGGAGGTACTTTGCGGCCGTGCTTTGGCAGAATGTGGCGTTGCCGAGATTGTAGGAGAAGTCGTTGAAGGCAGTCTGGACGTAGACGTCGAGCTGCTCATAATTGGCGACACATTTGGCGTTGCCCTGCTCGTAATGAGCCATGCGCTTCGTCAGCAGCGCGCGACATTGCTCCTCCGAAAATTTCCGGCCGATCATGTCCTTGGCGTTCTGCGTCTCGCCATAGCAATAGGTCAGTACGCCGACCGGGTCGCGGTAGACGTAGCCGCGATAGCCTTCCTGAGGCGCGGCCATGGTGGCTGCTGCGGCGATGCCGGCGGCAACCGTCGCCGCTGTGCCAGTGGTTCTGATCGCGCCCATGGGAAAGGAGTCTCCGCCTGTGAAATCGGCCGGGAGAGGTCCCGGCCATTTCGCAACACCATGCCTTTGGCGGCAGGCGGCAATCATGCCCGCTTAGGCGGGCGGCAAATCAGTTGCTGGAAAAGAGGTCGGCCTGGCGCGGATCGTGGCTGCCCTTGACGGGCTTGTCCGGCATGCGCCGGAAGAGCTTGTCCACGCCGGTTTCAGTTATCCCGAGCCGCCCGGCGATCTCGCCGTTCGAGGCGCCGTTCTCGCGATACTGCCGTGCCCGAAGCTCGCGGGCAAGAGGCACGCGGATATACGATCCGGAATAGCGGCGGGCAAGCTTCTGAGCGACCGGGGCGCCCAGGTCCTTGGCAAGGGCGGTGTCGTCGCCGGACGCCGGCACGTAGAGCCGGCGGCCGCCATAGGTTTCGGCGAGGCGCACGAAATCCGCCGGGCCAAGCATGGCCAGCAGCTCGGCGGATCGCAGCTCGTCGCTCACGCCACCTCCAACCGCAGATTGCGCATGGTCGTGGTGAGCGTCTCGCGGTTCGGGCCATGCCAGATCAGGCAGAGCGTATAGAGGCCGCTGCGGCAGCGGTAGAGTGCCGAATGCCTGGTCAGCGTCCAGTCGCAGCCCTTGGCGGCCGCAAGGGCATTGCTGGCCAGTTCCGAGGCGGCGAACGCCTCGATCTTGGCGAAGTCGATCTTGACCCGGCCGGTGAAACGTCTGCGCGTGCTCATGCTGGCTCCCACTCGATCAGCTTGCCTTCGAACAGGCCGGCGCCATGCTCGGCCTGCCAGAAGGCGCCCATGTTCCAGCGGGCCGATCCGACCCTGCCGATGCGCTTCCATCGCCAATCGCCGACATGTTCGATGCCAAAGCCGTCAGCTGCGGCGAACGCCTCGATCTTGTCGCGATGCAGCGAGCGGCCATCGATGACGATCGAGCCGATGAATTCATCCAGGAGCGGCGTGGTGACGATCGCGATCGGCCGGACCCGGATGCAAATGGGATCGGGGTCGACCAGCTTGACGCAATTGCGGGTCCGCATGCCCTGGTAGAGCTGCACCGGCTCTCCGGGCCGTGCGTGGCGCTTGCGATCGGCGCGGACAGTGTGGCGCTTGATCAGCGCCGATACCTGAGGCCCAAACATGGCCTTGAAGCTGTAGGCGACCATCAGCTCCAAATCCCCGTCGACAGATGCGCAGCCAGATAGCGGTCGCGCAGGCTGACCGGCTTGGCCGTTCCCTCGCGGCCAAGGTCGGGCCACCAATCGTCAGCGCCGAGCATCCAGAGGTGGCGCATGGCGATGTTGTTCACGACGCGATCGGCCGGCGGGTAGATCTCGATCGCCGTGGTCTTTTCACCGATCATGCGGTTCTTGATTGCCTGCAGCTCGTCCCAGGCAATCGTGCCATCATGCTCGATCGACAATAGGCCGAGCTGCCGGTCAAGGTAGATCCTGACGGCGGCGCGCCAGGCCGTTGGCCAGTCCGCGGCCTCGCGGGTGAGAATGACCCTCATGCTAGGCGCTCCTTCCTGATCTGCTCGCCGAGCCGGTTCATGACTGTCGGCCAGTCGCGGTCCGTCATCTGGTCGAGCGGCTTGGCCGTGTCCCAGACGAACTGGCGGAAGCCCTTCGGGTCGACGGCTTTCGCAACGCTCAGGCGGTGCCATTGGGCAAGTGCAATCTTTGCACCTGGAGACCGGAGCCATTCGGCCGTGTTGACGCTTTGGCTCCAGTCGACGCCGGCCTCTCGCGTCATCCAGGCTTTCAGCGCGTCGACAGCCTTGGCCGCGTCCTCGGCGTCGAGCAGGAACCGGGTGTGCTCGATGCCGGTTTGGCGCTTGACGAAGGAGAGCAGCGCGGCGTCGCGCCGATCGCGGACGATGCCGAGGTTCCAGGCGGCGATCCAGAGCGCCTGGAGCTTCTTGGCGAACGGCCCTTGAAGGCCCTTTTCAGCCGGCTTGAAACCTTGCCGGCGCTGCTCTTCGACAATGCGCAGATGCTCGCGCTCGTTCATCTCGCGCAGGCTGCGCTTGCCGGTGACACGCTGGTAGAGATCGCGCGCGGTGTCTTCGTCGAGGCCGAGCTGTTTGTTGGCGACGTGGATGGCGGACAGGGTGCTCATCACGCCCACCCCGCGATGTATTTTTCCACGGCGCCGAGCAACTGGTTGCGGTCGCCGTCCACGTCCGGCTCGTCCTCCATCACCTCGCAGACCAGCTTGGTGGCGTCGCAGAGCTTTTCCAGCACCTCGACATCGGGATGGAATTGCGAGTACGCCCATTCGCCCTCGCGGGCATAGCGCAGCAATTCGGTGACCGCCTCGGCGGCTTGGTGCGCGGCAGCGAGCGCCAGCGCCTGTCTTGCGGTAAGCGCGTTCATGGCTCGCTCCCGAAATAGGGCAGCGCCAAAGGCTTCTGCTGACCAGCGACGGACCGCTTTTTAGCCTCACGCTCGGCTTTGCGCCCTTCATCGACCTCACGATCGAGCGTCTGTTTTACTTCGCCAATCTCCTTGAGGAGATAGCCGAGCGAGGCAGGGTCGTTCACCTCGATCTCTACCTTGACGATGGCGCGCGGGCCTTTGGCTGTGGCTCCATAGCTGCGGATGCTCATGTGCCGGCCGTCGATCCAGATCGAGGTCATGGCTCGTCCCTCCGCTCGATCGGGACCGGGCCGCTACCGTGTGCGTTGAAACCGTCATCGGCCGCGATTTTCTTGCGGGCGGCCGTGCGCCAGTTCGTCAGGGCGCCGGTCGTACCGCTGGTCGAACTGGCGCGAAGGCCAGCCATTCTGACCGAATGTTCACCGGCCGGGCGGGGGTTGAACCTTGCGCCTTCCTCGTTCGTGAAGAACTCGACCAGCTTGGCCTCTGCCATGTCGTGGCGGGCGCGCCATGCCGAATAGTCGGCGTGCCTGAATTCGCCGGTTTCGGCCTTGGCGACCGCCAGCTTCTCGTCGAGTAGCGCGACGAGGCGCTCAAGAGTTTCGATCCAGAGCGTCATTGCCATCACGCCTTCGCCAGGTCGATTGTGACCGCCCGCCAGTCGGCATCCAGCCGGTCGCGTTCGTAGCAGCGGACATAGATTTTTGAGCCGACCACGCGCATGGCGTCACGGATCGCCGCCATGGCGCGCTGCCAGCGCTCGTCGCCGATGTCGAGCCGCAGCAGCATGAAGATCGCCGCGCGGTTGATCTGGCCTTCCTTGTCGGTGTTGAAGGCGCGCGTCACGATGGCGCGGATCTCCGGCCGGCTGTCGGCCGACCATTCCGTCAGGCATTCGTCGATCAGGCTCTTGGCGATCTGCAGCTGGGCACCGAAGTCGATCGTGTCGGCGACCTGCACCTGGACCTTCTTCATGCCGTCGAAGGTCATGAAGGTCTTGTTGCCCTTGGCGCCGCCTTTGGTCGCGCCGTACTCCTGGGCGAGCAGCGCCTCGAAGGCGCCGAGGTCGTTGAACGTGTGTTCCTTGAAGCGGCCGATCTGCGCGGAAAGATCGGTGGCGTAGCCGAGGATGGTGCGAACAGTTTCGTCTTCGAGCATCTCGGACGGCTTGATCATTTCGACTGGCACGAGGTTGCCCTTGGCGTCGGGCATGTAGGATTTCTCACCAACGAGGACTTTGCCGGTGGCGCGGGTTTCAGTTGCTGCTTGCATGGTCATTCTCCTGTTGGATCGGGATCGGGCGCATGAAGGCCAGCAGGTCGCGCACGGCGGCCATCTGCAGGACAACATGCTCAAGGTGTTCGGCGTCGGCCTCGACGTTCCAAGGCATCGTTCTTTCAAGGGCCGAGACCAGCAGGCTGGCTTCAAGGGCGATTGCCCACAGCCCTTCCGTGGCCATCGCCAAAGCCAGCACCTCGGCGGTAGTGGCTCGGACCGCGTTGCGCTCCGGATCGGCAACGATGCGGCCGCATAGGTCGATCATGTCGAGCTTGGCCACAGCGGCCTTGAGCGCTTCACTTGCGGGCATTGGAGTGCCTTTCCAGAATGGTCCTCAGGCGCTTGGCCGAGCGCTCCAGGGCCTTGCGGGCCGGTATCTCGCCCGGCCCGAATTTCGCCTGCTCAAGCTGGTCGACCGACGCGCCAACGTCCCGGCAGGCCCGCATGATGAGTTGGTCGCGTGTCGACCGTTTCGCAGGCTTGGACGCTTCGATCTCGGCATCGATCAACGGGATGATCAGGTCAGCGAGCCGCTGTGCGCGCGACTTGGCCTCCTTGGGCGGTACCGTCATCGTCATGCCGCACCTCCCGGCCGGCCGTCCGAAAACGGCCGCGGGATGACCGGGAACAGCCGCACATTCGACCCCGGCCGGCACGCCGCTTCGGCGATGCGGTCGGCCTCGGCCTCGCGCTCTGCCTGCGCCTGGTCATTCCAGACCTTGCAGCTCAACCGATTCTCGATGTCGCGGGCTTTCCCGCGAAGTTCCTTGATGCATTCGCAGAGAACGCGGGCGTCCTCGGGATCGAGGATGCGGGGCTCGTGCTGGTAGTCGGAAATCAGGTCGCGCAATTCGGACAGGCCGTCCGAGAGCGCCAAAGACATTCTTTCGCCCATAGCTATTTTCTCCTTTGGGGGCAGGTTTTGCAGGCGTGGAAGAGCTGGGCGCGGTGCCGCGACGTGGCGCGGAACGGCTCCTTCTGTTCGGTCAGGCAGCGGTCGCGGCCGATCTCGCCGAGCACCGGGCATTCGACGGTGGCGGCCATCAGGGCGCCGCGCACCATCTGCTCGACACGGGCGACATCGCCCAGATACTTGCCGCTGATGATGGTCGAGACGGCCGAGCGGCTGTAGCCGATGCGCTGGCCGGCGACGCCGAGATCACTGGCATCGGCAAGCCGGGCCAGCTCGTCCAGCCAGTCGGGCAGCGGCGAGCCGTGCGCGACCATGGCCTTTTCGACAAACGACTGGCCGTCCGGCCGGCTGTGCTTGACAGGGCCTCGGTTCATGGCTTCGCCTCGCTCGCGACGGGACGGCCGATGACCGTTTTGCTGTTCGGATCGAACACCATTTTGGTGGCGAGGATCTTCGGTGCCTGCAGGCCGAGATTGTGCACAAGCCGATAGCGCCCTGGGCTGCCGGCCACGACGCCAGCGGTAGACAGCGCGTAGAGATACGCTTCCACCGTCCGCCGAGGCACGTCAGGGCAATTTTCTGCCATGTCGGCAAGGCTGAACACCTTGGCCATCTTGATCGCGCGCCAGACCTGCTCGATGGCTGTCTCGGGCGGGGTCTTGCCGTCCGGCGTCAGCCGGGGTGCTACGGCCGGCCGCTTGGCCAGGCGATAGACGACGGTCGCCGGGAGATTGGCACCGCCGCCATGGCTGGCGGTCTTCTGCTCGACAACCTCAGCAATGCCCGCGAGCCGAAGCTTGCGGACATATCTGCCGACCGCCTGCGTCTTGACGTTCGTTCGATCGCAGATCTGCCGCACCGTCCAGGGACCGCCGAGATCGAGATCGCGGATGATCGACCAGTAGCCGGCCTCGCCGCGCGGCACTGCGATGCTGATCTGCACGATATCGAGGATGGATCGCCCGCTCATGCGAACTTCCTCGGGGTGAATTTCGGCGTGCTGAAGATCGCGACGGCACCGCCGAAAGCGGCAAGGTCGATCTGTTTCGTTCCGAGTATCTGGCTGGCCTCAACCACCTTGGTCAGGTTGACGACGATGCGGCGCGTGTTGCCCTTGGTCTTGTCGAGAATAGCGGCGGCCAGATCGCTGGCGATCTCGATGCCGGGGCAGCGATTGGCGGCAAGCAGGCCAAAATCCTCGGCGTCGCAAGGCACGGCCGACAGCCACTCCAGCACGCGGTTGTGCACGCGCTCGAACTCCTCGAGATATTTGGGCAGCATCTCCTCGCCGATCATGACGACCGGCGCGCCCGACTTGTCGGTCAACTCGCGCAGCAGGTCGACGAAGCGCTTCTTGGCGACAAAGTGCGCCTCGTCGATGATCAGCGGCCGGCGCGGTTCGGCCACCATCAGCATGATGGCGTCGGTCTTCAGATCCTCGATCGAGCCGCGCGGGCGTGTTTCGCCCAGCTCGATCAGGATTTGCGAGAGCAGCGAGCGCGCTGTGGTGAACTGGCCGCATTCGACATAAGCCGCCCGGTAGCGATTGGCGCCATAGATACCGGATTTGGTTTTGCCCCAGCCGGACGGGCCGGAGAACACGGCGAGCCCCGGCAGGTCGGGGTCGCGGTCGACCATCTTGGCAAGCAACGTCGAAAAGGCCGCGACGTTCTTCAATGGCGCCGGCCGGTTGACTTTCAGTGCTTCGTTCATCATTTTCCTCGTTGTGCTGTGCCGCTTCGGCGGCTGTTCTTGGCGGAGAGCCCGGTTTGCAGACCGGGCTTTTCCGTTACTCAGGACAGGTACGCGTCCCCGAAATCGCGGTGCATGCCTTGCTGGGCCTTGAACTCGGCTGACAGCTCGTAGCCGCCGAGCCAATGGGCATCGGCAGCAACCACTGGCTCCTCGGCTTCGATGCGCTGGCGAAGGGAGAAGGCGCGCCGGTAGCGCTCCTTGGCCGTTTCCGGCAGCGCCACCACATTGGTGTCCTTAGGCAAATGCGCAGTGCGCAACGCCTCGATCTCGTCCTGCCGGCGCTGGAGCTTCGCGTCCGTTCGCGCGAACAACTCGGCCTCGTCCTGCCGCGTCATCTCCTCGATCAGCCGACGATGCGCGGCCGCCGCTGCCGGGTCGAGCGGCTGGGTCGGGTTGAGCCGCTCGCCAAGCGCCTCGATCGCGGCGCTGATCTGCGGCGTCGAATGGGTCTGTTCGCGTTTCGGCAGCGGGATGACGTTCGGCGCGTCGCGGCGGGCGACTTCCAGGGCGCGCTCGATCAGCGGCGAGCCCTTGGCGATCTTCTTCATGTCCGCCTTCAGATCGCGCGTGCGCTCGTCCACCAGCTCGCCGCGGATTTCCTTGGCGGCGCGGACAAGAGTCTCGGGATGGATGCCGGATAGTTCCGGGCAGATCGCATCGCCGAGGAATTCGGCGCCGTCCTGGGCGAAGGCGTAGGCGCGGCCGGCATCGTTCGGGTCCATGCGCACGAACACGGCCGTGCCCGGCAGAATGGTCGGCGTCATGTAGTGATATCCGTCGATGCGGATGCCGAGTTTGGTGACGATGCGCTGGCCGTCCGTGCCGGCGACCGGCATCAGCAGCAGGTCTAGCGCGCGTTCGGCGACGTATCGCACGGGCGTCGACGAGGACTGGGCCTTGGCGAAGGGCGTGACCTTGTCCAGGCCTGCATGCGGCCGGTGCTGGTAGATGAGCCGAGCCCAATCATCGATGTGCTTCTGCAACTGCGGGCCGGTCAGCGACACGCTGAACGTTACGGCTTCCGTTTCGCCGAGGCGCTGCGCAAAACTCTTGCGGCTCTCGATCGCCTTCCGATCTTCGACCGAATGGCCGACGAACCCCGGGAGCAACGGGCCAACATCGTGCTGGAACGTCTTGATGACGCGTTCGACGTGGCCCTTTTGCTCGGGCGAATAGGCATCGGATGCGTCGGGATTGATGTCGAGCGAAAGGAACAGGCGCTGGGTGTCTTTGGCTACGAAGTCGGACCCGTTGTCGGTGGTGACAACCTGCGGCACTCCCCATTCGAGGATGGCCTTGCGCATCAACAGGGCGACAGCGGAAGCTCGCGGCGTGCGCGACAGCTGCCAGATCGTGCGGCGCGTGGCGATGTCGATGCACGCATAGACCGAATGCCGGCCGTCGGTGCACAGCGCGTCGACTGGCGAGGCGTCGATCTGCCAGAGCTGGTTCGGTTCGGTGATGTGGCGCAGCATGCCGACGCCGGCCGGGGCCAGGTGCGAGCGGTAGCGGTCCGGATTGGTGAGCTTGATCAGCTCGACCTTGTGGCTTTCCTTCAGCCCCTTCAGCGCGTGCTGAAAGGTGCGGACCGGCGGCATCGGAATGATGGTTTCAACGCCCTTTGAAACCGTCTTCAAAGTGTCGCCGAACTCCGACCGGCAGAGGGTCCGCACATGGTGGCCGGAAAGGTGCGGCTGATGGGCGATCAGGGCCAGCATAAAGGCGCTGACCGCACCGCCATTGGCGGTTTCGAGAACACCTGTGCCCTTGCGCGCCTGGGCTGGATCATGCCCGAGCGCGTTGATCTTGCCGTCGCGCTTCTGCGACTGCCAGCGGGCGAGCGAGCGCTTCGACAGGGTAGGCACGATCTCTCGCACCCACTCGTCGATGTTGAGCGAGCCGACATTGTATCGATCGGTGAAGACCTGGACGCGGGTGGCGTAGCCGAGCTGCAGGCCGCGCGAAAATTTCTCGAAGGCGGCGACGATCGCCAGCCGGGCGTCACGCTCCTTTTGTGCGCGGGCGGTCAGGCTGGTGTCCGGCGCGGCACTCGCTGGCGTGACCGGCCGTTCAATGACGAGGTGCTTCTGCTGATAGGCGACCTGGGCAAGCACCGGTAACAGCGAGACGTGATATTCGGTAGCACCGCCCCGACCGGCGCGTTGGCGGGCCTGTGTGGCGCGCTCGTCCCAGCCTTCACGCTCAGCCATCAACTGGACGCCGCGTTCGCTCCACGGCATGTCCGGCAAGGCCTCGGCGGCGATCTCGCGGGCGGTCAGGCAGTCTTTCATGCGGCCACCTCGGCACCCATGCGCCGCAGCATCCGGCGGACCAGGTAGCGGCCCTCAGCGGTCAGCTCCAGCCGGCCGGTCAAGCCGCCGCCACGGTATTTCAGGCGACCGCTCAGCAATCCGGCTTTGAGTGCGTCCTTCGTGACGGAGGGCGCGTGCGCCACGGCCAGGTAGAAGCCCGTCGGCTGGCAGAGATCATCCTTCCACCACAACAACACGAGGTTGCTGATGATGTCGGGGCGGAACTTTTCGAGGAGGTCGAGGCGCGCTTCGATCATGGCCGCACCGCCGGAAATTCATCGTGGGTGCGACCGTCGAGCAGGCGGCCGGCGTCGCCCTTCTTCATCCGCAGCAGCGTGGTGCCGTCGCTCTGATGCTCGAACGAATGGCCAAGGAACTTGGCAAGCCAGGCGGCGTCGTCGAAATTGAGCGGTACCGGCGGAACCCAAGTCTTGCCGTCGCGCACGATCCAGGCGGCGCCCGCTTCTGTTACTGCCGCGATGCGACTGGCGACCTGGTCGGCATCGATCAGGCAGCCCCACTGTTTGAACAGGTAGGGAATGCCGTTCGCCGCACCGAAATCGCGGGTTGCACGGTGCCAGTCAGGATGATGCGGGCGAGCGCTTTTGCCGTTCGCATCGCTCTCGCCGCCTGACACGATCCAGTCGAGGAACTCCCAGCCGGTCCAGTCGACCGGGCCAAGGGCGGGCTCGTAGCTGACCCACGTTTTCCAGCCCATTTCCGAGAGCCGGCGCATGCTTTCGCGGCGTTCGTCGGCGTGAGCTTGGTCTTCAACCGAGACCCCGAGCCAGATGTTGGGCGAGGGAAACGCCATGCCGTCGAAACTCGGCCAGGGCGACGGCGGCATCGCATCAGCGAAGCGCTTCACTGTGTTTCGGAAGGGCTCCTGCTCGACACGGGCCAGATAGTCACGCATCCGACCGGGTCGCTTCGTCAGCACCTGGAAGGCGTGTTGCGGCGCCATCGACATGACGGCAAAAACCCTGTCAATCCATACGTCCGGCACAGCCTCATAGAACAGGTCGGCGTGCGCGCAGACGAAGATCATGCGCGGCTTGGTCCAATGCAGCGGCTGGGTCAGCCACTGTTCGTTGAACCGAACCTCGCCCGTCCACACCGGGCCATTCTTGGTGTCGACGGTGAGGCCTTCGCGGCTCGGATGATGCTTCAGCCGAGTGCCGGCGAGCTTCATCGCGTAGCAGAACTTGCAGCCGGGCGATTTGACCTGGCAGCCGGTGATCGGGTTCCAGGTCGCGTCCGTCCATTCGATGTTTGTGCCGTCAGCCATTGGATGCAGCCTCGCTTGCCTTCACGCGGTCGTGCTCGCTGGTCAGCCAGTCGATCGCCGCGTGCATGGTCGAGAACTTGGCGCTGTTGGCTTCGCTGACGGAAATCCGGTGGATCGAATAGGCGACCCATCGTTCCGCGCGGTTGTTGCCGGCGAATTTGGCGATCGTGCCAAGGCGAACGCCGTCGATGACGATGCCTGTCATGCTCGTGCCTGTTGGTTGGCGCCCCCCGGGGCGGTGGGGGGGGCGCTGCTGGCCGGGGCGGCTTGGGAGATCGCCTCGGCGGATTGGAGGGTGCGGATGGCTTCTTGCGTGTAGCCGTGCAGCTGCTCGCGCATGTGCTGCTTGGTGTCAGCATCCTCGCAGCGCAGCATTTTGAACTGCCAGCGGACGAGCCAGTGCGCCTGCGAGGCCGGAAGCCTGAAATAGTGATCGGGGCAGAAGATGCCTGTCGCAGCGTTCGAGCATGCCGGCATGGCGCAGTGGCTCATGACCAAAGGCCTCCGCCATGGACATGCTTCTGGACACGGCGCCGGAATGCCGCGCCGGCCGCGAGACGGGCACCCTGCTGGCGCGTGAAAAACACGTGCAGGCCGTAGAGAAAGACAGCGTAGAGCAAGGCGCCGGCGAGGGCGATTGCGAGGAAGCTCATTGGCCGAGCCTCCAGGCGATGACAGCCGCCGAAATGCCGGCGTTGCCGAAGGTGGCGAAGGCGACAAAGCCGGCCACTGCCAGCAGCGACAAACAGTCTTGTGCAAGGTCGAGAAGATCGCGTCTCATGTGAAAGCCTTTCATCGTTTCGCTTTCCACTGTGCATCGAACGCCTGCCTATCGAGGGTCGCCCGCTGGATGGCCTCGTCGGCCATTTCCCGCATGATCAGCGCCTCGTATTTTTTGGGGACGACGATCATCCCGGCCTCTTCCAAAAGGGTGTTGAGCGCGCGTACGTCGCCGGTGACCGCGATTAGAGCGAGCAGGCGGAGCGCCGAAATCGAATGCTCCTTGGCCTGGCTGGCGTAGGCATCCAGCATCGGCTTGGAGACCTCGTCCTTCAGGTAGTCGGACATTGCCTGGGCAATATCGGCCCGGCTCTTGTCCGCTTCCGTCAGCGTCAGGCTGACGGCCTTCGACAGTCGTCCCGCCATCGACCAGGCCTGGACCTTTTCCGCATCGAAACGCTCGACCACTGGCGCCGGCTGGTAGTCGCGGAACAGATCCAGGGTCGAGTTGTTGCGGGGTGGCCTGGCCATCAGCTCTGCCGGCCTTTCATCCACCGTTGGATGGCGGCCTCGTGCAGCTCGAAGAACCGGTCTTGCTCGCTTGTCTTCATCTTCGAGAAGTCGGTTGCGAGCTTCTGCCAGCGCGGCTCGGTCGCCGGTTTGGGCGTCCGGTCGAGGGTGGCGATAGCATCGGCTACCGAGCCAGCTTGTGGGGGCTCACTGGTCAGCAGCGCGGCAATATCGGCCTGACGCGTTGGCTGTTCGGCTGCTAGCGCCAGAAGCTCGGATTGGTTGTCGGCGATGCCGTGTAGGGCGATCTGGTCGCGGACGTCTGTGGCAATCGTTGCGATCTTCACGGCGTTGAAGATGCTGCGTTCTGACAGGCCGAACGCCTTCCGAGCGGCCTCCGAAAAACTAACTGCAAACTTTGCAGTAGTTTCTTCTAATGTAATCTTCTTCGGCCGCCCCCCACGATTTGCAACGTGCGCAGCCTCGTAGATCTCGCGCCAGCGGGCGATGTCGACGGCGCGATCAAGGGCGCTCAACTCCCGCCGCGCGAGGTTCTCGGTAATTTCGGCCAGCGCGATTTCAGCCTCGGACGCGAAGTCCTCGGGGCTCTTCACGACGGCTGCGATCGCGGGCGAAGCGAGAAGTTTCGCGGCGGCTAGGCGGTGATGGCCGAACACCAGCCGGTAGCGCTCGCCGGTGGCGATCACCTCGATCGGTGTCTTCTGGCCTTGGGTCCGAAACAGATCAGCCAGCGTTTCGACCCATGCAGGATCAAGCTTGCGCCGGCCGGCTGCGACATCGATCAGGCACACGTCAATGGCAGAAATGACGGCCGGTTTGGACAGATTGGCCATCAGAAGCGGCCTCCGATGTCAAAAGCAGCGCTGCGATTTGCTCTAGTCGGCCCAAAATCGGCGCTGATAATCTCGGCGTTCTGTGCTGCGTGGAGTTGCGTGATGTCGAACGGGTTTATTGACGGTCGCCGGATTTCCGGCATGCGTGCAAGGGCGCTCGGCATGGCTCAGGCAGCCTCGCCGGGGATCTCGAAGAACCAACTGTCATCCCAGGACAGGCCACGGCCGATCGCCGCCGCACGAATGCGCTGCATCTCGCGCAATGAAGGGCGCCTGATACCACTTTCCCAGCGCGAGACTTGGCTCTGTCGAACGCCCGCTAAGGCGGCCATTTCAACCTGAGTGATGGCAAATATGTTGCATCGAATGTGATGGAGTTGGTTCATGCTCGCATTTCATCCCAACAGGGATAAAAGTCAATCCCTATTGGGATTAGGTTTTGATTATCCCTTCTGGCATATTGAGGCGATGGATGTTCCGGTCGTTCTGAGGGCGCTATTGAAGGCTACCGGCTGGACGCAGGCCCGGTTGGCGGGACGTTTGGGCGTCAATCAAAATGACATTTCGCGATGGTTAAAGGGGCGGGAACCACGCGGGAACGCAATGGAAGCGATTCGGACGCTGGCCCTTGAGCACGGCGTCCTTGAAGATCCTACGCTTCGCGGATCCCCTCAGGATCCGAACGAACGTCGCCTACAGAGCGTGTTCGCGCGCGTAGCCGCAGCGCCACTACTGCTTCAGGATCGAGTTATCAGTTTCGCGGAATTTCAGCTTGAGCAGTTCGAACGTCAAAAGAAGTCGCGCGAAACCGCTACGTAAGCGCTTTGATGATCGATGGCCCATTCGCCGCCATAGGCGGCATGCATGGCCTCAGCGAGCGCTTCGGCACATCGCTGAATTCGGTCCAGCGGCGCCGCAGCCCCTACCTCGCTCCCTGCCATCGACGCCGCCGCCAGCAAGAGCCCCGATAGTGCTACCCGCCGATTGACGTTGATACTGCCCGCCGCTTCTTGCCCGTCCAATTTCCGTGACCCGCCCTAGTTATTATTTTAGAACCATACAGGAAGATATTCCTCGCCGAGGTACCCTTAGGGCGCCTCCGAGGTGTCCCAATACGAGACGCTTACAACCATCTGTATCTGCTTAACAGCTTCCCTCAACCTTTAGCGATCGGCTGTGGATAGTGGGGATCAATTGCACATTTTTCGATGTTTTTTGCACCATATCGAGTCGCCTGGGTTTCCGCCATAAAATCGGCGCCATGCCGCCGAAGCAAACAGACGAGTCGAGCCCGGAGCGCGAGCGCCACAATCTTCATATGACGCCGGAACTGAAGGCACGTCTGGCCGATGCGCGTAATAAGAGCGGCAACAGCATGAATGGCGAAATTCATTCCCGCCTGGAAGCGACATTCGACGACTCTGCTCAACGCATCGCTGCAGTGATCTTGCCGCTCCTTCAAAAGCTCGACGAGGACGATCAGGCAAAGTTTGCGGACTTGATTGCCGCTATGGCTAGATGACGCGTAGCCGAGGGCTCTCCCAGCCAGCGGGAAATTCGGGCGCGGGAAGCTTTCGGAGTTCGGTCGCCTCGTCCTGAGCTGTGGTTACGGGGCAACTCTCTGATCTCGTTACCGATTTCCGGCTGATGGGCGTTGTTTTCAAAACTCCGAAGTCGTTTCGGAGTTTGTCGCCGGCGCTCCAGCCCCTCAGATGAAGTTTGAACGCCTTGTTTTCCGGGCTTTTGCCCGATCTAAGTGGTGCCATCTGATCTTGCGCGCGGTCGGCCCGCCGGCCGTTTTGGTGCCAAGTGAAGTTGCGCGGCCGTTTTCTGGCCACCGGGCTTTCTGGCCCCGGCTGTTACCGCTGAACGCCTTGTTTTCCGGGCTTCTCGCGGCTGTTCCCGGCAATTATCACCTTTTCCCAGGATTAGGGGGCTGATGCCATCTGATCTTGCGCGTTACAGATTGCCTATCGCCAGACGCTTGCGAGTTTGAGGCAGGCCCGGGACAGCACACTGGCGGATGCCGGCATTTCTCGCGAAGAGATCCGCGAGCGTGCCCGCCACGCCAGCTTGCGTCATTGAGGAGCCGGGCATGCAGATGATGATGCTTTGGGATGGCCGCTCGGTACCGCGCATCGGCATCGGCACCTGGGCGGCGGGTGGCCCCGCGCGCTGGCGTGACACGGCGACAGTCTATGGCGAGGTCGACGATATCAGGTCGCAAGCCGCGCTGGCGATGGCTTATGAGATCGGCGCGCGGGTGTTCGACACGGCTGCCGCCTACGGCGCCGGCAATGCCGAACTGATCCTCGGGCGGGCGTTGAGGGGCAAGGACGAAGCCGTCATCGTCACCAAGGTCGGCTATTTCGGCGATCCCGAAACGCGTAAGATCGCACCCGAGGATGCCTCTGCCGCGGCAATCCGGACCTCGATCGACAATTCGCGGCAGCGCCTGCAGCGGGATTGTATCGACGTCGTGCTGCTACATATCAACGAGTATCCGATCGAGCGCGCCGGCGAGGTGTTCGATACGCTCGGCCTGTTGCGCCAGGAGGGCAAGATCGGCGGCTTCGGCTGGAGCACCGATCACCGCGAACGGCTTGCCGTCTACGCGCCGCGCGAGGGGTTCGTCGCCGTAGAGAACGACTTCAATGTGTTTACCCCGGCGAACGAGCTGATGGCCGTTGCGGCGCGCGAGAACCTCGTCTCGTTCAGCCGGCTGCCGCTGGCAATGGGGCTGCTCACCGGCAAATACACGCCGGCCATGCGGCTGCCCACCAACGATGTGCGCGGCGGGAATGCCGAATGGATGGTGTTTTTCAGGGATGGCGCCGCCAACCCGGACTATCTGTCAAGGCTCTCGGCAATCCGCGACCTGCTCACCTCGGGCGGACGCACGCTTGCGCAAGGCGCGCTCGGCTGGATACTCGCCAAGTCGGCAATCGCCTTGCCAGTTCCCGGCTTCACGCGGCCCGAGCAGGTCGAGGACAATCTCGGTGCGCTGGAAAAAGGGCCGCTGCCGGAAACGGTGATGGCCGAGATCGACGCAGTGCTGAATATTGCCGAGACTGCGTAGGGTGTGGTGAATCCGGAATTCGCATTGGCGATAATGCGACCAACTTCGATCTCTCTGATGTCTGCCGATATCGCATTTTTCTTAGTCAAGCTTCCGTGGCGCAATTGAACACGGACGGAGCGGCGGACACGCTCGAGTTGAAGGTCCGCCGCTCCGGTTTTCAGATCAAAGAGTGATGCTGCAACGGGAGATGGGTAGCGAGCTGCGCTTGAGCTGCGCCGCCGACCGCGTCGCTGTCGAGAGAGAGCGACCCGGTTGAGCTGTCAAAGATGATGTGGTGGGAACCATCATCCGTGGCCGTAACAGCAGGGGACGTATGCAATGAAAGCCCTCCCGACTTGAGGTCGGCAAGCGCGGAGTGGTCGAGCTGGACTTTGTCCTGAAGCTTGCTGAAGTCGAAGGCATCGTTGCCGTGACCGGATGTCAGGTCGGCGACGGCGCTCTTGTGGACACCGGCGCCGGCATTTTCGTTGCCCTGGAGCAGTTGGGCGAACCCGTGGCCGGTCAGGCTGGTTGCCGTTTTCTCGGATGGGCTGCTGGTCGCGGCAAGCTCCGAGCCGGACGAAAGCGCGGGGCTCAACGCGGCCAGCACCCGGTCAACGCTGCTGCCTCCCTTGTCGCCGGCAGTATCATGGCTGGTGTCGTTGCTGCCGAACAGATCGGTCAGAGCGTGAAAACCGCCGCGGTCGGAGGGGGAAGCGGCGGTCACAGTCGAACTGCCATCGCTTGCGATGGGGTGCGAAGGCGCCGTCGCGGTCGAGCTGCCATCGCTGGTGCTATCGCCGGTGGAAGGGGCGGTCGCAGTCGAGCTGCCATCGCTCGTGGTGGCGCCGGCGGCGGTCGCAGTCGAACTGCCATCGCTGGTGCTATCGCCGGTGGCGGCATGGGAAGGGGCGGTCGCAGTCGAGCTGCCATCGCTCGTGGTGGCGCTGGCGGCGGCGGTCGCAGTCGAACTGCCATCGCTTGCGATGAGGTGCGAAGGCGCCGTCGCGGTCGAGCTGCCATCGCTGGTGCTATCGCCGGTGGCGGCATGGGAAGGGGCGGCAGTCGAGCTGCCATCGCTCGTGGTGGCGCCGGCGGCGGTCGCAGTCGAACTGCCATCGCTTGCGATGAGGTGCGAAGGTGCCGTCGCGGTCGAGCTGCCATCGCTGGTGCTATCGCCGGTGGCGGCATGGGAAGGCGCGGTCGCAGTCGAGCTGCTATCGCCGGTTGCGGCATGGGAAGGCGCAGTCACAGTCGAGCTGCTATCGCTGGTGGCGGCGTCGGACGCGGGCGCAGCAGCACTGCTGTCGCTGCTGGTGATGTCTGAGGCCGCAGCGGTAGTGGTGTTGTGTTCCCGGAAAACGGCTTGCAGTTCCGAGGAGCTTTCAAGCGCGGTATCGCCGTTCTGCGTTCCCCACTTGTAGGTATAGTCGAAGGCGGGTGACGGAACCAGCTTGGCCCAATGATCCATCATGGTTTGCATCTGTTCGGTGGTGGGCATGACCTGTCTGCCGCCATCGGAAGTCTC
Organism: Mesorhizobium sp. M0968; assembly: GCF_040319065.1. Classification (NCBI taxonomy): domain Bacteria; kingdom Pseudomonadati; phylum Pseudomonadota; class Alphaproteobacteria; order Hyphomicrobiales; family Phyllobacteriaceae; genus Mesorhizobium; species Mesorhizobium sp. M0968. The sequence goes on from NZ_JAMYNL010000022.1 coordinate 86,587, forward strand.
CCAATTGCCGCCGCCAAAGGCCTGGAAGACCGGAACGATGTTGCTGATCGGGATGCCCGACTTCACCGCTGCAGCCACGGCTCGGTCGATCATGTCGTAGTCGACCGTGTCCGTTCCCGTGCGCACCGGATAGGGGTCTATTCCAAAATAGTCGATATGCGTGTTGGCCGGATTGTAGGTGTTGGTAAAATCCGGATTGGTAGGGGATCCCATATTCATCATGGTGACGAAGGTCTTGGCGCCTGGAAAATGCTCATGGATCCAGTCGGATTCCGCCTTCAGGTTCTCGGCGGTTGCATAGGTGCCCCACCTGCCCGTGGGATCGGGCTCGTCAACCAGATAGAATCCGAACACATTCGGATTGCCGAGGAAGGGGGTCATTTTCTCGATGAAGGATGAAGTTACGCCCTCGTGCTCGTTGAGGTACACCAGACCCTTCATGCCGTCCGGCAACGCGTCGACTTGCGAAGCGTACTGAACGTCAGCCAGATTGAAGCCGGCAGTTGCGATTTCGGTGGCGGATCCACCCGACGTATAATGCAGAGTTGCCATCCAATATTCCTTTTTCTGATTTCGATAGCGCCCGGCGTCTACCTACAGACGGCGTATATTAGCGCCAAATCACATACAGACACCCGTCGATAGAATCATTGACCGTTTGTAGGAATGCTGCACGGATTGTGACTTATTTTGACAGCAGCGACTTAGGACAAGATGCTTATTGTCTTCTGATGTCAGAATGATGCCATAATTGCGACTTTATTTTGAAGGCGCTGTAGTTTTTGAAGTTCCTCGATATTTTTATAATGGCTATACATTTATAGATTTTAATGCGTTAGACGTCAACTTTCGTACGGAAATTCAAAATGACGTTAACCTCTGACTCCGGGCCCCTCCACAGTTTCACTGCCCAACCAATTAGCTGTGGACAATTCGTAGGCATCTGCGCGCTCGTCACCTGGTATCGGTCGGCAGATCTCCGTGATCGAGATCAAATCAATTTAGGAAACCGCCCAAAAGGTGAGAGTAGGGCGGTTCCCAGCTGGAGAGCCTGAGGGCCTTGGCCGCCTGAGCACCGTCATGTGTCCGCCGCTCCGCTAAACACGGGGGCTGCGCGGCGGACACGCCGACGTCACCGCAATGCCACGCCATTTTGCTGAACTTGACGCACACAACTCGAACCCGCTGGGTGACGAAGGTTGAGCATCAGCCAGAAATGGGCATCCCGCTTTGGAAAAATCCGGTGCTTGAACAAAGATAAAGCGGCGGACCGTCTCGAATTGAAGGTCCGCCGTTCCGGGTCGTTCAGATCACAAGGAACGAACCTGCCGTAAGCGACAGACCTGGAGAGAGAGTGGCGAACTGTATTTGAGCTGCGCCACCGATCCCGTCGCTGTCGAAAGAGAGCGCTCCTGTTGAACTGTTGTAGATGATATGGTCGGAGCTATCATGCGCAGCCGTGCCAGCAAAGAAAGCGTCGGATGAAAGGCCGCCCAATTTAAGCCCGGCAAAAACGGCGTCGTCGAGCTGGATCTTGTCCTGGAGCTTGTTGAAGTCGGTGACCTTGTCGATATTGCCGGCTCCAAGAGCGCTGTTGAACACGAAGGCATCATTGCCTCCGTTACCGGTCAAGATGTCAGCACCGCCGCCACCATTGATGACATTGGCGCCGGCATTGCCCTGGATGGCTTGGGTAAACTCGTTGCCAGTGAGATTGATTGCTCCCGTACCTGAAGGACTTGTGGTGGCAAGAAGCTCGACCTGCGAGCCGGCCGAAAGAGCATAGCTCACCGAGGAAAATACTCTGTCGCCGCCGCCGCCGGCCGCTTCAACCACCCTGTCGCCGGCATTATCGACGAGGTAAGTGTCATTGCCACCATAGCCGGTCAGCGTGTCGGCGCCACCCATACCGTTGATGTAATTGGCACCGGCATTGCCTTGGATCGTCTGGGCGAACTCATTGCCGACGAGATTGATTGTTGCGGTGCCGGAGGGGTTTGTGGTGGCAAGAAGCTCGACCTGAGAGCCTGCCGAGTGCACAAGCGCAAAGCTTGCCGAGGCGAGCACGTTGTCGGTACCACCGCCCACCACCTCGAACACCCTGTCGCCGGCATTGTCTACATAGTAGGTGTCATTGCCTCCATAGCCGACCAACGTATCGGCCCCACCGGCGCCGTTGATGACATTGGCGCCGGCATTGCCCTGGATAGTCTGGGCGAACGCATTGCCGGTCAGGTTGATCGCCGTGGTGCCGGACGGGCTGTTGGTGGCGAGAAGTTCGATTTCCGATCCGGCCGCAAGCGCATGACTTACGGAGGCGAATGCTTTGTCGGTACCGCCGCCCGCGGCCTCGATCTCCTTGTCGCGGATGTCATCGACATAATAGGTGTCATTGCCGCCATAGCCGATCATCGTGTGGCCGCCGGCGCCGTGAAACACATCGTCGCCGCTGGTGCCATACAAGGTGTCGCTTGTGTCGACTGGAGGCGGTTCGGTCCCAGTCGTTGCGAGGTTGTGCTCCCGGAAAACGGCTTGTAGTTCCGGAGAGCTCTCTAATGCGGTGTCGCCGTTCTGCGTTCCCCATTTGTAGGTATAGTCGAAGGCGGGTGACGGAACCAGCTTGGCCCAATGATCGATCATGATTTGCATCTGTTCGGCGGTGGGCATGACCTGTCTGCCGCCATCGGAAGTCTCCCAATTGCCGCCACCGAAGGCCTGATAGACCGGAACGATGTTGCTGATCGGGATGCCGGATTTCACCGCTGCAGCCACGGCTCGGTCGATCATGTCGTAGTCGACCGTGTCCGTTCCCGTGCGCACCGGATAGGGGTCTATTCCAAAATAGTCGATATGCGTGTTGGCCGGATTGTAGGTGTTGGTAAAATCCGGATTGGTCGGGGATCCCATGTTCATCATGGTGATGAAGGTCTTGGCGCCTGGAAAATGCT
>NZ_JAMYNL010000023.1:0-83692 GCF_040319065.1 Mesorhizobium sp. M0968
GCGCTGTGCAGCAGGATACGAACTGCGGTCGAGGCCGCAGACCGCTTGATGGAGATCGATCCCCCCAGCTTTGAACGACGTCGCGCGGGTTGAACTGGGCCGGCGTTTCATTCGTCGCGGCCTTGCGGCACGCTGCCGCAAGAGCCTGCCCTATCGGCATCACAGCGTGAGCAAACATTGGACAGAAGCATTCCAACGTTCACGATGTGCAACGCCGACGCCAGACCGACACAAATCTTCAGTTCAAGGAGCGAGGATAATGCTGCGGCAAACGTGACACGGGGGGTCTTCGCGCGAGCCAGTTATGCGATCTCCCGCTCAGAAATTATACTAAATATTCCGACGTCCTGATGGAACCCTTTCGTTGCGGGCGAGTTGCCTGGCGTTGACCGCCAGGTTGAGAATGGCGACGTCGAGCTGATTGGCGTCGATGAGAACCGGACCGAGCGCTGGATCGAGATGACGCTCGATCCTGATGTCGCGGCCGAGGGTCCGCTCCAGCAGAGCGGTGAGCGATCCAATATGTTGGTTGAGATCGACCTTTTCGGGCTCCAGGGACTGACGCCGGGAGAAGGCGAGCAACTGCTGCGTCAGCGCGCCGCCATTTCGCGTGCGCTTCAGCATCTCCTCGATCAGCGTACCGATTTTCGGATCGGCGGGATTCTCCGCAAGCTGCTTTGTCAACTGCCGGAGGCCGGATTCGAAGACGGCGATCAGATTGTTGAAGTCATGAACGATGCCGGCTGCGATGCGAAGAGAACCGCTCCCGAAAGATCGACGACGAGGACACCGTCGGCCGTGTTCTCGATCAGGAGACGGAAACTGAGCTGGCTGATGCTGGTCAGCTGCGGATCATCGGTCAGGTCGGAAATTTCCGCCGCGCTCCGCGTCATCATTCTGGCCTCCTCACAGGTATGACTATGACGGATCGTTCGTCGCGGAACCGCCGAAGACATCCGGCGCGCCCTCTATCGGCTGGCCGAGATGCATTCCGCCGCCATCGATCGTGAAGCGTCTGATCTGCTTGTCGTGTTCGCTGCCGCGCATCTTCAGCACCATGAGGCCGCGATGCATGAACTGTGCTTTCTGAATGTAGCGCAAAAGGATGATGGAGTCGGTCAGCGTCGAGATGTGCTGTTCGCTCGCCGAATGGCCGCCGACCAGCGACTTGTCCGTCGCGGTGCAAAGTCCAGCGATTTCCCGTTTCTTGACGAAGGATGTGAGGCTGATCAGGAACTCGCGAAAGCCGGTCTCCGGCGCAATGCGTTCGAGCGCGGAAAAGCTGTCGATGGCAAGCCGATCCGGTTTGAATTCCTCGACCAATTGACGGATCATCAGCAGATGGTCGGGAAGGCTTTGCGCCTCCGGACAGAGACACACGACCTTGAGCCCGCCTTCCGCTTCCATCGTCTCGAAATCGACACCCCAACTGCGCGCGTTGCGAATGAGCTGACCGCGGCTTTCTTCGTAGCCAACCAGTAAGGAGCGTTCGCCGGCCGCGACGCCACCGGCCAGGAAATTGGTCACCAGCAGCGTCTTGCCGGTGCCGGTCGCGCCGCTGACCAGCGTAACGCTGTCGCGGAAGAAGCCCCCGCTCGTCATCCTGTCAAGATCGGCATTGCCGCTCGTTACCCGGGAGAGGTAGAGGCGGCTTAAGGCCGGCCTCCTTAGCCTCGAGAGGCGTCAATCTTCTCGGACAGCCAGGTCTTGATAAGGGACTGATAGGGCACGTCGCGCTTGTTCGCCGCGACCTTGATCCGTTCGAGCAGGCTATTGGGCAGCCGCAACGAGATCGAGGTCGACGACGGCTTGAGGTTGGGCAGGCGGACCCGCTCTGCCTTGCTCCAATCGACATGCTCACTGGAGTCGTTGGACTCCCAGAAGGCGCGCTCCTCGGCCTCCGATGCAAAGGTCGGAACCGGCTTAGCTGTCTTGGTCATAGTAGCCTCGCTCCTTGCGGCTCATATCCCGGGCGGAAATCACCCGGATCTTGGTGTCCTTGTCCCGAAGCGTGAAGGTGATGTGCAGCAGCCTTCCATCATCGGTGCGCCCCAGAGCATGAATTCGTTGCTCGATGGCGCTGTGCTTTGCGTCGGGAACGGTCAGCAACGGCTCGTTGAAGAACACCTGTTCCGCCTCGGCCTGGCTGACGTCGTGCTTGTCGATGCTCTTGCGGGCGTTGCCCGCATCCCAGTCGAAGCCGGCAATCCGTTCCCATTCGATCATCAGTGTATATTGCCATAATATACACGGGTTTCAAGCTCCGTCAGGCGTGAGCGCTCCGCCCAGCAGATTTGGACAGCGTGGGGAGAGGAAAATGGGGGGCAAGGAAAACCCGCTCGCTGATCGGTCGGACCGGTGGCGCTGACGCTCAACCGCCAGCCTCGCAATCCCGGCCGCGTCGTCCGGCGCAGGGCTGAAAGCCCCGCTTGGCCTGCCGGGCAGGGAAGCTCACCAGGCAGTTGCACCGGCCCGCCCGCTCCGCGGGCCGGGTGATGTCTTCGGAAAGAAGACGAGAAAGGACCGGTGAAAAGGCCGCGTCCGCAACCCTCCAGGAGCATTCCAATGGAACTGAAATTCGTTGATCCGCGCTCGCTCAAGGACAATCCCGACAAGGCGCGCCGTTCCAAGTCCAGCCCGCAGGCCCCCTGCTGCTGGCGACGATCAAGGCTGTTGGCATCGTGCAGCCGCCCGTCGGGTGCGCTCCGGTCGGGACAATCCCGAATACGACATCAGGCTTCTCATGGCTGATGGCAGGATTAAACACGTCAGAGTATTCGGCCGCGTGATAAAGCACGATACCGGTCGACTGGAATGCGTTGGCGCGGTTCAGGACGTGACACAAAGCCGGCTGTTGGCGCAGGCGCACGACAAACTTAGGTCGGAACTCGCCCACCTCACGAGGATAATGAGCCTCGGCGCAATAACGGGCTCGATCGCGCATGAGGTCAATCAGCCTCATTACCAATGCCAGCACGTGCCTTCGCATGCTGGCGGCCGACCCGCCAAACATCGAGGTCGCGCAAGAAACCGCGCGCCGCACCATCCGCGACGGCAATCGTGCGGCGGACGTGATTGCACGATTGCGCGCGCTTTTCAGCAAACGGTCCCCAACGATCGAACCAATTGATCTGAACGAGGCTGCGCGAGAGGTGATTGCACTGTCGTCCGGCGATCTTCAACGAAACCGGGTGGTGCTGCACACCGAGTTCGCCGACGGGCTTCCGCCGGTCGGCGGTGACCGGGTCCAGCTTCAACAGGTAATCATAAACCTGCTGCGGAACGCTTCCGATGCGATGAGCGGCGTCGATGACCGCCCGAAGCAGCTGGTGATCAGAACCGAATTGGACGATCACGTGCACCTCTCCGTACAGGACGCCGGCGTTGGTTTCGGGCCGGAAGGAACGGCGCGCCTCTTCGAGGCGTTCTATACAACCAAGAGCGAGGGCATGGGGATCGGGTTGTCCGTCAGCCGCACCATCATAGAGAGCCATAACGGACGCCTGTGGGCTGAACGGAACCGTGGCCCGGGTGCTACGTTCTCATTCTCCATCCCGGAGTACTTCGGGGAAGGGCTTCGCGAGGTCGGCACCGTGCGCGCATCGGCTATGGGCAATGCGCAGAGTTCAGCGGGGATTCGATGAAAAGTTGTGCAACCACTCGTGTCTGTCGTCGACGACGATGAATCCGTGCGCGAGTCCCTGCCAGACCTGCTTAGAGCGTTCGGTTTCAACGCGAAGTCGTTCTCCTCGGCGGAAGAGTTCCTAACCTCCGACAATTCGGCAGATAGGCCTCGTTATGCCCGCGGGATCCTGGTCGGCGAGGTCATCGCCGCCGCCGTCGGCAACGATCTGGTGCTGGCGCATTCCCATGATCCGCTCAAGACGGCCTAACCTAAGTCCTGATCCTCACTGGCGGACCGGCGATCTATCTGCTCGGGAGCGCCAACTACATGAAGGCGGTCTATCGTGTGGTGCCGGCATCCCAATGGCGGGCGTTCCTGCCCTGCTGCTCCTGATCCCGTCGCCTACACCGTCGACTTGCTCGCTATGGGCTGGCTGACAGAGCTGGCGCACCCACGCCCGGCAGGCATCGAAGAAACGGTGTCCGGTCCTGTCGGGCGGACCTCATTCGGCAATCGTCGTCGGCAGTAGAGCCAAAGTGTGATCGCGGCCCAAACCGGTGCTCATGACCATGTTTACGCTTGGGCCGTATGTGGCTGTTGTCTTTTGATATGGTATCGATAACATACCTTGCGTGAAGTTGATTCCAACGGGTGGTTCATGAGCGATGCCGGACGCCGCAGAGACCTTGTGCCCGAGTGTCCAGCGTTTTGCTTGGGCACATCGCTGCCGGCTGGTGGAGCGGCATGATGGCCAAGGCAGCCTCATCGAGACCGGGCGAGAGCCACGCCCCGACGATGGTCGACGTGGCGCGGCGGGCAGGTGTGTCCACCATGACGGTTTCACGCGCCCTGAAAGAGGGCAGCCTCGTTTCCAAGGCCACGCGGGAAAAGATCATGGTCGCGGTCAACGACCTCGGCTACGTGCTCGACCAATCGGCCGGCAGCCTGTCCTCGCGCAAGACTGGATTTGTTGCCGCGATGGTTCCATCACTCAACAATTCCAACTTCGCCGATACGGCGCGCGGCATAACGGATGAACTGGAGAGCACGGGACTCCAGCTTCTGCTCGGCTACACCGACTATACGGTCGAGAAGGAGGAAAAGCTGATCGAAGCGATGCTCCGTCGGCGGCCCGAAGGCATCATTCTGACCGGCGGCGCCCATACGGAGCGCGCCCGCCGGCTTCTTAAAAACGCGGGTATCCCTGTAGTCGAAACCTGGGAGTTGCCGGCGAAACCCATCGATCAGGTGGTCGGATTCTCCAACGAAGAGGCGATGGGGCTTCTCGTCAAGACGCTGGCCAGAAAAGGCTACAATAAATTCGGTTACATCGGTGGCACGACCTCGCGCGACACGCGCGGCAGCCAACGGCGCGAAGGCTTTGTCAGAGCCATTGAGGAACTCGGCCTGCCAACTGGGCGCCTCGTTTCCTTTGGCGTGCCGCCGATATCCATCGAGCAGGGAGGCCAGGCCGTCGTCAGCATGCTGGAGCGCTGGCCGGACACGCAAGCCGTACTCTGCGTTTCGGACCTTTCGGCCTTCGGCGCACTGATGGAATGCAAGCGCCGGGGCATGCGGATCCCGCAGGACATCGCCATTGCCGGCTTCGGCGACTACGAGGTAGCCGCCTTTTGCCATCCCGGCATCACCACCGTGAATGTCGACTGCTACGGCATCGGGCAACAGGCCGCCCGCAGATTGATCCAGGTGATCCGAGGCGACGAGAAACGACACGGCGAAGAAATCGTCCTCACAAGCTATCGCGTCGTCGAGCGCGAAAGCACCTGAGTTCCTGCATCGATTCAAACGCAGCGAAGGGCAGCCCAGCAGCGATGTTTCGCGAGACCATCACCCTCACGCATGACGGTGCTTTGAAAGCCGTTGCAGCCGGAGCAGCGCGCGCCGTTACGATGGGCGTGCCGTAATGTCTCGTGGTCGTCGATGCGAGCGGCGAAGTCCTCGCCAGTCTGCGCATGGATGGCGCGCGGTTCCTCAGCATGCGTTCGGCACAGGCGAAGGCGCGCACCGCAGCGTCAATAAACGCCGCTACTGGCGGCATGGCGTTCGAAGCGGCGCTCTCAGCCGGTATCGCATCGCAGGGCGGCGTGACCAATTTGCCCGAGGGCTTGCCGATCCGCTTCGGCGGACGCCTTGCGGGCGGCATCGGCGTCGGGTCGGGAACCGGCGAGCAGGATTTCGATGTGGCACACGCCGCCTTGGCGGCGGTTGGCGCCGACGTGATTTCATGCGATGTGCCGATGCGCCTCCAGCGCAACCGAAGGATCTTCAGAACGCGATCTGAACCTTCATGGATTTGTTCCGGTCACCGGCGATGTCGAAAGCCGCGACCGCCTCGTCGAGAGGATAGATGCCCGTCAGTAGCGGTTTGACATCCACCCGGCGGCGATTGATCAGGTCGACGGCGAGCGCAAACTCCTCGTGGAAACGGAAAGTGCCCCGCATCTCGATCTCTTTCGCGACGATGAGGTTCTGCGGGATTGACAGATCGCCGCCGAGACCGAGCTGCACGAGCACGCCGCGTGGCTTCAGGACATCGAGCCCTGCACGCACCGCGCGTTCATTGCCGGAGGCCTCGAACATCATGTCGAAACTACCCTTGTCGACATTGTAGGCGGCGAGCTCTTCGCTGTTTGTCGCGACATTGATCGTCCGGTCGGCACCGATCTCCAGGGCCTTCGCCAGCACGCCCTCCATGACATCGGTGGCGACGATCTCGCGTGCGCCGTGGGCTCGTGCGGCGAGGATGCAAAGCGCGCCGATCGGCCCGCAGCCGGTGACCAGAACCCGCTTGCCGAGCAGCGAGCCGGCGCGGTTCATGGCATGCAGCGTCACCGCGAAGGGCTCGGCGAAAGCGGCTTCGTTGATGGAGATGTGGTCGGCTATTCTGTGGCACTGCCACGCCTCGGCGATCAGGCGCTGGCGGAAGGCGCCCTGGATGTGCGGCATCGGCATGGCGCTGCCATAGAAGCGCATGTCGAGGCACTGGTTCTGCATGCCTTGCAGGCAGTAGCGACAGGCATTGCAGGCTCGGCTGGGCGAGATCGCCACGCGATCGCCGACCGCAAGTGTGGAGATGCCGTCGCCGAGGGCCCGCACCGTGCCCGCAACCTCATGGCCAAGAATCATGGGTTCACGAAGGCGGATCGCGCCGAAGCCGCCATGGTTGTAATAATGCAGGTCCGAGCCGCAGATGCCGCCAGCCTCGACCGCGATCTCGACCTGTCCGGCGCCAGGGGAGCCCGGATCGGTCTCCTCAATCCGCAGGTCTTTTGCCGCGTGGATGACGATCGACTTCATGATGTGATCCCTTCTCAGACGACCGGTGTGAGCAAGGTCTGTCCGCCGAAGTGGGCCGCGAGATTATCGCGAACGAGCTGACCCATGGCCTTGCGGGTTTCCACCGTGCCGCTGGCGTGGTGCGGTTGCAGCACGACGTTGGTAAGCTTCAGGAAGCGCTCGTCGATGGTTGGCTCGTTCCAGAACACGTCGAGCCCGGCACCCTTGATGGCACTGGATTCCAGGGCCGCGAGCAACGCGGTCTCGTCGATCGTGCTGCCGCGCGAAATATTTATGACGATACCGTCTGCTCCAAGCGCTGCCAGGATCGACGCATTAATCATGTGTTTTGTGCTTTCGCCGCCGGCGAGCGTTACGATCAGAAATTCGCTCTCGCGCGCCAGTTCGACCAGATCGCCGACAAAAGTATAAGGAAGATCGTCGCGCTTGCGGTTGTCGAAATAGGAAATCGTGCAGTCGAATGCAGCGGCGCGCTTCGCCACCGCCGCACCGACGCGGCCCATGCCGACAATGCCCAGCCTTTTTCCACAGACACGCGTGACCAGCCCCATATTGCCCTTGCGCCAGCTTCCATCGCGTACATAGGCGTCGGCCTGCGGGATTTTTCGCGCCACGGCGAGCAGCAGCCCGATCCCGATATCGGCTACGTCCTCGGTTAGAACATCAGGTGTATTGGTGACACGAATGCCGTTCGCACTGGCATAGGCAAGGTCGATGGCGTCGGTGCCGACGCCATAGCAGGAAACGATTTCGAGCTGCGGCAGCTTTCTCATCAGCGCAGCACTTGCGCCAAGCTCGCCGCGCGTAGCTATGGCGCGGATCGCGCCGGCGTGGCTTGAGAGCAACGCGTCCTTGTCCTCGGACTGCCAAAGTTTGTGGACGCGATATTTCGCCTCAAGATCTCCCATGTCCCAATCGGGATAGGGACCTGTCATCAAAATGTCGGTCACGGCGTCGTCTCCTGTGCGAACTCATTTTTCCATTGACTATGTTATCGATAACATTCATGTCAATAGGGACTGGCGGCAGTGCGTTGGAAATCGTGGCCGCTCAGGAAACATTGCTCAGGAGGAGCATTTGGGCAGTTCATTATTCGATTTGACCGGCATGCGGGCGCTGGTCACCGGCTCGGGACAGGGGATCGGCCTGGCGCTGGCCGAGGGGTTGGCGCAGCACGGCGCCGAAATCGTGCTCAACGGACGCAGCGCCGAAAAGGTCAAAACAGCTGCGGATGCACTGACAGCGAAGGGATACAAGGTCCATAGCGCCGTCTTCGACGTCACCAATCATGCAGCGGTGGCGAACGGCGTCGCGGATATCGAGGCGACGATCGGCGCCATCGATATTCTTATCAACAATGCCGGCATGCAGTTCCGAATGCCGCTCGAGGATTTCCCCGCCGACAAATGGGAGGAACTCTTGCGCACCAACATCTCCAGCGTGTTCTTCGTGGGACAAGCGGTGGCGCGGCACATGATCCCGCGGCGGCGCGGCAAGATCATCAATATCGCCTCGGTGCAGAGCGAACTGGCCCGAACGAACATCGCCCCCTATACAGCCACGAAAGGCGCTGTGCGCAACCTGACGCGCGGCATGTGTGCCGATTGGGCGAAGCACGGCTTGCAGATCAATTCCATTGCGCCCGGTTACTTCAAGACGCCGCTCAACCAGGCGCTGGTCGACAATCCCGAGTTTTCAGCCTGGCTGACCAACCGCACACCGGCGGGTCGTTGGGGCGATGTCGGCGAACTGGTCGGCGCGGCGATCTTTCTGGCTGCACCGGCCTCGTCCTTTGTCAATGGACACACGCTCTATGTCGATGGCGGCATCACAACCTGCCTCTGAGTCCTGGTCCATCGTCGTGATGGGTGTCAGCGGCTGCGGCAAGACCAGCATTGGCATCGCGATCGCGGCTCGTCTAGGGCTCGCTTTTGTCGAAGGCGACGCGCTGCACCCCCGCGGGAATGTCGAGAAAATGTCGGCGGGCATACCGCTTGCCGACGAGGATCGTTGGCCTTGGCTGGACCTGTTGGGCTCAGCCTTGCGCCATGCCCATGAGGAAGGACGCGGGCTCGTCGCGAGTTGCTCGGCGCTGAAGAAATCGTATCGCGATCGTCTTCGCGATGGTGCCATTGGGCCCGTGCTTTTCGTATTTTTGGACGGTTCACGTGCGGTGTTGCAAGCCAGGCTCGCCGAGCGCCGCAGCCACTTCTTTCCGCCGGCGCTGCTCGACAGCCAGTTCGCCACACTGGAGCATCCAGGTGACGAGAAGCTGGTGGTCACAGTGGACATCGAGGCGCCTGTCGACACGATTGCCGATAGAGTGTTGCAGGGTCTGGGTACATTTGGGGTCGGCCCTGCCAGATCAAAGAAAGGCACGTTGAAATGACGCAACCAGCAAAAGTCGCCGTTGTCGGCGCCGGCATCATGGGGTCGGCGATCGCCACCCGCCTGATCGAGACCGGGCAAGCCGTGACGGTGTTCGATCTGGACAAGGCCAAGGTCGCCGCGCTGACTGCAAGGGGTGCGGTTGCCGCCGCGTCGGCGGCGGAAGCAACGCGGGCGAGCAGCTTCGTCGTCCTCAGTCTCAACCATGCCGATATCGTGCGTTCGGTGGTGTTTGGCGATGGTGGTGTCGCGGCTGCGGCGTCGTCGGAAAAGCTGCTGATCGACATGTCGTCGATCGATCCCGTCGACACCGCGCAGATGGCCAGGAAGCTGTCAGCCGAGACCGGCATGAAATGGCTCGACTGCCCGCTTTCGGGCGGCGTTCCCGGCGCGCTGGCCGGCAGGCTGACAGTCATGGCGGGTGGCGAGGCTGAAGACTTCGAACAGGCGCGCACGGTGATGCGGCATCTCTGCACCAACTACACACTGATGGGGCCGAGTGGGGCGGGGCAGACGACAAAGCTGATCAACCAGCTGTTCTGCGCCGTACTGTTCCAGGCTGTCGCCGAAGCCGTGAAGCTTGCCGAAGCCGGCGGCGTAGACCCGAAGGCAATCCCCGCGGCACTCAAGGGCGGGCGGGCCGATTCCAGCATCATGCAGGAATTCATGGCAAAATTCGCTGCCCGGGATTTTTCGGCGACCGGCCGCATCGACAACATGCTGAAGGATCTGGATTCGCTGCAGGCCTTCGCGCTGAAAACCAAGACGCCGATGCCGATGACCGGGCAGGTGGTCGAGATCCATCGCCTGCTCTGCGCCGCTGGATTGGGGCCGAACGATTCGGCCGAGATGATGCGTCTGCTCGACGGCAAGACCAGCTGATCCGTTGGCCTTATTCTTTGATGCTTGACGCCTAGAAATGTTATCGATAACATCATTTGGGCGATCTCGGGAGGAACGCATTGTGACCGAGCAAAAACTGATCGAGTTCAAGTCAATTACGAAGGAGTTCGGCGGCACCCGCGCGCTCTCCGACGTGACGCTTGATCTGCACAAGGGCGAGATCCTGGCGCTGCTCGGCGAGAATGGCGCCGGCAAGTCGACGCTGATCAAGACGCTCGCCGGCATCTATCGGCCGGATGGCGGCCAAATCCTGTTTCGCGGCGAGCCCTACCATCATCGCCCGCCGCGGCCGAACCAGCGCCAGCCCGTCGCCTTCATTCACCAGGATCTCGGTCTTATCGAATGGATGACGGTCGGCGAGAATGTCGGCCTGGCCCAAGGCTTTTCGCTGCGCTCCGGGCTCATCGACTGGCGATCGACCGAGGCGAGGGCGCATGAGGCTCTCAAGCTGGTCGGCTGTGACTTCGACCCGACGACACGGGTCCAGGATCTGACCCGTACAGAAAAGTCGCTGGTCGCCATCGCTCGCGCCTTGGCTACCGAGGCCGATGTGCTGGTGCTCGACGAGCCGACCGCCAGCCTTCCCGCCGACGAGGTCGAGCGGCTGTTCGACGCCATCCGTCCGCTCAAGCAGCGCGGCGTCGGCATGATCTATGTCTCGCATCGCCTCGATGAAATTTTCCGCATCGCCGATCGCGTCGCCGTGCTGCGCGACGGCAGGCTGGTCGGCGAGAAGAAAGTCGCCGACACAAAACCGGACGAACTGGTCGAGATGATCGTCGGCCGTCCGGTCAGCCAGGTTTTCAGCAAGGCTCAAACGCAGGCCGGCGAGACGATCTGTGCTGTCCGCGACCTGGTCTGCGCCGGTGCCGGCCCGGTGTCTTTCGACGTGCGCAAGGGTGAGTTGCTCGGCCTGGTCGGCCTGCGCGGCGCCGGGCAGGAACTGGTTGGCCGGGCGCTGTTTGGCTGCCAGGCCTTTTCCGGCACGGTGACGATCCGCGGGGCTGTGCCGGACCTGTCCAGCCCGATCGCGGCGATGTCGTCCGGCATCGGCCTGATCGCGCGTGACAGGACCGAAGAATCAATCGCTGGATCCTTGTCGATCCGTGAGAACAGTTTCCTCAATCCCGGCGCCGGCAAGCGCGGCCTGTTTTCCTTCCTTGCGCCTCACAGGGAGGCTGCGCTGGCGCAGGCGATCGGCAGTTCCGTCGGGCTGCGCCCCAACGATCCGAACCTGCCGATAGAGGCGCTGTCGGGTGGCAACCAGCAAAAGGTGGTCGTCGGGCGCTGGCTCCACACCGGCCGTACATTGCTGATCGCCGAGGATCCGACCGCCGGCGTCGATGTCGGCGCCAAGGCAGAGATTTATCGGCTGATCGGCCGCGCGCTTGAAGCCGGCCTCGCCGTCGTCGTGGTGTCGACTGATTTCGAGGAGATTGCCCACATCTGCCACCGCGCTTTGGTGTTTTCGCGAGGACAGATCGTTCGCGAACTCACCGGCAAAGACCTCACCACATCGGCCGTGATCACCGCGGCATCGGCTTCCGAAGCCGCCTGATCTTTCTGGGAGCGAACTCATGCAATCGATCGAATCCAGCGCCCTCGAACCGACCCGCGGCGAGATGGCTGATTTGTCCATGGGGCAGAAGGTCATCCGGCTGCTGCCGGTCTACGGGCTGGTTATCCTGACGGTGTTGCTGATCCTGTTGTTTTCGATCCTGCTGCCGAACACGTTCCCGACGCTGCTTAACCTGCGCTCGATCATCTCCGACAAGGCGATTATTGCGCTGTTGTCGCTGGCGGCGATGATCCCGATGGCGTCGGGACGCATCGACCTCACCGTCGGCTACGGCATTGTGCTGTGGCACATCCTGGCCATCAGTCTGCAGACCATGTTCGGCATTCCGTGGCCGCTGGCAGTGATGATAGTGCTGGTTCTCGGCGCCGCGACCGGCTTCCTCAACGGCCTGCTGGTCGAAGTCGCCCGCATCGACTCTTTCATCGCCACGCTGGGCACCGGCACCGTGCTCTATTCCTTGGCGCTTTGGCACACTGGCGGCCGGCAGGTTGTCGGCGTGTTGCCCAACGGCTTCTACGCGCTCAACGGCACGATGGTGTTCGGGCTGCCGATCACCGGCCTCTACGTGCTTGGCATCGCCGTCGCACTGTGGATCATTCTCGAATATCTGCCGATCGGCCGCTACGTTTATGCCATCGGCGCCAACCCGAAGGCGGCTGCTCTCAATGGCATTCCGGTGCGCCGCTTCGTCATTGGGGCGTTCATCTCCTCGGGCTTCCTGACGGCGCTGACAGGAGTGTTGCTCGCCTCCAAGCTTCGCATTGGCCAAGCCAGCGTCGGACTGGAGTATCTGCTGCCGGCTCTCGTCGGCGCCTTTCTCGGCTCGACCACGATCAAGCCTGGACGAGTCAACGTCTGGGGCACGATGACGGGCGTCATCATCCTGGCGGTCGGCATTTCCGGTATCCAGCAGTTCGGCGGCTCGTTCTTCGTCGAGCCATTGTTCAACGGCGTCACGCTGCTCGTCGCCATAGGCATAGCCGGCTACGCCCAGCGCAAGCGCGGCGCAGCGCAAAGAAACCGGACCAAGACCGTCGCGCAGCCCTCGAAGTGACAAATCGAGCCAAACCCGTGGATCATGGAATGAACGACTACGAGGTTCTCGACGATCGGTTCGGCAAGCTGATGATCGGGCATGCCAAGCTCGAACGGCTATGGACCGGTAGCCGTTGGGCGGAAGGACCGGTGTACGTCCCGGCCGCAAGGCATTTGCTGTGGTCGGACATCCCGAACGATCGGCTGCTGCGCTACGACGAAAGCGATGGTTCCGTCAGCATCTTCGAGGCCCATTGTAATTACCAGAACGGCCACACACTCGACCGCGAAGGCCGCGTCGTTGCTTGCGAGCATGGCGGGCGCCGTGTCTCCCGGCTCGAGCATGACGGGCGTTGGCAGACGCTTGTCGAAACCGTTGCAGGCAAGCGGTTCAATTCACCCAATGACGTGGTGGTCAAATCCGACGGTACGATCTGGTTCACCGACCCGGTCTACGGCATCCAAAGCCACTACGAGGGCAAGATCGCCAGAGCGGAGATCGGCGGCTCCCATGTCTACCGGTTCGATGAGCTTTCGGGCGAGGTGAGCGCCGTTGTCACCGACATGGTGCAGCCGAACGGCCTGGCTTTTTCGCCCGACGAGACGATCCTCTACGTGTCGGACAGCGGCGCCAGCCATGTGCCCGGCCTGCCGCGCGCGATCAAGGCCTATGACCTTGCCGCCGATGGCCGGTCGGCGCGCGCAGGCGGCATCTTCGCCGAGTGCGGGGCAGGCCTCTTCGATGGTTTTCGCGTCGATCGCGACGGCAACATCTGGGCCTCCAGCGCCGACTCGGTGCGCGTCCATGCGCCGGACGGAACCCTGATCGGCCGTATCCTGGTTCCCGAGCTCGTTTCCAATGTCTGTTTCGGCGGTCCCAAGCGCAACCGCCTCTACATCACTGCGCAGACATCCCTTTACGCCATCTACGTCAACGCACATCCGGCCGGCGTTGGTCCGGTGGCGGGCGACATCAGCCGGTGACATGTCGTCAACTCCAATCGAAAGCCGAGTTTTGAAAGACCATGCAATTTCTTGAAACCAAGGGAGGTACCAACATGCAACGCAGAACATTCCTGAAATCATCCGTCGCCTTGACGGCCATGACAATCGCTGCTCCTGTCCTGTTCGCCGGCCAGGCACGGGCGGACGCCACAGCCGACGCCATGGCGGTCGTCCAGAAATATGCGCAGAAGGTCACGGCCTGGGATGGCCCGACCACCGGTCCGAAGGCGCAGCAAGGCAAGACGATCGTCGTGCTCGCCGGCGACCTCAAGAACGGCGGCATCCTGGGCGTCACCAACGGCGTCGAGGAAGCAGCCAAGGCGATAGGCTGGGAGGTCAAGGTGATTGACGGCGCCGGCTCGATCGGCGGCCGCACCGCTGCCTTCGGCCAAGCCATGGCGTTGAAGCCGAATGGCATCGTCATCAACGGTTTTGACGCGGTCGAGCAGGCGCCGGCGCTGGAACAGGCCAAGGTCGCAGGTATCCCGTTGGTCTCCTGGCATGCCGGACCGGTGATCGGGCCCGACGAGAAAAGCGGCGTGTTCGCCAACGTGTCGACGGATGCCATGCAAGTCTCCACGGCCGCGGCCGACTGGGCCTACGCCGATGCCAAGGGCAAGCCCGGCGTCGTTATCTTCACCGATTCGACCTACGCCATCGCCATCGCCAAAGCCGACAAGATGAAGGCGGAGATCGAGCGGTTGGGCGGCAAGGTGCTCGAATATGTCGACACGCCGATCGCCGAGACTTCGCAGCGCATGCCGCAGCTGACCACTTCGCTGCTGCAGAAATACGGCGATGCCTGGACGCATTCGCTGGCGATCAACGATCTCTATTTCGACTTCATGGGACCCTCACTTGCCGCCGCCGGCAAAGCCGGTACCGACGCGCCGATCAATGTCGCCGCCGGCGATGGTTCGGAATCGGCCTATCAGCGCATTCGCGCCGGTCAGTTCCAGAAGGTGACCGTCGCCGAACCGCTCAACTTGCAGGGCTGGCAATTGGTCGACGAGCTGAACCGCGCCATCGCTGGCGAAAAATGGTCGGGCTATCTGTCGCCGCTGCATGTGGTGACGGCCGACAATGTCGAGTTCGACGGTGGGCCGAATAACGCATTCGACCCCGGCAATGGCTACCGCGACGCATACAAGAAGATCTGGGGCAAGTAGGACGCCCGGCGATGCGGGCGCAATACGCGATGCGCCCGCATCGCATTCGCACGACAAATCCACGAATTGCACCGCGACCTGCCCTTGCCGGCCGGCGGCCATCCCAAGCGCAGAAAATCAGGAAATCCTCGCCATGATCATTCGCTACGCCCTGTTCGAAGGCGAAATCCACCCCGGACGCGAGAGCGAATTCCGGCGCTTTGTCAGGGAAAGGCTAGTGCCGTTGTGGACGCAATTTCCTGGAGCCGAGGAGGTGCGCGTTCTGGATGGCACGGCACGGGATGAGGGCGCCCCCGTCTATGCCATGGCGCTCGCCATCCGTTATCACGACATGGACGCCTGCAACAAGGCGCTGCAGTCCGACGTTCGCTTTCAGAGCCGCGATGCGACTGGAGAGCTGCTCAAGATGTTCACCGGCCGTGTGCATCACCATGTTTTCGAGGCCAACGAGTTTCCAACCGCTCGATAGGATGATCAAAAAAGCGCCACACGACAATCGCCGACGTTAAAGCCCAGACGCCTTGGTGAGGTTGGTCCGCAAGATGGGAGTCTTTGAGCGACCCCGAGGGGAAGGTCGTTCGCGCAGGACGAATTCACGCCGATGACCCTTTCGAGACCTTGCGGAGCCGAATTCTCTTTTTGGAAGTCGACATTAGCCGGAATCAGCATTCGCGCCGGCTTCTCCAAGCCGCCGATCAACGGCATGGAAGCGGCATGGCCCTAGCCTGCTTGGGCGTGGCGAACGTCCATACGGGGCGGTGCTGACGTCGCGACTTTGCGAAGCTGAAAGACTTCCGTCGCTTCGCCGCGCCCGCGCAACCTGTGCTTGCCCGCCGTGATCGTTTCGAACTTTTCGTCGAGCCGCGAAACAGTCTCGCCGGAAATGGCGATGGCGGTCGCGGCATCTGGTGCGAGCAACTTGCCGAGTTCCTGAAGCCGCTGGCTGATGTTCACGGTGTCGCCGACGATTGTGTAGTTCACGCGATCGGATGCGCCGATATTGCCGACGATGACGGAGCCTGTGTGGATGCCGATGCGGACATGAAGCGGAGGCCGGCCTTCGCCAGCCGCTTCCAGATTGTCCTTGTCCAGCTCCTCGCGGATCGCCGCGGCGGCGCGGACGGCCGCGGCGGCATGGCCCTTCAGACGATCCGGCGCGCCGAAGAACGCCAGCATGCCGTCGCCCAGGAACTTGTCGACCGTACCGCCATGTGCATCGACCGCGCCGCACAGGATCTCGAAGTGGTGGTTCAGCAGCCTGGCCGCGGCTGCGGCGTCCATCTGCTCCGACAGCGTGGTGAACCCGACGATGTCGGTAAACATGACGGTGACGACCGCTTCGCGCGGTTCGGCGATGCCGACCTCTCCGGTGCGCACCAGCTTGGCCACCAGCGAGCGCGGAATATAGGTCGAGAATGCACGCAGACCGATCAGCATGGCGTTGAAGGCCGAAGCCTGGTTGTCCAACTCCAGAACCCTGCTGCGCGGCAGCGGAGTCACGCCGTCGAGATCGAAATCGGCAACGCGCATGGCCTGGCCGGCGATCGCCTGGATCGGTCGCGACAGGCGGCTGCCAAGCAGGATCGCGACGATGACCGCCACGGCCATCGCCCCAAGACCGAGCAGGGCCGATCCCAACACGCGCTCGATCTCCTTGCTGATCTGACTGGTCTCGAAATACGCGCCGAGCGTCCAGGGCTCGTTGCCATAGCCTGCGATCTTGCGGGTGATGGCGATGTAGGTGGCGTCGCCGCTCCACTCGGACGCATTGTCCACGCTGCGGTCGATCTCGGCGATTTCTATGTCGCGGGCGCGGCGCGTGTCGAAATCCCGCTCTACCTTCCGCGCGCTATAGGCGGCCAATACCGGATCGCCATACGTGGCCAGCGGCGTAAGCGGCAGGACGCCGTTCTTCAGAGCGTCGGGATCGGCCAGCCTTTGGTCGGCGAGCACGCGGTCTTCGCCGTCGAGAATGAAGGCATGCGTGCCAAATCGCGATGATAGCTCCCGCGTGATATCGGACAGTTTCTGCAATTCGACCGCCGCGATCACCCAGGCCTGCGTCACGCCATCACGTGCCAGCGGCACTGAGACATGCGCGTACAGGCCGAACTCGTTGGCTACGAATGCCCCCCATTGCCTGCCGCCGACCCGTCTGCGTTGTTCGAGGGCGGCGCGGACTTGGGGCGACTTCTCGGGCTTGGCCGGAAAATGCTCGATGGCGCCCGTTGCAACGTTGTTTTCGACTGAGCGCGCGGCGCCACGGCAGACCAGGTCGGGGGTGCAGATCAGCATCGCCTCGACCCCCGAGGCGGTAGCCAGAGCACCGGCAACGGCTGCAGACATCGCCTCGTCGTCGATCTGGAACTCGCCCTGGGCATACAGCTGCGCGATGCCGTCGACCGCGTTCTCGGCGTCCCCCATCTCTGCGCGCAGCGAGTCCTCCATCGCATCGATCAGGAGTGTCGACTGAGCGCCGAGCAAGTCGAACGTGTTGCGAAAATTGGCGCCGACCGACAACGCGAGCACGCCCCCGACCGACAGGAATATGAGGCTGCCAAAACTCAACGCCATGATGACCGCAATAGGGATGCGACGCCGCTTCTTTTCGGGGCGGGCCAGACGCACTGGTTGTGCGGACGTGCTCATGCAACAAGTGTCGCAATGCGCCACCGAATTGCAAGCCCCGTGACGGCTTTAAAGAGGGCGCGCCCCGAATGCACGAGCCTCCTTGCTTCCGTGCCCAGCGCATCACCCGAATGTCCACTTCGGAAGATGTTTCTCAATTTCTGCTCATGGCGCGCCCGTTCCGGTTCAGATCGATCGCAGCAATGTGAGGCTTCCACCCGACCGTTGCTCATCCATGGCAGCCGCAATGAACGGCTATTCACAAAGCGGACCTTTGGTGAGGACAGAAATTGCCGCTTGCCCCGATGCAGCCATGGAAGGAGAGTCCATGTCAGGACGCACATCAGATCAGGATGGTGCAGGGAGGCTCGGCGGACCCCGACACCTCGACTACGACGCCACGGCGGTGCAATTGCGGTGCGACTACGATCCGCGCCACGCACGCCTCCCAAGCGTTGGCTATTGTCATTGCATTTTGGCTGGCGGCAGATCGAGCCATAGCAAATCCGCCTCCAGCTCGCGCCAGTCCTTGCTATGTGCGCGGCTTGATAATTGATGCTAATTCCAACGGAACCATAAACTGCCCCAACATACAATTTCGCTAAAATGCCCCGGAACCTATTGCTGCTCTGCGTCTTGAGTCGCCGTCGGAGGGTGCATGCGTAACGCCACAGACGGGCTTTCTTTCATTGAGTTCCAGTCGCCGACGCTGGTCGAGAATGCGCCCGAGGGCGGCGAATGGCTTCATGAGATCAAGTACGACGGCTACCGCACCGAACTGATCATTGAGGGCGGCAAAGCGAGAGCCTTCACGCGCCGTGGCTACGACTGGTCGCACCGATACCGACGAATTGTTCAAGCGGCGGCGGGCTTGCCGGTGAAGGCGGCGATCATCGACGGGGAGGCTGTCGTTCTCGGCGACACTGGCCTGCCGGACTACCAAGCGTTGGAACGGGAGTTGGGCAACCCAGACTCGCCGAGGCTCATCTTCTGCGCATTCGACCTGCTGCACCTCAACGGGCGCGATCTGCGGCAGCAGCCGCTGGTAAGGCGTAAGGCAGCCCTAGAGAAGCTGCTGAAGAACTCAGCCCCGACATTGACCTACGCCGAACATCTGGAGTTGGGCGGCACGGACGTGTTTGAACATGCCTGCCGCATGGGGTTGGAGGGCATCGTCTCCAAGCGCACCGATGCCACCTACCGCTCAGGGATCCAGACCAGTTGGCTCAAGGTGAAGTGCATCAAGAGCGACACTTTCCCCATCGTGGCATTTGTCGAGAAGCTGGGCGCTCACCCGCGCCGCATCGCATCCCTCTACATCGGTCGCCGCGAGGGCGACCGACTGCTCTATGCCGGGAAGGCCCGCAGCGGCTACACCTTGAGCGTTGCTCAACTGGTTCGAGAGCGGCTCGACCCGCTGATCATCAGCAAGTCGCCTCTGTCAGAGCCCATCGTGAAGCCGAAGGCGACGTGGGTCAGACCAGAGGTGCTGGCCGAGGTACAGTTCAGCGGCGTCACTGATCGCGGCGTGTTGCGCGAGGCAGTATTCAAGGGTCTGCGAGAAGACCTCGTGGCGATCCCGGCCAAGCCTCCGGCGCCATCAAAGCGACGTGGACCAGCCCAGGAATATGGCGTTCCCAGCGAGAACATCCTGCAACTGCTGCCCGACGCGGTCTCGCCCTCCAAGGAAGAGCTTGCGCGCTACTGGCAGAGGGTTGCCGATTACGCACTCGTCCATCTCGGCCACCGACCGCTGAAGCTGGTCCGCCATGCTCTCGGGGCAACCTTCTACCACAAGGGCGCGCTGCCGAAGATCCCCGCAGCAGTGCATCAGATGCGCGTTCAGAAGCGCGAGGGTGGCGAAGGTGTGCGCGTGTGGGTGGACGACCTTGCCGGCTTGCTGGGGCTGGTCAAGATGGATGCGGTAGAGCTGCATCCCTGGAACGCTACTGTTGACGACATCGAACATGCCGACCGGGTTGTTCTGGACCTTGATCCGGGCGAGGGGGTCGAGTGGGATGAAGTGATCGAGACCGCGCTAACGCTCCGCGACATCATGGAAGCGGAAGGTCTGCAGAGCTGGCCGAAGGTGACGGGCGGCAAGGGCATTCACCTGATGGCCCCACTTGAGACGAAGATCACGCACGACAATGCCCGGCTCCTTGCTCGATCGTTCGCCAAGCGCCTCGCTGAAGCTCATCCTGATCGCTATCTGCTCTCCGCTGCGCCGGCAGCCCGAAAGGGCCGCATCTTCATCGACTACCTTCGCAATGGGCGCGGCAACACGGCGGTCGGCGCCTTCTCCCCACGAGCGCGACCCGGCTTCCCAATCGCCCGTCCCGTGACCTGGAGCCAGGTGGAGGCAGCCATCCGTCCGGATGCGTTCAGCATTGACCGTCCGTTTAGGGCGGCTGCTAGAAAAGCAGCGTGAGCAATCTCGCAGCGCATTCTATTAGCAGTGGGCGAAGACGCCCGGCGATTCCGCCGAACATTCGATCATGTCAACTAATTGCCGGACGGGTCGATCTCTATCCAGGCGGGCACATGATCACTCGGCTTTTCCCAGCCTCGCAGGTCAGCGTCCACGCCCGCGTCACGTAACCT
Organism: Mesorhizobium sp. M0968; assembly: GCF_040319065.1. Lineage (NCBI taxonomy): Bacteria > Pseudomonadati > Pseudomonadota > Alphaproteobacteria > Hyphomicrobiales > Phyllobacteriaceae > Mesorhizobium > Mesorhizobium sp. M0968. The sequence continues at coordinate 20,255 of NZ_JAMYNL010000023.1, forward strand.
GTTCGAAAGTGATGGGCTGACGAGGAGGTGGTCCATCCGCAGGCCGGAACTCCGATCATAACCGCCTCGGTAGGAGAAGTTCCAGTACGTGTAGATGCCTTTCTCCGGATGAATGCAGCGGACGGCATCCATCCAGCCATTGTCTAGCATTTCGGCGTAGGCCTGCCTGCTCTCCGGAAAGTAGACTGCGTCGCCCGTCCAACGTCTCGGCACCACCGCATCGATCGGCGTTGGCACGACGTTGTAGTCGCCGCACAGAACGCTTGTGATCCCCTCCTTGAGCAGTAGCTGGCCGTAGCTGATCAGACGGTCGAACCAGCGGAGCTTGTAGTCGAATTTCGGGCCGGGAGCTGGATTGCCGTTGGGCAGGTAGATGCACCCCACGACGATCCCATCCACCTCTGCCTCGATATACCGGCTGTGAGTATCGTCAGGGTCACCCGGCAGGCCGCGTCGACGCTCCAGGGGCTCCTTTCCCCGTGCGAGTATGGCTACACCGTTGTAGGACTTTTGCCCGTGCCAGATCGCGCCATAACCGGCGTTCCTGACGGCTTCCGCGGGAAATTTCTCGTCCGAAGTCTTCAGTTCTTGAAGGCACACGATGTCATAGTCGGTCTGACCCAGCCACTTGATGAGCAAGGGCAGGCGACCGTTCACGCCGTTGACGTTAAAAGTTGCGATACGGGTCATCCGAAGTTCTCAACTACCTTCGGCGATTTGAGCATGGAAGGCTCAGATGTTGATGCTTGCATCATGCCGCCAAAGGGAGGCCTTGTCAGTCGTCTTTCTAGAATGGCGGTCGAGCGGTTTCAGCGAGCTTTTCCGCGTGCCAGATGGCGCAATGAGCGCAGGAGCTGGTCGTCGGGAGCGTCGTAGGCGAAGTCGCGAGCGGTAGATGCGGCGCGCACAATCCGGCGTTAGGGCGGCCGCAACGCACGGACGGGTGGAGCTTGGGCAGGTCTACTGCTGATTGAGGGCGACCGCCTTGGGTCCAGTGGGTTTAAGTAATGCTGCGAAGGAATCCTATATGGCCGAGCCACAGCTCTCAATTCGTAGCGGCAAGGTGGGCGATCTTGCGAAGGGTTGAACCGAAGCACGGCTCGACCTTGTGGACCACATCGGCCATGGTCTTGTCCGACCGGACCCGCTGCTTGTGCTGGACGGCATCCTTGCCCAGCCCGGCAGTTCGGCCGACTTCGTCGCTCGTCGTGCGAAAGGCGTCGGCAATCGTGCGCGGAGCGAAGAAGCCATTGTCGGAGTACTGGACCAGTGCCATCTCACTGCCTAACCGCAAAATGCCTCATAACCTGAGGAGATATAGCGTCAAGATGGGAGGTCTTTGAGAGAAGAAGCCGACAAGAGGAATAATAAGCCGTGACCATGCGGTGTTTAGCTGGTCTATTCACCGCATACATTGCGGCAAATGATCTTGCATATACGACGATTGAGGCCCATATTCGACGCAAAAAGTGCGGAGAATATGGCGACCTATATCTACGAGCTTGAAAACTGGCCGCAGTTCGAGTGGCGCAGCCAGGACCTTGCCGATCAACTGGCGACGGTGCGCCATCGGCAGGGCCGGCTGCTGGGGCGGATGGAGGCGCTAGGCTTCGAATTGCGTGCCGAGGCGATGCTTCAGACCCTAACGGAGGACGTTCTCAAATCCAGCGAAATTGAGGGTGAAATTCTCGACAAGGAACAGGTGCGGTCGTCCATCGCCCGCCGACTGGGCATGAATATTGGCGCACTGGCGCCGGTCGACCGCGATGTCGAGGGCGTGGTCGAGATGATGCTCGACGCAACTCAGAACTATCAGGCGCTACTTACGGATGAGCGGTTGTTCGCCTGGCATGCGGCCCTGTTTCCGACGGGTCGCAGCGGCATGACGAAGATTATCGTCGGTGCGTGGCGGCATGAAGCCTCTGGTCCGATGCAGGTCGTCTCAGGTCCCATCGGTCGGGAGAAAGTCCACTATGAAGCTCCAGCAGCGGCCCGGCTTGAGCTTGAAATGGCCGCGTTCATCGACTGGTTCAACGGTTACGCGCCGCTTGATCCCGTTCTGAAGGCGGGGGTCGCCCATCTATGGTTCGTCACCATCCATCCCTTCGAGGATGGCAACGGCCGTATCGCCCGCGCGATCGCCGACATGATGTTGGGGCGATCGGAGGGCAGCGCTCAGCGGTTCTATAGCATGTCCGCGCAAATCCGGGCGGAGCGGAAGGACTACTACGCGATCCTCGAACGGACGCAGAAGGGCAGTCTCGACATCACCCCTTGGCTGCAATGGTTTCTAAGCTGCCTCGACCGCGCCTTCAGCGGGGCCGAGGAGATTTTGGCCAATGTGCTGCGAAAGGCCCGTTTTTGGGAGGAGATGGTCCAACGACCTCTAAGCGAACGCCAGCGCAAAGTCGTCAATCGGCTCCTGGACGGCTTCGAAGGCAAGCTCACCTCCTCGAAATGGGCAGTGCTGACCAAGACCTCACCTGACACGGCCTTGCGCGATATCAATGATCTTCTGGCGCAAGGGATACTCGTGAGAGATGAAGCCGGTGGGCGAAGCACGAGCTATTCGCTGGCAGGATTGGATGACGGGCCGGATCGCGCGCCTCGGCGACATCGTTGAAACAGGAGCGCGAGCCGACAGCGCGCGCCAAAGCAAGATTGGCCCGCTCGATTGGTTCGGAGAATGCGTCAATGCCGTTTGTCGCTCGGCACTGGCCAAGTCCATCGGGTTCGGTCGCAAGCTGTCAAGCGCAGCCGCAACACGCCCTGCAAGATCGATTTTGACATCAAGCCATCAAAAGCCATCTTGCTAGCAGGCGAAATACAATGGGTGCCAAGGAGTCCGATATGGCCGAGCCACAACTCTCAGTCCGCAGCGCCAAGGCGCGCGATCTTGCACACCGACTTGCCCGCCGTGAAAACCGCTCGATTGCGGAGGTGGTCGAGCGCGCCCTCGAATCTTACGAGGTCCGCGAGGCCGATCGTGAGCCTGCTTCTGCCTTTTATCCGCGGCTTTCAGCGCAATCCGGCACAGACATCGACCTTGAGGCGGTGATCCGTGAGAGTCGCCGGCCGAATCGAGGCGTCGAGCTTTGATCTTTGTCGATACCAACGTCGTTGCCGAAACGTTGAAAGAACCCCAGACGAGGCATTGCCTGGCTGATCCGATACCATGCCCAACTCGCGCTTCCAACCGATTGCGAAGATAAGACCGGATCAACGTGCCGAACGGCTGGAGGAAGGGTTGGCGACTGGCGCCGGCGTTTCGCAGACCGCATCATCGGTCAGCAGAAGAAAGCTGCGCTGGTCTATGGGGAAATTATGGGTGCTGCTGCTCGCCAGGGACGCGGCGTGTCGGCACCCGATGGCATGATCGCGGCGATCGCTCGAGTAAACGGTGGCCGCCTCGCCACGCGCAATCTGACTGACTTCGAGACGGCAGGACTCGTTCTGACAGCTCCGTGGGAGTTCTGAAGCGTTTTCCTGTCGTCGCTGTTGTTCAAGCCCATCTGCCAGTCACAGACGGGCTGAAAGGCCGTCAAAGCGCAGGCGAGCGATATCAGGTTCGATTTGCATGCCGTCAAAATCCCCTGAAGGTCACTCGAAGCGCCTCAGCGGCAGCCTGACCGTAAGGGTACGGCAACCGACCTGCCTTTCTTCAGGAAAACCATTAGCCTCGCTGGGCTTGCGAGACAGCGAGAGATGCCCGATCTGAAACAGATGGCGGATGTGAAACAATTGAAATTGCTCGGCGTCCTGGCAGCGACGGCGATCGGTCTATATGTCTGTTATCTGCTGGCGTGGCCTTTTTTGCCGGCATTGACCTGGGCGCTCGTCCTGGCAATTATTCTGTCTCCGGCTCACCGGTGGGTTGAGAGACGGGTCGGAAATCGAAACCTGGCAGCGCTGATATCGGTAAGCGTCGCGGCGATCGCCGTCGGCCTGCCGCTGGCGCTCGTCGCACAACAGCTCGTTCGCGAGGCGGTAAACGGAGCGACTTATCTGGAGGAGGTCATCCGCGGTTGGAACGCAGTCGGCTTCATGTCTGGCTATCCCACGCTTTCGGCCATTGCCCAATGGATCGAGAACCAATTCGATCCGGCCGGCTCAGTCGCCGCATTCGTGCAATGGCTGACGGGACAAAGCACATCGCTATTGCGTGGCTCCATCTATCAAGTCGCGATGTTCGGCCTGACATTTTATCTTCTGTTCTATTTTCTGCGCGACCGCCAACATGGCCTGCAAGCCGTCGCGGGCCTTTCGCCCCTGCGCGCTCCGGAGACAGCCTACATCTTGTCTCGCTTTGCGGAGACCGTCCATGCAACACTGCTCGGCACCGTGTTCGTCGCCGCCGTCCAGGGAACATTGGGTGGCCTGATGTTCTGGTGGCTCGGCCTGCCGACGCCAGTCTTTTGGGGCCTTGTCATGGGACTTCTTGCCATCGTGCCCGTGCTCGGGGCGTTTGTGATCTGGGTGCCCGCAGCGGTCTATCTCGCACTGGAGGGAGCTTGGGCCAGCGCAGCGATATTGACCGTCTGGGGCGGCGTCATCGTCGGCGGCATCGACAATCTGCTCTATCCGATGCTTGTCGGGAATCGGTTGCGCCTCCACACGGTGGTGGCCTTTATCGGCGCGGTCGGCGGCATCGTCTTGTTCGGAGCATCCGGCCTTGTCCTCGGACCTGCGGTGATCGCCATCACAATCAGCCTCATCGACGTGCTAAAGACTCGATTGACCGACCGGCCGACGCCGGCGCGCGCTGGTGAGCTACCGCATCAGTCCGTGACGGATTGATCAAGCGCGAAAAGGGCGCTGGTCTTCGAGTGGTAGCGCGAAACCTGAACAGCCTCTGCGCAGACATCTCAATGAAGGCAAGCACATCAGCCAGGCTGCTGTATTGCGGCAAGCTTCCAGTCACCGCCGTTCTGCCGCGTAAAGGTCCACAGTTCGGCCGTCTCCGTCGGCTGATCGGCCTGGCCCTCAACGATCTTGCCGCTGATGCGGTCGCGGGTCACGTCGCGAGACTCATAGCGCAAAGCAGCCGTCGCGTAGTCGCGATCACCCTCCCGCCAACTTTCCGCAATATCGGCCTCCAGCAGGCTGACGTCCGACACCTCGTTCCTGAGCCCCTTTTTGGCATTGTCGGCAAGTTCCTCGGACAGATAGGACACCATCTCGGGTGTCACCAACCGGCGCAATGCAGCATGATCCTCGCGCCCGAATGCCTCCTGAACTTCCGTCAGCCGTTGCTGGAACGTGTCGAGGTCGGTTTGGGTGAGAGTGATCTCATCGGAAGCGTTGGCTTGGCTCGTTCCGCCAAATCCTGACCCGATGCCGGTAATGGAGGAAGTCGGGCCGTTGCTCGGCTCGTGCCGCGCTGCTGCGTTTCGCGCAAAGGTCCCGGTGCCCCGCGAGGCACCAGCCGTAGCGGGCGCTGGGCTTTGCGCCGACTGCAAGCGGAAAAAGCGGATCGCCAGCATGATCGCGCCGCCGAACAGCAGTACTTGGAGCAAAAGACCCAACATGCCGGCCAAGCCGCCGAACCCATGACCCAGAAGAACGCCGATCAAACCGCCGAGAAGCAGCCCACGTATCATCGATCCGCCGAGGCCGTTGAAGAAGCCCGGGCGCTGGAATGCCTGCGGCTGACGGGCCGCATTGTTCGTGGTCGCATTGGGCGACATCGAGCGCTCGACCGGTGCGGCCGGTTGCGGCGCAACTCTGGTCGGCGGGACCGGCTGGAAAGTGCGCATGCCGCGACTGCCGAAGCTGCCGCCACGGCGCGCATCGGCGTGATCCACAGCGACCATGGAAAATGCCAGGAACAACCCCGCAAACAAAACTGCAAACCGTCCCCAACGCGAAATCAGCATAGGCAAGTCCTCAAGTGACACTCTTTCCGCTCATATGGGGTGCGTCGATCGAAATAGCAGTGAATCGTCCGTCGAGATATTTTCGGGCGGCATGGTCGGCCGCCCGCCGGTGTTCACGACGAGAATGTCTGCCCTACCCAAGCGCGATGATCGCTGTTCGACCACGCAGGCTCCCGCACCCGGTCGCGTCAACAGCATCGCTCATGCAAGCCTCTGGTCATCGATGTCCCCGGCGATGATGCCGAGGTCTCCCGGCGAAGACTCGATTGACTTACAGCTTTCCTATGTACTATCAACATATCTGGAAAACCTGCCATACAGGTTTGCCCACTCCTGAACGGGAGATTGCGTGAGCACGGCCGTATCCGCAAAACATTCCGACGCAGCGAGCCTGGTCAGCAATACGATCGGCGAGATCACGCGCCATATCCGCGCGCATGAGCTCGGGCCCGGCGACCGGCTGCCCAGCGAGGCCGCGCTTTCGAGACAATTGAGCGTCTCGCGTACCGTGGTTCGCGAGGCCTTCAGCTCGCTCGCCGCCATGCGGCTTATCGACCTGAGGGCGGGCAGACGGGCTACCGTCGCCGAGCTGGATTATGGCGCCATGTCACTGGTGATCGAGCATGGCGTCCACACCGAGCAGATCACGGTGCAGCAAATCTATGACGTGCGCCGCACGATTGAGACCCGCACCGCCATGCTGGCGGCCTTGCGCAGAACAGCCGACGAAGTGGAAAGGATCAGGACGCACGCGCTCGCCATGCTCGAGAATTTCCAGCGGCCGGAACAGGTCATGGAGCACGATCTCGCCTTTCACCTCGAAATCGCCAAGGCTGCGAAGAATCCGGTTTTCAGCCTCATCGTCGGCGCGTTCGAGCGCGTATCGCGCCAGACCTGGCCGATCGGCTGGCGGACCCGCCCTTCGGATGCCGAGCAGTTGGCGATGATCCAGATCCATATCGACCTCGCCGAAGCAATCGAGACCGGTGATCCCCAGTCGGCACGTGACCTGATGGCGAGGCATTTTGACGAGAGCGTCAAGGCCCTGCTGGCGGCCGGCATCGCCTGAGGAGCAGGGGCGCAATGAAGATCACGAAACTGGAAACGCTGCGGCTCAAGGAGCGGCCGAACCTTCTCTGGGTCCTGGTTCACACGGACGAAGGCCTCGTCGGACTCGGCGAGACCTTTTTCATGGCTGAAACCGTCGAGACCTATCTGCACGAATATGTCGCGCCGTGCGTGATCGGGCGCGACCCCTTGCAGATCGACCTGCTTGCCGCCGACCTTGTCGGCTATCTCGGTTTCCGATCGACGGGCGCGGAAGTCAGGGGCAATTCCGCTTTCGACATCGCGCTTTGGGATCTGTTCGGAAAGGCGACGGGTCAGCCGATCGCACAACTCCTCGGCGGGTTCACCAGGCACGAGATCAGGACCTACAACACCTGTGCCGGAACCGAATACATCAAGAAGGCCACCGGGCAGACGACGGCCAACTACGGGCTCGATAAGCCCGGCGACGCCTATGATGATCTGAACGGCTTCCTTCACCGCGCCGACGAACTGGCGCATTCGTTGTTGGAGGAAGGCATCACGGCCATGAAGATCTGGCCCTTCGACATGGCCGCCGAGAAAACGCGCGGCCAGTATATATCGCAGCCCGACTTGAATTCCGCGCTGGCGCCGTTCGAGAAAATCCGCAATGCGGTCGGCGACAAGATGGACATCATGGTTGAATTCCATTCAATGTGGCAGCTGCTGCCGGCCATGCAGATCGCTCGCGAGCTTGCCCCCCACAAGACCTTCTGGCACGAAGATCCAATCAGGATGGACAGCCTGTCCAGCCTGAAACGCTATGCCGAGGCTTCGCTGGCGCCGATATCGGCTTCGGAAACGCTCGGTTCCCGGTGGGCCTTCCGCGACCTTCTCGAAACCGGAGCGGCCGGTGTCATTATGCTTGATATCAGCTGGTGCGGCGGGCTCTCGGAGGCGCGCAAGATCGCTGCCATGGCTGAAGCATGGCACCTGCCGGTCGCGCCACACGACTGCACCGGTCCAGTGGTGCTCGGCGCATCGACCCACCTGTCGCTGAATGCGCCGAACGCGCTTGTCCAGGAGAGTGTCAGGGCCTTTTACAAGACCTGGTACCGCGATCTTGTGACCGCTTTGCCGCAGGTGAAGAACGGCATGATCACCGTGCCCCCCGGACCGGGCCTCGGCATGGAACTGAACCCGGAGATCGATCGCGCCTTCACGGCGCTTCGACGGGTGAGCGACGCATCTACTCTCTGAAAATGAACCTGAAGCAGCTTTCTACGGAGGAGGAGAATCATGAAGAAGCTACTTATCTCGGCAGCCTTGGCAGCAGTACTGGCTGGTGGCTCGGCAATCGGCTCACGCGCACAGGAGCCGATGAACATCGTCTTCACGCATCATTCGTCGGCGTCGAACCCGTTCTGGCAGGCGGTGAAGAAGGGCTTTGACGACGCCTGCGCCAAGATCCAGGCCAATTGCCAGATGGTCTTCACGCAGACCGAAGGCTCGATCGAGCAACAATCGGGCAACATGCAGGCGGCGCTCGCGGCAAAACCGGACGCGCTGATCACCTCGATCGTCGACAACAATGCCTTCGACCAGATCATCGCCGACGCCCGCGCTGCCGGCGTCACGGTCATCGCGTCCAACGTCGACGACACCGAGGGTGCAGCCGGCAATGCCCGCCAGGCTTTCATCGGCCAAGGCTTCATTCCCGCCGGCTACGAACTCGGCAAGAAGATGTCCGAGTTCTTCCCCAAGGAAGGCAAGATCAGGGCGCTCGTCGGCGTCTCCGCGCCCGGTCAGAACTGGTCGGAACAGCGCGCTGCCGGCGTCATGAAGTTCCTTGAGGAATACAAGGCCGCGAATGCCGGACGCGAAGTGGTCATTGAACGGCTCGACACCGGCACAGATGGCGCCGTCGTCGCCGATCGTGTTGGCGCCTATCTGTCTGCCCACCCGGACACCACGGTGTATTTCGACACCGGCCTTTGGCATGCCTACGTCGCCCAGGTCCTGATCGATCGCGGCATCGAGCCGGGCAAGGTGCTGATGGGCGGCTTCGACATCGTCTCGGAAGTCCTGCAACAGATGGAAGCGGGTTACATCCAGGTCCAGGTCGACCAGCAGCCCTACATGCAGGGCTTCATGCCGGTGATGGAAGCCTATCTCGCCAAGAACGTCGGTCTGCTGCCGGCAGACATCGACACCGGCAAGGGCATCATCGTCAAGGAAGACGTGCCAAAGCTCAAGGAACTGGCCGCACAAGGCGTGCGGTAGGCGCGAAGCCGGCGTCCTCTCCTCGTTCTTACGCGGAGAGGGCAAGGGGAGGGCCAGGCAGCACGGCCTTGGGCGTCGGCTCCGTCCCATCCTCCAACGGCATCTCCCTTGTCGGGGGCGGTAGCAGACAGACTGCGGCCATCCCCTTGCCGATGCGACAAGCCAGCGCAAACAATCCCAAGCCGGAGCGAATGATGAAGCGCTTGATGAAGATTTATCTGGAGAAGCCGGAGCTTGCGGCGGTCGTGTTCCTGCTCCTCCTCCTCCTCGTCTTTCAGATTCGCTCGAACGGCGTATTTCTGAACACACAGAACGTGCGCGGAATGCTTGGGCTGCTGCCTGAAATGGGGCTGGTCGCGATCGGCGTGACCCTGCTGATGATATGCGGCGAGTTTGATCTTTCGGTAGGCTCGGTATTTGCGCTGACCCCGATGACCATGGCGGTGATGCTGGCGGCAGGCGTGCCGTTCGCGCCGGCCTTTGCCGCCGGACTCGCGATCGCCGCCCTGATTGGCTTCTTCAACGGGTTCATTACGATTCGTTTCGCGATACCAAGCTTTATCACCACGCTTGGCATGCTGTTCATCGCGCGTTCGCTGACGGTGGTAATCTCCGGTGGCTTCCCTCCTGTCATCCCGGCCAACGCTCTGCCCAAATGGCTGTTTACGATCTATGTGGGGCCGGGCGACCTCTTTCGCATGTCGTTCTTCTGGTTTCTCGCCGTGGCAATCCTGGTGACGGTGCTTCTGTCGCGCACGAATTTCGGCAACTGGGTGCGCGCCACCGGCGGCTTTCTGCCCGCCGCGCAATCGATGGGCATCCCGACGGCCCGGGTGAAGGTCGCCTGCTTCATGATCTGTTCGGTGCTCGCCGGCTTTGCCGGCACCATTCAGGTGATGCGGCTCGGCGCGCCGCTGCCTTCGATCGGCGAGGGGCTGGAGTTGCAGGCCGTGTCGGCTGCCGTCATCGGTGGCGCCTCGCTGACTGGCGGCATTGGCACCATCTTCGGCGGCATCATCGGGGCTGCCCTGATCCGCGTCATCGACAACGGACTGGTGCTGAGCCAGGTTGACGCCAACTGGTTCAAGATGGCAATCGGCTTCCTGACCATCTTCGCGGTCGTCGTGAACGCCTGGCTTCGAAAGCGGGGCAGGGCAATGAAGGTGGAGACCTGATCATGGCGGCACCCATCATCGCGATCAAGGGACTCCAGAAATGGTATTCCGGCGTCCACGCCTTGAAGAACGTCACGCTGGACATTTATCCAGACGAGGCGCTGGGCCTTGTCGGCGACAACGGCGCCGGCAAATCGACGCTGATCAACATCCTGTCAGGCACCCAAAAGCCCGATGGCGGCGAGATCAGGATCGAAGGTGAACCGGTCCGATTCTCGAACCCGCGCGACGCCATGGATCGCGGCATCGAGACGATCTACCAGTACAATTCGATGGTCCCGACCATGACCATCGCCCGCAACGTTTTCATCGGACGCGAGCCGGTGAAGGGCTCGGTTTTCGGCATCGGCATCCTGGACCAGAAGCGCATGCGTGACGAAAGCGTCAAGGCGATCGCCGACGTCGATCTGCATCTGAGATCGCCCGACGCGCTGGTCGGCGAACTGTCGGGCGGCCAGCGCCAAGGCGTGGCGATCGCCCGGGCCATGCACTTCAAGTCGAAAGTCATGATCCTCGACGAGCCGACCAATCATCTCTCGGTCAAGGAGACGCGAAAGGTGATCGGCTTCGTTCGTGCCCTCAAGGCCCAGAACATCACCAGCGTCTTCATCAGCCACAACATGCATCATGTTTTCGAATGCTGTGACCGGGTCGTGGCGATGGCGCGCGGCGAGATCGTTCTCGACAAGCGGATCGGCGAGACTTCGATCGAGGAAATCCACGAGGTTCTGTGACGCGAAGAAGCGATCACTCGCGAGCCGCTCTGCTGGTAGAGGTCAGTCTGCGCTACGGCTTTTCCGCAAGGATCGCCTCAGCGGTTTTCTCGTCGGTGATCAGCACATCGACGACGCCGAGACGCAACACGGCACGCAGCACCGGAACCTTGTCGAGGCCGCCGGAGGGCAGGATCACAGTGTCGACGTCGCGCAGATGTTCGGGGGCGAGGCCGATGACACGGCTGTTTAGCGGGTGATCGACGAGTTGTCCGTCGGCGCCGATCCAGTGGCCGCAAATATCGCCGACGGCTCCGGCCTTTTGGAGCGATCTGAGATCATCGTCTCCTACCAGTCCGATCCGAAAGATGGTGGCGTCCTTGTGCACCGCGCCAACCGAAACGAAAGCGGCGTCAACGTCGCGGGCATGGGTGAAGGCGTCTTCCAGAATGGACTGGCGCATAAGCAGATCGCGCGTGGCCTCCGTGTCTGTGAACACCGGTGCTGCGATGTAGTAGCATTCCGCGTCGAAAAGCGCCGCGAGCCGCGAGGCGATTTCATAGATGTTGATCGCCGATCCACGCGTGAGCCCGCCGAGCAGGGAAACGACCGACATCCCTCTGACGGGGCGCACGGTCACTGAGCGCAGACTAAGCTGGAGCGTCCGTCCCCATCCCACGCCCACCGATATCCCGTCACGGATTCTATGCGACAGGGCTTCACCGGCAGCGGCTGCGATCACCTGTGGCACCAGGGTAGGATCGGGCGGTGTCGGAACCACGATTGGGTCGGAAACGCCATAGGCGTCCCGCAGCCGATGCTCCAGCTCGATGCAGTTCGCCACCTTGGAATTGATGCGTATCTGAACGATCCCCCGCTGGCGGGCATGCGCCAGCATCCGGTTGACGCGAAGGCGTGTCAGGCCAAGAGACTTGGCGATTTGTGCTTGCGTCAGGTCACCGACATAAGCAAGCCAGGCGGCGCGCACGAGCAGCCCTTCCTCGCGATCGGCCGTGACGGAACTCGTTACGGCTTGGCGGCCGTCGCGTTTCTTTCGCGCTGGTTTCTCCATCAGATCATCCTGTCCACTCCGCGGCAGCGGGTCCAGAGCGGCTCGGCGGAGCCATGTGCTCATCGATATGAGGCATCAATCGAGTTTCCCGGCTCCGCTAGCCTCGATGATAGCGGTCGAAGGACAAAACCAGCGGAGCATCATGGCAAATTGCGTCGATGATGGCGCTCGTCAGCGGCAGGCGATCGTGGGGAAGTACAGCCCGGGCCATCATATTCTTCAAAGTCGGACCAAGGTCCAGCGCCAGTTGCGCGCCCTCGACCGTGTCTGAACTCATGTGTTCGCGCTTCGCCACGGAATAGGGCAGGCCGCGGCCGAGTAGGCGCCCCATGCGACCGTTACGGCCCGCCTGGCAGGTCACATAAAGATCGCCGGAGCCGGCCAGCCCCAGCACTGTTTCGACCTTTCCACCCAGGGCTTCGACCAGAATCGCCATCTCGGCGAGGGACTGCGAGAATAGCGACGAGGCAAGATTGTGCATCAGTGCGCCATTGGGCGCCTTGCCGTCGCGCTCGAGCAGCCCGACGGGAGCTCCAACGGCGAGTGTGTAGAAATTCTTGAAAGCGGCGCAGATCTCGACGCCGACGAGATCGGATGACGATCGCGCATGATAGAAAGGCGCGCGCAGAATGCGGGACGCCGCGGCCACCTGGTCGGGATCATGCCCGGCCACGATCACAGAGGTGTCGCGCTGCGCCGCCAGTTCGCCGGCAATGCAGGGTCCGCCGACGGCCATCATAGGGACCGACAAGCCGGTGCGTTGCTCGATCTCGCGGGCAAGCAGATGTGGCAGGATTTCCACGCCTTCGTCGCTTGATGCAAGCCCTTTCGTAATCATCAGTATCGGCACGGGCGACTTGATGCTTTCTGCAATGCGGTCGATCGCCCAAGGAATGCCGGCCGACGAGACGCCGAGTACAAGCAGATCGGGTCCATCGTTCATGGCCGCAGCGAATTCGGTCCAGGAACAGGCGGTTACCACATCAGGCAGAGCGATGTTGAGGCGTGGGTGATGACTTGTGCTGGCCACCGAGCCGACGATCTCCCCATCGAGATGGGTCCCGACAAGAGTGATGCGGTTACCAGCGTGAGCGGCCGGAAGCGTCATGGCAGAGCCCATGACGCCGGCGCCGAGGATGATGATCCGCGCCATTCAGCTTCTTCCCTTGTCCAGCCGCTCGCCGCTGCCCTGGTCGAACAGATGGATTCGCTCAGGCGCCGGCTCCAGATGGATCACAGCTCCAGGAGAGAGCTCCATGCGGTCATGCAGCACCGAGCAGATTGCGGTGTTGCCCATGCTGGCAAAGATGTGGATTTCGGGGCCAGTCGGCTCGACAACCGTAATCCTCGCCGGAATGCCGCGCCCGTCGGCCACTGGTCGAAGATGTTCGGGGCGAATGCCGTAGATCACCTTTTGGCCGGGCCGGACCGCAGCCCCTGGCGGCAGCGGGAGGGATAGCTCGTCGGTCCGCACCACCCAGGCGTCGCGCTCGGAAGCCACCTCGCCATGGAACATGTTCATTGCGGGCGAGCCGATGAAGGAGGCGACGAAGAGGTTTGCCGGGCGATCGTAGACATCGAGCGGGCGCCCGATCTGCTCGATATGGCCGTCGCGCATAATGACGATGACATCGGCCATGGTCATGGCCTCGATCTGGTCATGCGTGACATAGACGGTGGTGGTCTTCAGCCGCTGGTGGAGCTCCTTGATTTCGGTGCGCATCTGCACCCGCAGCTTGGCATCGAGATTGGACAGCGGTTCGTCGAACAGGAACACAGTTGGGTCCCGCACGATGGCGCGACCCATGGCGACGCGCTGCCGCTGGCCGCCCGAAAGCTGGCGGGGATACCGTTCCAGATAGGGTGTCAGGTTGAGGATCGATGCCGCCCACCCGACCTTCTGTTTGATTTCTTCGTTGGGGCGCTTCTTCAACTGCATGGAAAAGGCCATGTTGTCGAAGACGGTCATGTGCGCGTAAAGCGCGTAATTCTGGAAGACCATCGCGATATTGCGGTCTTTGGGATGGAGCATGTTGACGACCCTGTCGCCTATGGCGATCTCACCGGACGTGATGGGCTCGAGACCGGCTATCATGCGCAACAGAGTGGACTTGCCGCAGCCGGACGGCCCCAGCAGAACGACGAACTGGCCATCCTCGATCGAGAGATCGAGTCCATCGATAATCGAGAGGGCGCCATAGTCCTTCTTTATGTTGCTGATGGTGACAGACGCCATAAATTGCTACCCTTCGATTGCCCTTGCCGGTTGGATCTCATTTTCGCCATGCGAGCGATTGGCGATCGGATGCGCTCTCACCATTCGCTCTCCAGAAACTCTTCCAAGAGTCCCGCATCGGCGGCCAGGTTGACAAAGGACCATCGGCCGCGGATTTCTCGCGAATAGCGAATGGCGTCGTGCCAAAGCGCGCGCGGCAGGTCTAGTTCCGCGCCGGTGACCGGCCCTCCCGCAGCCTTGAGTGCTGCCTCCATGCGGGCGACCGGCATTGCCATCGGCCGAACCTCCTGGCGCAGCGCCGGCCAGATTTCCGCAAGCCTGCGGTTGAAGATTTCCGACTGGCTGGCGTCGAGTGCCGTCTTCTTCATCTCGGCAATGCAAAGTGGTCCAAGTTGCGCGCCATAACGGGCCAGCATCGCCGCCTCGTCGATGGCGGTCGGCTTCACCTGCGGCGGCTTTTCCATGTCCAGCAGCCGCGCTTGCAGCCGCGCCATGACCAGCGAGGCAACCCCCACCTGCTGGCCGTGCGTGGTGCCGGGATGATGGTCTTGCGCGAACATGTCGACCCAATGGGAAATCTGGTGCTCTCCCATGGACCCGGGATGGGAAACGCCGGCAAAGCACACGCCCATCGAGCACAGCGTCAGGACGCGCTGGAGATGCCCGACAGCGGTGACGTCATGCCTGGCAAGGCCAGGCGCATGGGCCAGCATCGGCTCCTCATCGCCCGCCTGCAGCAGGTAGGGCACCTCGGAATAGTAAGTGTCGAACAGCCGATGCGAAGCCCACCAGTCGATCTGGGCCGTGGAGCGGCAGAGGCTGTCGCCAAGCCCGGCGGCGCTGAGCCAGGCGGGCGCTGCGGCCGACACGCCAAGATCCAGGAAGATGCCCCTGGGGGCGTGTGAGGGCAGCGAGATCTTGAGCCCGGAGGCCAAGGTCACCGACGCTGTCGAGGCGCCGTAGCCATTCATCGAGGCGGCCGTGCCGAAGACGGCATAGGGTCGCTCGTCGAGGAAGGTTGCATGCTTGCAGCTGTCATTGAGGACGCCCGACCCGACGGCCACGACCCCTTCGGCGTGACGTGTCTTCTCCCTGACCACCTGGATCGTCGCCTCATCACAGTCGAGGCCGTCAGGCAGCACGATTTCATCGATGTCGGCGATGGCACGCAGCGCCTTCGCGACGCGCCTGCCCATCACATCGACGGTGTTGATATCGGAGACCACGGCGATGCGGCTGCCTAGCTTCAGCGGCGCAACGAGATCCGCCTCGCGGCCTTCCGTCGTCTCCAGCAATTCGATCGTCTGGAACGGCAGGACCGCGGCCGCGCCTGTCTTGGGATCTGTCCAGCGTCCAGCTACAACGTCCTCGATCAACGCGTTCCAGTTGGTCGTTTCAGCCATGATCGGCCTCCATGAAGGCCGCGAGGCGCTGGTTCCAGGCTGCAAGCGTTGGCCAAAGATCGGCATGGATCGCAAGAAGTTCGGCGTAGAGCGCGGCCCGTTTCGTGTCCGGTTCGAAGGTTTTGGCCGGCTCGCTGGCCATTGCCAGCGACGCTTCGGCGATGGTGGAAAACCAGCCCACCCCCTTTGCCGCCGCCATCGCCGCGCCTAGCGAGGAGGCTTCGACGGTCGTCGAACGTTTTACGGGACGGCCCAGTGCATCCGCCAGAATCTGCATCCACAGGTCGGACTTCGCTCCTCCGCCGATGGCTATGAACTGGTCGATAGTCTGGGCGGCAGCCGCAGCCGCCCGCTGACTTGTCGCGGCCTGATGCAGCGCTATGCCTTCCAGCACGGCGCGATAGATGTCGCCGCGGCGGCTCGAGCCCGAAAGCCCGGCAATCACACCACGGGCCGCACTGTCCCAGTGTGGGTCCATGACGCCCTGCCAGTAGGGCAGGAGCATTATGCCGCCTGCGCCGATCGGGCTGGCAGCGGCTTCGGCCTCGAGCGCCTCCAGGGCATCGCTTGCGCCATGCAGATCGACGCCAAGCATCTCGCGCGCCATCCAGTCGACAAGAAAAGTGCCGGCGCGAAGGCACGTCTCGTAGATGTAGCCATTATCGGCGACCGCCGTTTCGGTGCGGAAGGCCTGGTCGTGGACGTAGTCCGTGCCGAAGCTGCCGGAGACGACCGCCGTGCCGAGGTTGATGTAAGCGCATCGCGGCTGCAACACACCAGCGCCCGTGCCGGCGCATTGACCGTCGCCGCCGCCGGCGACGATCGGCGTGCCCTCGCGCAGGCCCGTCGAAATGGCCGCTTCCGAAGTTAGTTGGCCCAGAACGGTGCCGGGCCGCGCCACTTCTGGCATCATGCGCCGGGCGACGCCCGCTGCCTCCAGTATATCGTTCGACCAGTCCATAGCCCGCATATCGAGTATGCCCATCGGGTCGGCGGATGCGGTGGACGTCACCCACCGGCCGCTCAAGCGAAAGACCAGATAGCCGTGGACTTCGGCCATCCGCTCCACCCGGGCAAAAATCTCGGGCTCTTGCTCGCGGAACCAGATCATGCGGTAAAGGCAAGGAATGACGTCCAGCGGCTTGCCGGATATTGCGTGGACGCGTGCCGCGCCGAAACTCTCGCCGAAGCGCCGTGCTTTCCCACGGGCGCGCTCATCGAGCCAGAGCGTTGCCGGCCCGACCGCCTGGCCTTGCTCGTCGAAAAGGCCGAAGCTTTCGCGTTGGTTGGCAATCGCAAGGGCGGCAATGCGTGCCGGCGAAACCGTTGACGTCACGGCGCGCAGCGCTGCGACCGTCGAGGTCCACCACTCGGCCGGATCCTGCTCGAAATAGCCCGAACGCGGGTTGGACATTGCAAGCGGTGCACGACCTTCGGCCACGGCCAGACCATTGCGATCCCAGGCGATCGCCTTGGTTGCCGAGGTCGAGGAATCAATGCCGATGACGAGATCAGGAACCATTGCCGCCACGTTGCCAACGGGCGAGGGCGGTCGAAACCGCCTTCGCCCAAATCACCGACCAGCCGCTAAAGACCGGCATCCTTAACTTTGCCGTCGACAATGCCGGCAATGGCATCCAGGCATGCCTTGGCATCGCCGCCATAGTCTTGGCCCGTAAGCAACTTGCCGAGCTCAACCGGAATGTCGTTGTTCGACAGATCCGCCCAGATCGGCATGTCCGGCTCAGATCCCATCTGATTGTCGATCGTGTATTTGATCGCGTCGAAATGGCGTGTCGTTCCGGGGCCGACAACAGCCTTCGCCTTGACCCGAGGATCTGTAAAAGAGGAATTGCGCATCGGCGAGGCGCCGCCGCCGAGCGTCGATACCCGCGCCATGACATCCTTCGAGCAGACCCACTGCATGAACAGCCATGCCGCTTCCTTGTTCTTGGAATATTGCGACAGCGAAATCATCGAGCCGCCCTGGTGGCCGACGGCCGGGATTTCGTTGAAGCCGCAATCGGCGGCGGCGCGACGACCAGGAACTTCCTTGGGCGCGGGCAGGGCCTCGAACAGGCCTTTGACCTTGGAATCGTTGGCATCGAAGCCGGGGAAATCCTCGCCCCAGGTGATTGCCATGGCGGCTTGTCCCTGTGTCAGGGCCTGTCCTTGGCCGTCCCAGGTCCAAGTCGTCGCCGACGGCGGCGAGTTCTTGACCAGTTCCTGATAGAATTTGAGCCCGGCCACGCCGCGTTCGTCATTGCCGACAAACTTCTTGTCCTTGTTGAAGACAGAACCGCCATGGCCCCACAATGCGAAGGTCCAGTCGCATTCCAGCGAATAGTGGCCGGACTTCGCCTGGCACGCGGTGCCGAAGATGCCGTTGCTTTTTTCTGCCTCTGTGAGCGCCTGCACGGCCTTGAGGTAGGCGTCGAGGTCTGTCGGCAGGGCAATGTTGTGTTTGTCGAAAAGATCCTTGCGGTACATCAGGATGAAGATCGGAATATCGAATGGAATTCCGCACTGTTTGCCGTTGTACATGGCGATGCCGTCGACCAGCGGCTTGGAGAAATCGTCCCAGTCGAAGTTCGGCATCGCCAGTTCTTTGTTCTGGTCGTAATACTCGCGCGGATCGACGACATCCTGGGCAAATGTCGCCATCCAGGACTGGTCGAGATAGTAGACGTCATAGGTGCCAAGCTGGCCCTGTACGTCTTGCGTCGCCTTGGCGAGAACCTGCTCCAGCGGCACGATCTCGACTTCCACCTCAATGCCGGTTGCCTTGGTGAATTCACCCGCGACAAGCTGGTTGGCAACAATCGTTGGCGGCGTCGCTTCCGACGTGTAGCGGATTTTGGTGCCGGCATATGGTTTGCCGACGTCGGCCAGCCACTTCAGCATATCGGCGTCCTGGGCGCGGGCTTCTTCAACCCCGAGGCCCAGCATCCCCCGACTGGTGCGGCCACCACCTAGCATGGCCGATCCGAAGGCGGAAAAGCCGACACCGGCGAGCGCCATCTTCCTCATGAAGTCGCGTTTGGTTATTCGGCGCGCCGTAAAGTCATTGCAGGTATCGGCGACGAATGTCTTCTTGTCGTGTTCACTGAAGCTCATGATCGTTCCTCCATTGCGTTTTTGTCGTCGTTCTTCTCGTCTGTGCCTCACTCCTTCAGCGATCCGAGGGTGAGGCCGCGGACCAGATGCCGTTGAACCAGCAGGATAAAGATGAAGCTGGGTATGATCGCGGACGTGCCGAGCGCTGTGATGTAGCCCCACTCGGTCGCCGTCGAGGTGACAAAGGTCGAGATCTTCACCGGCACAGTGCGGATCGACGTTGTCAGGAAGAGTGAGAGCAGGAACTCGGTCCACGAAAAGATGAAACACAGCACAGCCGTCGCAGCGATGCCGCCCTTGACCATGGGAAGGACCACGCGTCGGAACGTCTGCCAGCGCGTCGCGCCGTCAATAAGCGCCGCCTCATCAACCTCGCGCGGAACATCGTCGAAGAACGACTTCAAAAGCAGAACCGCCAGCGGCAGGTTGATCAAACTGTGAACGAGGACGAGGCCCGTATAGGTATCGCGCAAGCCGAGATCGCGGAACATGAAAACGATCGGAATGACGATCGCGATTGGCGGCATGAAGCGCTGCGAGAGAATCCAGAACAGGAAGGACTGCTGGCCGCTGAACTGCATTCGCGACAGGCAATAGGCGGCCAGGGTGGCCAGCAGCAGCGTCAGCGCCGTCGATCCGACGGCTATGATGGCGCTGTCGAGCAACGACTGGCGGGAATCGTAGGAACTGGCGCCACCCTTGATGACCCCGGCCGCCTCGCCGCCCTGTTCCATGCCGATGTCGACGCGTGAGACGCCAAGCAACGTCACGCGGTAATTGTCCGGCGTCGGTGTGAAACCGGTGTAGACCGGTCCGCTGCGGTCGAAGATCGCCGAATAAGGTTTGATGGACGACAAGGCCCACCACGCGATGGGGAACATGAAGATCGCCACCACCAGGACGGCGAGCACGTCGCGGGCGATCGTTTGGGCGCGCGACGACTCCATCAGAACCTCACCTTGAAGAGCCTGACGAAGAGGTTCGACACGACGATCAAGACGACGAGCACGATCAGCGACAGGGTTGCGGCATAGGGGAAGTCTCCGGTGAAGTAGATACGGCCAGCGTAGAACGAAAGCGTCTCGGTGGCCGTGCCTGGCCCGCCGGCGGTGATGATGTAGACGTAGTCGTAGATGCGAAAGAGATCGACGCCGCGGATCAGCACCGCGACCGCTATCACCTTGCGCAGCATCGGCAATGTGAGGCGCAAGAAGGTCTGGATGCCGTTGGCACCGTCGATCGCGGCGGCCTCGAAAGGTTCCTTCGGCAGCGCCCTGAGCCCTGCCAGGATGATGAGCACCATGAACGGCGTCCATTGCCATATGTCTGCCAGCAGGATCGCCGCCAATGCGGTTCCGGGCTGCGTCAGGATCGGCTGTGCCGGCGAGATCAGGTCGAGGGCATACAGGTAGAACGACAGGACGCCGAAAGAGCCGTCCTGCATCAGCAGGAACATCATTCCGGTCACCGCAGGCGGCACCACCAGCGGCAGTGTCATCAGCGCCCGCAGCACGCCGTAACCTTTGCGATCGGTGTCAAGCAGAAGCGCGATGAGGATGCCGAGCGCAAGCTGAACCGCAAGCGCGACGAAGGTATAGATCAGCGTGGTTTCCAGCGAATGCCACATACGCGCATCCGAGAAGGCGCGCGTCCATTGGTGGAGCCCGGCGAAGTCGAGCTGACGGGAAACGACATTGCGTTTGTGAAACGACAGCCAGACCGAATAGGCGAGGGGATAGATGCCGAACACGAGAAGCATCACCGTGATCGGCGCGAGCCAGGGGAAAGGATGCTCGGCCGTCATGAACCGGGGCAGGGCCCATCTGGGCGCTTCGCGGGTCACGGTCACCGTGCTCACGCGCAAATCTCCGCTCGGTCACACAGACGCATCGGCCTTCTCCCTATCGGCCAGATTGTGCCAACTTGAACTTTTGTAAGTTTGTTGTGCCTTTTGTTAAGAACGTGTCGGACGGCCGCCGAATTGTCAAGTCGGTTCCGTCAGCGCTCCAGGGATTTGCTCGTGGTCCCAGAGGATGCCGTGATCGCCGGGTACCGGGTTGTTTTTGGAGGGAGCGCCGCCAGCAAATGCCGTGCACCAGCCTCAAACGCGCTCAGGGCCGCCGCCAATTTTGGCAGCCCGGAAGGCTACGAAAGCATCGAGGAGATCGGGAGGACAACCCGGGCGCTTTGGAATTCCCCTTAATCCGGCAACAGGATCTGAAGCTTTACGTCCGCCGGCCAGGCTTCGACTGCGCGGTCGAAGGCGGTGATGGAATCTTCGAAGGGGAAGGTCGCCGAAATGAGTGGCTTTAGGTCGACCCGGCCCGACCCCATTAGCGCGATTGCCCGCTCATATTGGTGGGCATATCGGAACACCGTTTCGATGCGAACTTCCTTGGTCGAGGCGGTGGCGACATCGAATGCGATCGGCGCCACCGGCAGGCCGACCACCACTGCCGCGCCACCGGGCCGCGGCAGATCGAGCAGGGTCTCCCATGCCTTGGACGAGCCCGAGCATTCAAACACCACGTCGGCGCCCCAGCCATCGGTCAGGCGCTTTACCTCCGCCGCCAGGTTCTTGTCGCGGACGTTGACCGGGATCACGCCTTGATAGCCGCCGGCGATGTCGAGCTTGGGTTGGGCGAGATCTGCAACAACGGCGCGGGCGCAGCCGCCCGCGAGCGCCGCGATCGCCACCATCGTGCCGATCGGCCCTGCGCCAATCACCACCGCCGTGTCGCCCGGCGCGATCTTTGCTTTGGCAGCCGCCTGCATGCCGACGGCGAAGGGCTCCACCATGGCGCCTTCGGCGAAGCTGACATTGTCGGGCAGTTTGAAAGTGTAGTTGGCGGGGTGGACGACATAGGGCGTCAGCACGCCGTGGATCGGCGGCGTTGCCCAGAACCTGACCGCTGGATCGATGTTGTAGAGGCCGAGCCGGCTCGCCCGCGAATTGAGATCGGGGATACCCGGCTCCATGCAGACGCGGTCGCCGACCTTCAGATGCTCGACGCGTTCCCCCGTTTCGACGACGGTGCCGGCGGCTTCATGGCCCAAGACCATCGGCGCTTCGACCACGAATGGGCCGATGCGGCCATGCGTATAGTAGTGCACGTCGGAGCCGCAGATGCCCACCGTATGGATCTTGATGCGAACTTCGCCCGGGCCGACGGTCTGTGGCAGATCGATGTCACGCAGCTTGAGTTCGTGCTGGCGTTCAAGGACAAGGGCGCGCACGTTCGTCATCGACGTAGTCTCCTCTAAAGCTTATTGTAGGGGCCTTCGTGACCTTACTTGCACTCGGCGCGTTCATCATAGCCGCTCATTCACAGCTTCAAAATCCAGCTCGGAAAACAGGGTTGCCTGATTCCGACTATTCGTACGAACTTCCCGGCCAAAGGACTTTGAAGGCCGGCCATGCCGCTGCCGAATGCCCTCGGCGGAATGAAATAGTCGTTCGCCCCGAGACTCCCCACTCCCCCGCCTCCAAGCCAGCAGGCAGTCGTCAACAGGGGTCCAGCAGGTGCGCGATACCCGACGCTACATGCCATGGAACGCTTGCCCAATCCGCTTCTGGTCGATGCGGCCCACCAGGTGAAATGTCCGCTATCGTTTTTTTGGGCGCCAGAAGTTCCCGGATCGCTTCCCGCCCGTAACGCTGCTGGGCGGCAATGCGCTTCATTAACGTCATTTTCCATTCGAAGCGCTCAGGCCGGAAGCTGCCGTGCGTAAGACGCCAGGTCATCGCCCGCCGCGGATAAGTTTGCAGTTGGACAATATTGGCCAGCCGGGCGATCCCGGCATTTGGCGTTGCTTCGGCGAGTCAATACTGAGCCTGCGCTTACGCGCCATCCTTCTCGACAAGACCAACGGCTGGACCCGATCGAGTGCAAACGGGTTCAGTTGGTGCTGGTTGTGGCGGTGAACCCGCACTGCTTCTGTTCCATATCGATCTGCTTCGTGATGCGGACGGCGTTCTGTGCGTAGGCCTCCGTCACGGAGCCACTATTCACAGTCTTGTCCTTCAGCGGGCTCACGCCTGCGCAGAGGTGGAAAACATGCGGCTCGGTGGATTTCGCGGCTCCGTTTTCGGGCGCGATCCAGTAGACGACATCCTGACCGGCGGGGTGGCTCGCGTCGCGCGTCGCCGCCGCCACGGCGGCGGTGTCCGTCGCGATCGCCTGCGCCTGAGCGGCGACATCGGGCGAACAGGCGGTGGTGGGCTGCCCCGACTTGATCTGGGCTGCGCATGCGTTCATATCCTGGGTGTACTGTTCGACCGACGGGGGTTTGAAACTGATCCCCATCACCGTCGCGAGCACGGCCAGCGCGGCGCCGACGCCGCCGGCAACCTTCTTGGTCCGCGGATCCATGTTTTTGTCGGTGAGGATCAGGAAAACCAGCGGGAGGAAGGCAATCAGTGTGATGATTGCGCCGAGCTGGTTTTGGAAGAAGAACCTGGCTGCGTCGGATGCACGAGCCGGATCGTGCCTGTTGGCCGCCTTCCATAGCAAGTTGCCGGCGATTGCGAAAATCGCGATGCCGACCAGAAGGCCGATGACCAGCGGCAGGTGTCCCTGGTCGAACTTGTTCTGGCGAAGCAGCATAATTCCGTAGATCTCGCCGCCAATGGCGACGATCCACGAGAGTGCGGCGAAAAGGCGAAGACGCGTGGCGGAGGACTTCTGGCCCTGCGTCGCTTGCCAATCCTTGGTAACGTCTGGCTTGTTGTCGGTCATTGACCAGATCCCCTGATATCGACACTTCTGCGGGCGGCGTTAGACCAGAAGGCCAACCCGCCCTGCGCAGCGTCATTGAACGAGCGTCACCTGCCTTAGCGACACGGCGAAAATGTGAGCGCCACGGCAGGCCTCATCTCCATTCATGATTCATATTGCGCATGAGTGAATCCGTCCATACCCACGCAGGCAGACGCCTATGCGGCGATGGCTTGTTCTTGTTGATCTCTGGTTAATCGAACTTGACGCTGTCTTCCCTCGCTTCCCGGCGGCGGTCGCGCCATTCCCGACACCAGCCGAAGCGAATTGACGAGCCATTTTGAACGAGACAGCTCTAACGAGACAACATTGCGGCAAGATCGACGCGGATAGCGGCCGCGGTGTTGGCTTGCATGCTGGCCTCCAGGTGACGTTTGGCGACTTCACTCTGGCAGAGCGCTGGTCGCGATTCAGTCGCCGCATGGACGCCAAGCTTGGCCCCGACCATCTGCATTGATAATAATGCAGATTTGCATTGTCTTATCGCGATGAACAGGAATGTTTAACATGACAACGTTGACAGTGACGACAAGGGGACAGGTGACGTTCGGCAAGGACGTGCTGCAACATCTGGGCATCAAACCGGGCGAGAAAATCGAGCTTGATCTGCTGCCCGACGGTCGGGCGGAATTGAGGGCTGCACGGGCGAAGGGGTCGTTCCGGGACCTCCACGGCTTCCTCAGAGGCAAGACGAACGGCCGGGTGCTCAGCATCGAGGAGATCAACGAGGCGATGGCGGAAGCGGGCGCTGTGGCCGGGTCCGGCGAGGAATGAGGGTTACGGCCGACACGAATGTGCTGCTGCGCGCCTATGTCGCCGATGATGAGGGGCAGGCGGCCATTGCTGTCGACCTGCTGGCCAAAGCGGACATCGTGGCCGTGAGCGTGAAGGCCTTGTGCGAGTTCCCAGGGTTCTGGCCCGGCAGTACCAGACAGAGCGCGAAAATTTGCCGCGGCGATCCGGGCGTTGCTGAACACCGCGAATGGTTGTCGTCAACCGGCCGGCAGTTTCCGCGGGGCAAAAGTCGATCAGTGGGTTGCGAAACCGCCGCTGACCAGGTTTGGCAAACTGGACGTCAAGCCGCATTTGCGCAGGGCTCGGCGTCCCGGAAGCATCGCCGATGCCTGCGCAGTGACTGCGTCCTTGTTATAGCCAGCATCGCCAACAATCGCCCAGCCTGGCCCGTATGGCGCTGCGCCAGCGAGCGGCCTCTCGCGCCTTGCTGCGCCAAGACGGTCGGCGAAGGCAGGCCATCCCGGCTCCGATCAAGAGCCCCGCGCGCCAGCCGGGCCACCAAGGTTGCCGCGATCACCCTTGATGTCGTAGAGCCTACGGTCGGCGGTTAAAATTGGTGGAGAAGGATATATGCCAGAGCACCTGAAACTCGTCTCGACTGCCAAGTCGCATGGCGGCGCCCAGCATGTTTACTCGCATCTCTCCACGAACTGCTCGTGCGAAATGACGTTTGCCATTTTCGTGCCTCCGCAGGCACGGGAAAGCCGTTGTCCCGTGGTCTGGTACCTCTCCGGGCTCACCTGCACCCATGCAAATGTGATGGAAAAAGGTGAATACAGACGTATTGCCGCCGAACTTGGCGTGATCGTTGTCTGTCCCGACACCAGCCCGCGTGGTGCCGACATTCCGGATGAAAAGGACAATTGGCAGTTCGGCAGCGGCGCCGGTTTCTACCTTGACGCGACGCAAGAGCCGTATGCCAAGAACTATCGCATGTATTCCTATATCGTCGAGGAGCTGCCAGCCGTGATCGGGCGCGAATTTCCCGCCGATATGGCGCGCCAGTCGATCTTCGGCCATTCGATGGGCGGGCATGGCGCGCTGACGATCGCACTGAACAATCCCGGGCGTTTCAGAAGTTGCTCGGCCTTTGCGCCGATCGTGCAGCCAAGCACAGCCGGCTGGTCGAGGCCGGCTTTCGAAAAATATCTCGGCCTGGATGAGGCCTCGTGGCGGCGCTACGATGCAACTTCGCTCATCGAGGATGGGCACCGTTTCCCGGAATTCCTGGTCGATCAGGGAACGTCAGACGGTTTCCTCCAGGAGGGCCTCAGGCCTTGGCTGCTCGAAGACGCCTGCTCCAAGGCAGGCATTCCGTTGAAATTGCGGATGCAGGACGAATACGATCACTCCTATTTTTTCATTTCGACATTCATGCATGACCATATGACGTGGCATGCCGAACGGCTTTCACGAGGGTAGGCCGTAGGAATTGGTCGGCAGTCAGGCGGGCTCGGTGACGACGCCGATGCGCCGGTAGACGAATGGTTCGTCCTTCGAAGGAACCGTCGCAGCGCGCTGGGCCTCATCGATCAGCATTGCCATGCGCGCATGGATCGGCGATTTCGCGCAAGCCGGGTCCGTCGCGGCGGCATCGCCGGCGATTGCCATCGCCTGGCAGCGACAGCCGCCCCAGTCGATCTCGCGCCGCTCACAGTTGCGGCAGGGCTCCTGCATCCAGTCCGTGCCTCGAAAGGCATTAAATGCCGGGGAATCGGTCCAGATCGCGGCCAGGCTGCGTGATTCAAAACGCTCGAAGCCGAGCGACGGTATGGTCTGGGCGGCATGGCATGGCAGTACGGTGCCGTCTGGCGTCACCATGAAGGCGTCGCGCGCCCAGCCGCCCATGCACGGCTTGGGATAGATGGCGAAATAATCCGGCGTGACGAAATCGATGTTCATGATGCCGGTGAGCCGTTCGCGCGCCGCCGCGACGATCTCCGCCTGGCGGTCGACGGCAGCACGCTCGGGCATGAGTTGATCGCGATTGGTCAGCGCCCAGCCGGCGTACTGCACGTTGGCGATCTCGAGACGCTCCGCACCCAGCGAAAGGGCCAGATCGATGAATTCCGGTACCTCCTCGATATTGTGGCGATGGATCGGCGCGTTGATGGTAAGCGGCAAGCCGGCCGCGCGAGCGCGGCGTGCCGTTTCCAGCTTCTTTTCGTGGCTGCCCCTGTGATTGCCGATGCGCTCGGTGGTCGCCGGCCGTGCGCCTTGAAAGCTCAGTTGCAGATGGTCGAGCCCGGCTTCGGCAAATGCCTCGATGCGGCCATCCGCAATGCCGACGCCGGCGGTGATCAGGTTGGTGTAGACGCCGCGCGCCGAAAGCCTGGCGATCAATTGCTCGAGATCGCGACGCAGCGTCGGTTCACCGCCGGACAGATGCACCTGGAGAACGCCAAGGTCGGCCGCCTGCGAGAACAAGTCGAGCCAGCTCTGCGTGTCGAGTTCGCGATTGGCCTTCAGCAACTCGAGCGGATTGGAGCAATAGGGGCATTGCAGCGGGCAGCGATGCGTCAGTTCCGCCAGCATGCCGATCGGGGGGAGAGGGGGCTCGCTCATAGCTTCACCAGCAGCTTGTCCGACCATTCCTGCAGGAAGGCGACGACATCGGCCGCCACAGCCTCCCGTTCGGCATCATAATCTGCGGCAAGGCCGGCAATGATGTCGCCGACCGTGGATCGCCCATCGCAGCGGCGCAATATGTCGAGGCTGATCTCGTTTGGCCAGAACACCTTTTCGGGCGACAGCACGGCGAACGCCTGGCGCACGGGGTCATGCTGTATGCGCACGTGCTTCGGCAGCGATGGAACCGACTGCAGCGACACTATGGCTCTTTCGCGCAGTGCCATCATTGGGCTGCCTCCGGACGGAAGGCGCTGGGCGGGATATTGCCCGGCTCGCCATAGGCGTGTTGAAGCGCGTCGAGCATGGCCCAGAGTATATCGCATTTGAACACCAGTGCATCGATCGCCTGCTGCTGGCGTTCTGCCGTGTCGGCATGTTCGAGCACATAGGCGAGGGCGAAGTCGGCGTCGCGCGAGGCCTGTTCAGGCCGCCGGGTGAAATAGGCCAGCGTGTCCTCGGTGATATAATCGTATCTGGCCAGCATCGCGGGTACCCGCTCGCCGATGATGAGCGGCGAGAACATCTCGGTCAGCGACGACGCGACCGCCTCCAGCAGGGTCCGGTTCGTGCAAAAGGAGAGGTAAGCGCCAACCGCAAAACGTGTGGCCGGCAGGGCCAGCCTCTCGCTCTTCACCGCGTCGGCATCGAGACCGAGCGAGGTCGCCAGGTGCAACCAGCGCGCAATACCGCCGCTCCAGCCGTCCTCGCCGTCATGATCCTCGATGCGTTTGCGCCAGGCGGCGCGAAACGCCGGATCCTCGGCATGCGCGAGGATCATGGCGTCCTTGCGCGGAATGACCGCCTGATAGCAATAGCGGTTCAGCGCCCAGGCCTGCATCTCGGTCCTCGACAGCGCACCGCTGGTCATCCTGTGATGGAAAGGATGGCGGTTGTGATAGCGCTCGGCACCGACCTGCCGCAGCACTGCTTCGAGCTCGCTTGAGGACAGGCCGTTGCTGGCCGCGTCGTGGAAATCACTCAAAGTTCTATCTCCATCCCGTCGCAGGCCACTTCCCAGCCAGCCGCTTCGACGGCTGCATGCTCGGCAGAATTCTCGTCCAGAACAGGATTGGTGTTGTTGATGTGGACGAAGACACGGCGGCCGATCCTCACATCGGCCAAGCCGGCGATCGACCCCGCGTCTCCCGACATTGCCAGATGCCCCATGCGTGCACCGGTCTTTTGGCCGACGCCGGCAGCAATCATCTCGTCGTCGGTGAAGACCGTGCCGTCGAACAGAAGGCATGCGGCATCGGCCAGACGCGTGCGCAGGGTCGCATCGATGCGCGCGCAGCCGGGGATGTAGAAGACGGAGCCGCGACTGCCGGCTCCGGCGATACGGACGCCGATCGTGTCGCCGGCATCGGAGCTGAAATTGGCATCCGGCTGGCCTCTTTCTTCGAGATAGAGGGCTATCTTCCCGGGCACGGGAAAGCTCTCGACAGCCACCCCGGTGTCGTGGCCGTCTGCGTCGCAGATCGACAGCTCTTGCGCCGGCGGCAAGATGCGTCGCGGCACGAGCGCCGGATCGAGGACATTGAAAATCGAATTCGCCACCAGCGTCGCCAGAACCTGTGTCGTTGCATAGATAGCGAAAGGCTGCCGCTCACGCAGGCTGAGCAGGCCGGCGACATGATCGACATCGGCATTGGTCAGCACCACCGCGCGAATAGGGGTCGAGCGCAGCGGCGCATCGTGCGCGGGCTGCAATTCAGGCGTTGCCGCGATCTGCTGGCGAATGTCGGGCGAGGCGTTGAACAGAACCCAGCCGAGGCCATCCGCCGACGCGGCGACACTCGATTGGGTTCGTGAATGCACACCAGCTACCCCGGTGCGAGCCGCACGGCTCAGACGATAATTGCAGTTCCATTGCGGAAAGCCGCCGCCGGCCGCCGATCCGATGATTCTCAAGCGCATGAAAACGCCCGCCCCGCGGCTTCTCTGACCAGCAGCCAATTTGCAGCCGCAAAAAACGGCCCGCCCGCTTTGCGCGCCTCAAACTCTTTCACGAAAATCCCATACGGCAAGGGGATGCGTGCCCCTGTTGCCAGGGACACGCACCTCTGCGGCCTACTTCTTGGGAGTAATTTCAGCAGGCAGATAGCGCGAAATTTCAAAGCCCGCAGCAACCTGGCACATGGTCGGTTTTGTCCAGCTCTTCTTCATAACATTTCTCCTCTTCTACCAGCCCGAAGGGGCCGATCCGGTGGTTAGCCAACCATTGCAGGGCACCGAAGCAATGGCTCGTCCATCACGTTCTCAAAATGGACAAATGAACACAAGGTTTTGAAAGCCCGAAAAACAAAAAAGTATCGAAAGTAGCTGTAGTCTTCTCTTCAATTGTTCATCGCGTAGGTTTTTCCTCCTCCTGACCCATCCCAACTATTGCGTAATCGGATTGTCGTGCT
Organism: Mesorhizobium sp. M0968; assembly: GCF_040319065.1. Classification (NCBI taxonomy): domain Bacteria; kingdom Pseudomonadati; phylum Pseudomonadota; class Alphaproteobacteria; order Hyphomicrobiales; family Phyllobacteriaceae; genus Mesorhizobium; species Mesorhizobium sp. M0968. The sequence goes on from NZ_JAMYNL010000023.1 coordinate 49,771, forward strand.
CGTCGATCAGCGGCACATTGTAACCCAGCAGGAGCTTGGTGATCTCCGCCTGGTTTTCCCTGATCACCCGGTTGAGCGTCCGTTTCCATTCCTGGTCGGACGGACGTACACCCATGGTAATGCGGTAGGACATGCGCGAGCCGGTTTTTTCCTTCAACAGCGGAACAATGGTGACATCGGCTCCGAGTTCCCTGGCATAGTAGCCCGCCATCGGCCCCCACAGGACCGCCGCGTCGATCTTGCCGGCGAGCATGTCCTTGATCATGACCTCCCCCATGGAAGGCGTGACGCGCGTATCCACCGCCAGCGGGTAGATCTTGGCGGTCCGCAGAAGCTTGTTGGCGGCCATGTTGGCGGTTGGCGGCGTGCTTTCGACGACGCCGATTCTCTTGCCGGAAAGTTTCGGGTCTTCGATCGTCTCGATGCCTTCCATGCCGTTGCCTTTGGGGTATACGAGCACATAGGCGGAGCGGTAGTAGGCGTTGGTGTTCTGCACCAATTCATCGCCTTGGGCGTAGCCCATGATGATGTCGCATCGATTGGCCCCCAGCGTATTGCGCACAAAGCCGGTGACAGTGGGAAACCACGTGTAAGCGACTGATTTCCGCCCCGTCTTCTTGGCAACCAGTTCAGCCAGCTTGTTTTCGAAGCCTTGGCCGTTCTTGTCGGTAAAGGGCATGTTCGAGGGATCTGCGCAGACGCGCAGAATGTCGGGATCGACCAGTTCGCCCGCAGCGCCAAGCCCGGCATTTTGCGCCAGAACATTCGACGGCAGCAAGGCGAGCGCGCCGAGGATCGGCAGAACGACACGCAGCTTCGATGCAGTGCAGCCGGTCATATCATCCACCCATGCAGGATGCTTCGGCATCCTTGGCTGCCTGAGCCTTGTTTTCGTGCTTCGGCGGCCTGCCGCGGGGTGCCGCGCCATCGGCGCGCGCGCGCAGATAGACGTAGAGATCGTCCAGGTAACAATAGACGTTCTTGTTGTCGCCAAAGGCGGGCATGACGTTTTCCTTGCCGCCGCCGACATTCTTGCGGCCCTCGGCGACGATCGACAGGAACGTGGCGTAATCCATGGTCTTCAGGCTATTAGCCAGGGCAGGCGCATAGCTCGAACCTGTGGCGTCCTGTCCGTGACAGACATGGCAATCTGAGTGATACCGGCGGTACCCGCTGAAGGTGTACCAATCGACGGTTCCGTTTTCGATCTTGTAGGTCGGATTTCCGTCCGCATCTAAATATTTGCCTCCTTCTTGCTTCACCGCCTTGGCTTTCTCCATGCTGTCTTCGGCCCGTACCAGACTTGAGCTGGCCAGAGGCAGCAGGACCAGGGCGAGAGCGGAAACTGCAATGCGAACGATCATTCAGGCTCTTCCTTCGTTTGCCAGAAATCCTGGCTGCCGTCGTGCAGCGGCATTGATCGGAGTTGGGTGCGCGGCGCAATCGAGAGCCCGGTTCCCGGCTTCGGGGTGACCCGGGCTCTCGTTTTCGAACCTAGCCGTGAGGCTCTTCCCGGTTATCAGTCCGGGAGGCCGAAGACGGTGAGCTGGCCGCCCAGCGTCGTATAGTCGGCAAGTGCCGCATAACCGCCGACGGCACCCAGACCGGCGGTTCCAACGACCGCGGCCTGATCGCCCTGCGCACGGCCCTGATCAACGGCGCCATGCCAGGCGGCGGCGTTATCGGGCGAAAGCAGCCCACCTGCCAGACCGATACCGGCCCATCCACCGACGCCGGACAGAACGGCGACGTACTGCTTGCCGTCATGCTCGTAGGTCGTGATGTTGCCGATGATGCCGGACGGGGTCTTGAACTTGTAGAGTTCCTTGCCGTCCTTATCGACCGCCTTGATGTAGCCTTCGAGGGTACCGTAGAAGACGACGTCGCCATCCGTCGCCAATGCGCCCGACCACACCGAGAACTGCTCGGGCTTCGACCAGACGATCTCACCCTTGGCTGCATCCCAGGCAATGAAGTTGCCCATGTTACCGTCACCGCCGGGTGCCGCATACATCGACACGGTGGCGCCCACATAGGGCTGACCGGCGGTGTAGCTCACTTTGTAAGGCTCATAGTCCATGCAGACATGGTTGGTCGGCACGTAGAACAACCCGGTCTTCGGCGAGTAGGCGGCCGGCTGCTGGTCCTTGGTTCCAAGCGCGGCCGGGCAGATACCGGTCGAGTTGGTGTCTTCGCCGTTCTGCTGGGTCGAATACTTGGCCACGACCTGCGGGCGGCCATACTGGTCGCTCTTGGGATCCATGTTGACTTCCGTCGCCCAGTTCACTGCCGGATCGTATTTCTTGGCGACGAGAAGTTCGCCGGTGGCGCGATCCATTGTGTAGGCAAAGCCGTTGCGGTCGAAATGCACCAGCACGTCGTGCTTGGCGCCGTTGACCTCCATGCCATCGACGAGAATCATCTCGTTGATGCCGTCATAGTCCCACTCATCATGCGGGGTCATTTGGTAGAGCCATTTGGCAACACCGGTATCCGCATCGCGAGCCATGATTGTCATGGACCAGCGATTGTCGCCTGGGCGCTGGACCGGGTTCCAGGTCGAGGGATTGCCGGTGCCGTAATAGACCAGGTTCAGCTTGGGATCATAGGAATACCATCCCCATGTCGTGCCGCCGCCCGTCTTCCACTGTTCGCCTTCCCAGGTGTTCGTGCCGGAATCCTTTCCGACAGGCTTGCCGAGATGGGTCGTCTTCTCGGGATCGAGAAGGGTGTCTGCATCAGGACCTTCCGAATAGGCTTTCCAGGCGAGCTTGCCGTCTTTCAGATTGTAGGCGGCCAGCCAGCCGCGAACACCGAATTCAGCACCGGAGACGCCCACGAGCACCTTGTCCTTGATGACTACGGGTGCCGACGTGCCGGATTCGCCCTTTCCGCCGTCGGTCTGGTCTCCGTTCTTGACAGACCAGACGACCTTGCCGGTCTTGGCATCGAGCGCGACGACGGTGGTGTCGGCCTGGTTGAGAATGATCTTGCCGTCGCCATAGGCAACACCGCGATTGACCGTGTCGCAGCACATGATCGGAATGACGTTCGTGTCCTGCTTGGGCTCGTATTTCCACAGGATCTTGCCGTCATTCTTGAGGTCCAGAGCATAGACGTTGTTTGGGAAAGGCGTGTGGACATACATCACGTCGCCGATGACCAGCGGCCCGCCTTCGTGACCGCGCAGCACGCCGGTGGAAAAGCTCCATTTGACCTGCAGGTTCTTCACATTGTCGGCAGTGATCTGGTTGAGTTTGGAATAGCGGGTGTTGGCGTAGTCACCCGTCTGCATTGCCCAGTTCTTCGCATCCGATGCGAGCTTTGCAAGGTCTTCATTGGCCGAAGCCGTATAGGCAGCGCCGAGCGATAAAAACGCCGCGGTCGTCAGAATGTAAGTAGTTTTCGCAAGTACACGCATCCAAAATCCTCCCGGGTTCGCAGTGAAGAATCGACCGTCAAGCCCCACAAGGGCTTGCCCAAGCAATTCATGTTGGGAAGTTATTTTCCGGCAGCTGTCACGACCTACCCCGAAGCAGAGGGCACCGTTACCGCCCGCCCCCCTTGGTCTTCGAAAGACTGCCGCCGCTCCCTGATGACGGTGGCGCTCTTGAAGCCGGAAACAGGAAAAAGCTATGTCATCGTAAAAGGTCAGGCAAGCAAAAACCTACAATGGGTCGCTGCGCTGCAATATCGATATGGTGCGATGCAATATTTAGAAACAATTAAAATAAGCGCCGCGTGAAGAACTAATAAGAGGATGACCGCCAGCCGCGATATATATAGCAAACATATTGTTCGCGTATTCTCGAGGTGATACACATTTGACTTTATTTCGATATATTCTGCGGGGCACTTACGAGTAAGTATGCGGGCGTCTCGCTCGTTGCCGATAGTGAGCGAAGCATGAAATGAACGTATGAAGGAAGGTGCGCAGCGGGTCATGAAGCGGGCTCTTGTCGGTCGATAGGGCATTCCTCCTTTGGTCCTATACGCAGGCCATGGGAGCTTGACTGGCTTTGCGGCACGTCGCCAATTGGAGCGATGACCCCGTCTGGATGCATGGTGTCCAGGCCAACTGGAGGTTCCTCATGATAAGGTCTGTTGGATCTCTCACCTTGCCGGTGGCCTTTGCGGCGACGCTGGCTTTTGCCAACTTGGCCAACGCCGCGGGAGACTACCCGACGGCAACGATTGCCGACTACGTGCTCGGCTGCATGCAAACAAATGGCCAGACACGTCAGGCGCTTGAAAGCTGTTCCTGCTCGATCGATGTTATCGCCTCGATCCTTCCTTACGATCACTATGAGAGGGCGGAGACCTTCAAAAGCATGTCGCTGACGACAGGGGAGGCGGCAGGGTTGTTTCGCGAAAGCGCGCCAGCGAAGGCGGCGCGCACGGAACTGAAACGCGCGCAGGCCGAAGCCGACGTACGTTGCTTTTAGTCAGGCGGAACAGGCACGCGTGGCCGTGCGCCTCACAGTCCCGCCGTTTCTATGGCCATTGGCTGCGAAATACCTTGCAATCCGCGTTCGAGCCGTAAGGCGATCAGGCCACACCCGGAAATTTTTGCTGGAATGACCGCAAAAGGTCGCTCATCACCTGTGGATTGCGATGTTGTCGCGGCACTCTTACGTCGAACATGCCGAGCACGTGGGCTGGGCGCTGCGCAAGCACGATGATGCGGTCCGACAGCATCAGTGCCTCGCGCAGATTGTGCGTGACCATCAAGGCGGTCGTAGGTCGCGCTGACCAGACGGTCAAAAGCAATTGCCGAAGCCGCTCGGCGGTCTGTTCGTCGAGGGAGGCAAAGGGTTCGTCCAGGAAAAGCACCGCCGGTTCGGTGGCGAAAGCCCTGGCCAGCGCTGCCCTGCGCGCAAGGCCGAGCGAAAGCTCCGCCGGATAGAGCGAGCGCATGCCGGCGAGACCGAGAGTGTCAAACAGCTCGTCGAGACTCTTCGCTCTTAGGCTTTTCGGCAGCGCCAGCCTGACATTCTGCTCCACCGTCCGCCATGGCAGCAAAGTAGGCTCCTGGAACACGGCGGCGATGCGGTTCGAGCCGCCTTGCGGCAGTTGGAAAGAGCCGGAAAAGTCTTTGTCCAGTCCAAGCAGGATGCGCAACGTCGTGGTCTTGCCGCAGCCCGACGGCCCAAGCAGGCAAGCGAATTCGCCCTGCCGGACCTCGAAGGACAGACCCTGGAGCGCCGTGATCGAGACGCCTTGCGCGGACCTGAAGGTCTTTTCGGCGATATCGACCCTAAGCGGGACGGCGGCGCCAACGGGTTGCATGTCGTTCAATGGGCTGCACCAGGAGAAGTTCGATGACAAGCATCACCGCCACGAAAGCCAGCGTGTAGGCGAGAATGGCGGCGACGTCGAAGAGCTGGAAATAGAGATAGATCTGGAAACCGACGCCATTGGAGCGGCCGAGCAGTTCGACCACCAGGACGATCTTCCAGATGAGGGCGATGCCGGACCGCGAGGCCGCGGCAAAATAGGGCTGCAGTTGCGGCAGCAGGACATGGCGGATGCGCTCGAGTGGGGCGAAGCGGTAGACGGCGGCCATTTCGGCATAACGCGGATCAAACGCCCTGGCGCCTTCGCGCATCGTCACCACGACATTCGGGATCTTGTTCACGGCAACTGCGCCAATCGCCGCCGCCTCGTTGAGGCCGAACCAGATATAGGCGAGCACGATGACCACCAGCGCGGGAATGTTGAGAAACAGGACCACCCATGGACTGAAGAACCGGTCCACACCGCGGTGGCTCCCGAGGATGACGCCGATGACCGAGCCGATAATCATTGCGACGACGTACGCCGCAGCAACCCGTCCGAGTGTCGCGCCAAGGTGATAAAAAAGGTCGCCGCTCGCCGCTTCCCTGAGCAGCACCTGCCAGACCTGCCCTGGTGAGGGCAAAGCTCGGCTTTGCCACAGATTGGCCGCGAGGCTCCACAGCAGGCAAAGTCCCAGCAGGGAAACCGTTACCGTCAGCGCTGGCGTCAGCGCCGTCGCAAAGCCGGATCGACGCGACTTGTCTTCCGTTGCGGTCATTTCGTGAGTTCCGGCCAGAACGTGCCGGGCGCCATCTCGGGCGCCCTGCCAACCAGCTTCTCGCCGCCTATCGCGGCCAGCACGTGATAGAGTTTGCCCGCATCGACCGCTTCTTCGGCGACCGGCCGTCTGGGGATGCCCTGGCGATAGCGGTCGCGCAGTTTTTCCAGCTCCTTGCCTTCTGCGCGAATGAGCGGCGCCAGGCGCAGCCATTCATCATCGGATTTGGCCAGCAAGTCCTTGGCCTGCTTGGATGCCTTGACGAAGCCCCGGGCGGCATCCGGATTGTCGCTCGCCCATTGGTCGTGGAAGACGTAGCCGAGCGCCGACACGGGGCCCGAGGCACCAAGCGCTTTCGTCGCGTCATCCGCACCGATCAACCGGCGAAAGCCATTGGCCTCGAGCCGGGCGCAGAAATGCCAGAAATTGAGCACGGCATCGAGTTCGCCTTGCATCGCCTTTTCAGAAATCAGCGGCGGCGCGCCAAAGACGACGTCACAGGCTGTCGGCAGGTCGAGGCCGTGCTCGCGTCTGGCCAGCGCCTGGACCAGTAGCCAGCTCTTGTCGAGCGGGCCGCCGGCGACACCGATTTTCTTTCGCTTGAGGTCGGCGAGCGTCCGGATCGGCGATTCCTCCTTCACCATGATTGCCCCCACGGCGGTCGAATAAGGGGCCAATGTAAGATCGCCGCCCTCGGAGCGCTGGCGCGAGACCCACAGCCAGTCGGTCACGATCATGTCGATCGCGCCGGCCAGCAGCGCGACGTTGGTCGCATCCTCCCCGGCGAAGTAGACAATCTCCAGATCGATCCTGTTGGCCTCGTCGAGCTTGTGGCGTTTCAGCGTATCGAGTTCCCAGCTCACGGTGCCGAACTTCAGGACACCAATTCGGACCTTAGCGGCCGCAAAGACGGCAACCGGCCTTGAGGCGAGGATGGCCGCCAGAGCCGCCAAGCGCAGCGTCGTACGCCGCGAAATCATCATGGCGTCTCCTCTTTCAGGGCCGTCGACGAACCAGGAATGTCGATCAAATCGCTCGTTCCTTGCTCGGAACGGCACATTTCCAGCGCACGACCTTGAGACTCGGATGTTCCTGAGACCATTTTGCGATCTCGGCGGGCGCCAGGAACATGCATTGGAACAGAGAGCCGCGGCTCTCGAAATAGAGATGTTCATCTCGGCAATTGCCCGGATTGGCGCTAAGGCACACCGTTAATATGAGATCGACCATGTCCATTTGGCACTTATCGTCGCCTGCGCGGCGAACTCTCCAGAGTTCGTGCTTTGGAGTTGCGCGGATTCCTGAAGGTGCCCAAACAGCAAACCGGTTGGAGTGAGGCTACGCGTTCGGCCAATAGGCGTCAATGATGTGGACCGCGTGTCGCCACACACTTCCCGTCGCGCAGTCGGGAAACGAAACAGGACCTTTGTACGATTGACTTCCCTCATCGGCAGTCTAGCTTTTCGAGGTGTGCAGGTCCTGCCAGTCCGGGGAGGAAGGACGAATGGTTCGCTCTCCCGCTTTAAAACGAATGCCGGCGATCAAGGCATCGACACGCGTAAAGTGTCCCGGGCACTCACACCATCAATGAGGAAATGCCATGCGCGCAGTCGCTTTTTTCGCCGCCGTGTCCGTCGCCACCTTTGTCACTACCCAGTCTCAGGCACAGGATGCCGCGGCGGGTGAGAAGGTCTTCGCCAAATGCAAGGTCTGCCACGTCGCAGACAAGGACCAGAACAAGGTCGGCCCGTCCTTGAACGGCGTCATCGGCCGAACGGCCGGGACGCATCCGGGGTTCAGCTATTCCAAGGCCATGACCGAGGCCGGCAAGTCCGGCGTCAAATGGGACGAAGCCACGCTGACGACCTACCTTCGCGATCCCAGGGCGATGGTCAAAGGAACCAAGATGGCGTTTGTCGGTCTCAAGAAAGACGAGGACATCGCCAACGTCATTGCTTATCTGAAACAATTCTCAAAATAACACGGTACCGCCGGCCGTCGGACTGCGCTCGGCCGGCGTTGGCTGGGCTGCGCTTGGGGTCATGCAGCGTCTTGCAGCCTCTGCATCGCGGACGGCAGATCGAACAGGCTGTCGCAAACGAGGTCGGCGCCAAGCTCTTCAACGGGAATTTGGCTGTATCCGCCACGCAGCAGAATGACGGCCATGCCGGCGGCGCGGGCGGCGGCCACGTCGGCGCTGCTGTCTCCGACCATCAGCGTGTCACGAGGTTCGACCTGAAGCAGGTCGAGCGCCAGCAACAGCGCGTCTGGCGCCGGTTTCAAGTATGTCACCGCGTCTCCGCCGACGATCGCGCCGAGATATTCCGTCAGCCGAAAATGCAGCAGGATTTCGCGCGCCGCCAGCTGCGGCTTGTTGGTCACCACGGCCATGGCTATTCCGCTCAAATGCAAGTGCGTGAGAACCTCCCTGACGCCAGGCATCAGCCTCGTGCGGCCGGTCAGATGCCTGCGATAGATCGGCGCCATGACGCGGTTGGCCTCATCGAGCGCGCTGCCGAGGAGCGGCGTGCCGGAAGCCGCGAAGGCGCGTTCGACCAGTTTCCTGATGCCGCCGCCGATCATGGCCTTGACCTGATCCAGCCGCAGCGGCGGCAGATCGTGGCCGGCCAGCAATTCGTTGACGGCGGCCGCTATATCAGGTGCCGAATCGACCAGTGTGCCGTCGAGGTCGAACAGGATCGCCTTGGGCGAGCGAAACGGCCTGCCTGCGCCGACGTTCATGCAGCATCCTTCCACTTGATCGAACAGCCGATCGAAGCGATCTGGTCAAGCGGTCCGTCGCCGGTTCGGGCAACCTGCTTCATCGCCTCGAACAGGTCGCGCCTCAGCCTGGGCGATTCGGCGTCGCGTCGCGACGCGTCCAGCCGGCCGCGGTATTGCAGCGTCAACTCGCTGTTGAGCCCGAAGAAATCCGGGGTGCAAACGGCTCCGTAGGCACGCGCCACCGTCTGGTGCTCGTCGTGGAGATAGGGGAAAGTGAAGCCGTTCGTCCTGGCAAAGAGCTTCATGTTGTCGAAGGAATCATCTGGATAGGCGTCGCTGTCGTTGGAGTTGATCGCGACAAAGCCGATGCCTTCGGCCTTGAGGTCATTGGCGTCGCGCACCATGCGTGAAATCACCGCCTTCACATAGGGGCAGTGGTTGCAGATGAAGGCCACCACCAGCCCGTTCGGGCCGGCGTGGCTTAAGATCGAATGCGACGTGCCGTCGACGCCTGGCAAAACGGCGTCGATGGCTCGCCAGCCGAAATCGCAGACAGGTGGGATTGCCGCCAAGTTTTCCTCCGATGAAATGTTTGCCCTCCGATGAAACGGTTTACGCCGCTTTCCGGATCGCCCCGTCGGCCGCCTGCCTGATGGCGCCGATATTGGCGCGATAGGCCGCCTCGGTGCCGCCCTCAAAGATGGCCGAGCCGGCGACCAGCACATTGGCGCCGGCCGCGGTGACCAGCGGAGCGGTTTCGGGCGTGACGCCGCCGTCGATCTCTATGTCGATCGGACGATGGCCGACCAGCGCCTTGACCCGCCTGACCTTGTCGACGACCGCCGCAATGAAGGCCTGGCCGCCGAAGCCCGGATTGACCGTCATCAGAAGCACCAGATCGAGCCGGTCAAGTACATATTCGATGACGCTTTCCGGCGTTGACGGGTTCAGCGACACGCCGGCCTTCTTGCCGAGATTTCTGATTGCCTGCAGCGAACGGTCGAGATGCGGTCCGGCCTCGGCATGCACCGTAATGATGTCGCAGCCGGCATCGGCGAAGGCGCCGAGATAGGCGTCGGCCGGCGCGATCATCAGGTGGCAGTCGAAGACCTTGTCCGTTCGATTACGGATCGCCTTGACCACCGGCGGACCGAAGGTGATGTTGGGCACGAAATGGCCATCCATCACGTCGAGATGGATCCAGTCGGCACCCGCCCGGACGACCGCTTCGACCTCGTCGCCGAGCCGCGAGAAGTCCGCGGAAAGCACCGAAGGCGCGATGATTGTCTTGCTATCCATGGTCGTCGGCTCCCATTCTGTCGTCCGTTTCCGGTCGCTGCACACCAACCGCCGTCATCTTGTCAGCGCGCCTTCGTCTCCGGTTCGCCTTCGAGCTTACCTTCCGCGAACACGCGGCTGCCGCGAATATCGGATTCCTCGATGGTGATAAGATCGATTTTCGTCAACGCCCGGTCGCGCGATGCGAAAAGCCGGCCGGCCTGGCGAAGCCGCGCCCGGTCGAGGCTATTGCGAACGGAGCGGGCGTTGGAGAAATGCGGCAGCCGCATGCGGATCGGGAGATACTCTTCGAGCGCCTTGGCCGCCGCTTCGCTGAGGCGGTAATTCTGTTCCGCCAGCATGATCTCGGCGATTGATTTGAGTTCGCTGACGCCGTAGTCCGGAAAATCGAGGTGATGGGCGATGCGCGAGCGCATGCCGGGATTGCTGTCGAAGAAGCGGTCCATCTTGTCCTTGTAGCCGGCAAGAATCACAACCAGATCGTCACGGTTGTTTTCCATGCATTGCAGCAGGATTTCGATCGATTCCTGGCCGTAGTCGCGTTCGTTCTCGGGCTTGTAGAGATAGTAGGCCTCGTCGATGAAAAGCACCCCGCCCATGGCGCGCTTGATCACTTCGCGGGTTTTGGGCGCGGTGTGGCCCACATACTGGCCGACGAGATCGTCGCGCGTCACCGCGACCATGTGGCCTTCGCGGACATAGCCGAGACGATGCAGGATTTCGGCCATTCTGAGCGCCACGGTGGTCTTTCCGGTACCGGGATTTCCCGTAAAGTTCATGTGCAGCGTCGGCGCGCCAGAGATCAGCCCGAACTTGCGGCGAAGCCGGTCGACCAGGAGCAGCGCCGCGATCTCGCGGATGCGGGTCTTGATGGGCTTCAGGCCGACGAGTTCGCGGTCGAGCTTGTCCATCACCTCGTCGATGTTGGAGGCCTCGAACTCGGCCTGTAGATCAACCGATTCGCCCTGCGCGGCAGCGCTCTTAGCTATCGCGTCCAGCATGGTTCGCCTAGCTCCGTTCGCCTTCGGGCCTGTCGGTCGCATAAGGCACGATCGAATAGCCCTGACTGCGGCCGTCACGCTCTTGGCGCAGCAGCCGGAACCCGGGTTCATTGGGTGGCCGGTTGACGATGAATGACATGCGCGGTGCTTCCCAGCCCTTGGTCGAATCGAAGGCGGTGACCCGGACATACATGTTGGGCATAGCTTTCCGGCAATTGTCGACTTCAAGCAGGATGCCCGCCGGGTCCCTCAGGTCGAACATCGGGTTGCCGTACATTTCCCAATAGGTGTTTCGCGGATGTGGATCGTCCGTGTACTCGACGCTGACCGCCCAGTGGTTTTTCAGTGCGTATTTGATCTGCGCCGAAATCTGCTCATCGGTTAGCTCGGGCAGGAACGAAAACTGTCCCTGCGTGACCTTGTTTCCGGGATTGGTCATCATGGCGACGGTTCCTTTCGTCTAGAAGCTCGGCGTTGCGGTTGGCACGAAGTCGGCCGTGTCGGTCGATTCGTAGTTGAAGGTGACGTCCTTCCACGTCTCCAGGGCCGCCTTGAGCGGCGTGCACCATCTGGCCGCCTGTTCGAGGATTTTGGTTCCTTCGCGCAGATAGTCGCGGCCCTCGTTGCGGGCGAGGATCATCGCCTCCAACGCGACGCGATTGGCCGTCGCGCCGGCCTGGATGCCGTCCGGATGGCCGATCGTGCCGCCGCCGAACTGCAGGATGACGTCCTCGCCGAGATAATGGATCAACTGGTGCATCTGGCCGGCATGGATGCCGCCGGAGGCGACGGGCATCACCTTGTTGAGCGAGGCCCAGTCCTGATCGAAGAACAGCCCGGTTTCGAGGTTCTGCGGCGTGCGCTCCTCGCGCAGCGTGTCATAAAACCCCTTGATCATAAGCGGGTCGCCTTCCAGCTTGCCGACCACCGTGCCGGCATGGATGTGATCGACGCCGGCCATCCGCATCCATTTGCAGATGACGCGAAAATTCATGCCGTGGTTCTTCTGGCGCGAATAGGTCGAGTTGCCGGCCCGGTGGAGGTGCAGGATCATGTCGTTGCGGCGTGCCCACTTGGCCATCGACTGGATCGCCGTGTAGCCAATGACGAGGTCGATCATGACGATGCAGGAGCCAAGCTGTTTTGCAAATTCGGCGCGCTCGTACATGTCCTCCATCGTGCCGGCGGTGACGTTGAGATAATGGCCCTTGACTTCGCCGGTGGCGGCCGACGCCTTGTTCACAGCCTCCATGCAGTAGAGAAAGCGGTCGCGCCAATGCATGAAGGGCTGTGAGTTGATGTTCTCGTCGTCCTTGACGAAGTCGAGGCCACCTTTCAGCGCCTCGTAGACGACGCGCCCGTAGTTGCGGCCGGACAGGCCAAGCTTGGGCTTCGTCGTCGCGCCGAGCAGCGGCCGGCCGAACTTGTCGAGCCGCTCGCGTTCCACCACGATGCCGGTCGCCGGGCCCTGGAAGGTCTTGAGGTAAGCCACCGGGATGCGCATGTCCTCGAGCCGCAAGGCCTTGACGGCCTTGAAGCCGAACACGTTGCCGATGATCGATGCAGTCAGGTTGGCGATGGAGCCGGGCTCGAACAGGTCGAGGTCGTAGGCGATATAGGCGAAGTACTGTTGCTCGATCCTGGTGCCTGGACCTGTGTTCGGCACCGGCTCGGATTTGAATGCCTTGGCGCGGTAGAGCTCGCAGGCGGTCAGCCTGTCGGTCCACACCACGGTCCATGTCGCGGTAGAGGATTCACCGGCGATGGCGGCGGCCGCCTCCTCGTGGTCGACGCCGGGCTGCGGCGTGATCCGAAACATGGCGATCAGGTCGGTCTCCTTGGGCCGGTAGTCCGGCTCCCAGTAGCCCATCTTCTTGTAGGGGATGACGCCCGACCTGTAGCGTTCCTTGCCTTCCTTGAGCGTGCCTGCTGAGGGCATGTCGATCTTGTTCATGGCAGGTCTCCTGTTTGCCGCTCAGGCGGCTTTCGCGGTTGCGATATGGGGGTCGAGCTTTCCTGCGGCGTAACGTTTCGCCATCTCATCCATGGCGATCACCCTGATCTTCGACGCGTGGCCTGCGGTGCCGAAGCGTTCGAAGCGATCGCGGCAAAGGTCGCGCAGGGCGTCCATGGCGGGTTTCAGGAATTTACGCGGATCGAATTCGCGCGGATCCTCCGTCGCAACGCGGCGGAACTGCCCGGCCATGGCCATTCGGCAATCGGTGTCGATGTTGACCTTGCGCACGCCGTAGCGGATGCCGCGCTCGATTTCCTCGACCGGGACGCCAAAGGTCTGGGGCATCTCGCCGCCATAGTTGTTGATGATATCCTGCAGTTCCTGCGGCACGGAGGAAGACCCGTGCATGACCAGATGCGTGTTGGGCAGCTTTTCGTGAATCGCCTCGATCACCTGCATGGCCAGGATGCCGCCGTCAGGCTTGCGGCTGAATTTATAGGCGCCGTGCGAGGTACCGCAGGCGATCGCCAGCGCGTCGACCCGGGTGGCGGTCACGAAGTCGACCGCCTGATCGGGATCGGTCAAAAGCTGGTCATGGGAAAGCGCACCTTCGGCGCCGTGCCCGTCCTCGGCCTCGCCCTGGCCGGTCTCCAGCGAGCCGAGCACGCCGAGCTCGCCTTCGACCGAAGCGCCGACCCAATGCGCCATGCGTGCGACACGTTCGGTGATGGCGACGTTGTAATCGTAGCTCGCCGGCGTCTTGGCATCCGCCATCAGCGATCCGTCCATCATCACCGAGGTGAAGCCGTGGCGGATCGCCGACAGGCAGGTGGCTTCATTGTTGCCGTGATCCTGATGGATGCAGAGCGGAATGGCCGGATGGATTTCGGTCAATGCCTCCATCATTTTGGCCAGCATGATGTCATTGGCATAGGAACGGGCGCCGCGTGAGGCCTGGATGATAACCGGCGCATCGCAGGCCCTGGCGGCCTCCATGATGGCGAGGCCCTGTTCCATGTTGTTGATGTTGAATGCCGGCACCCCGTAGCCGTGCTCGGCGGCATGGTCGAGAAGCTGGCGAAGGGTGATGCGGGCCATTGTCGGTTTCTCCTAGATGATGAGCTTCAGCGCCGCTGCCGCGACGGCTTCGGGCGTGATGTCGAAATGCCGGTAGAGATCCGGGGCAGGGGCGCTGGCGCCGAAACCGGCCATGCCGACGAAAGTGCCGGTGTCGCCGATCCAGCGGTCCCAGCCGAGCCGTGCTGCGGCTTCGATGGCAATGCGGGGCGCCGAGCCGAGGACGGCCTTGCGGGTGCCGGCGTCCTGCTCCGCGAAAAGCTCCCAGCACGGCATCGAGACAACTGCGGCGGCGACGCCGTGCTCGGTCTCCAGCCGTTCGGCGGCGGCAACCGCGATCTCGACCTCCGAGCCGGTGGCGATCAGCGTCACCGCGCGCTGCCCGACTGGCTCGCGCAGGATGTAGGCGCCCCGGCTCGACCGGTTCTCGTCGCTGTTTGGCTCGTCGCTAGGTGCTTGGCGCAGCATCGGCAGGTTCTGGCGCGAGAGCACCAGCACGCTCGGCCGCTTCTCGCTTCTCAGCGCCAGTTCCCAGCACTCCGCCGTTTCGATGATGTCGGCCGGGCGGAAGACGTTGAGGTTTGGCGTCGCCCGCAGCATCGCCAGGTGCTCGACCGGCTGGTGGGTCGGGCCGTCCTCGCCGAGACCGATGGAATCATGCGTCATCACATAGATGACACGCTGGCCCATGAGCGCCGAGAGCCGCATCGCGCCGCGCGCGTAGTCGGCGAAGCACAGGAACGTGCCGCCATAAGGCACGAAGCCGCCATGCAGTGCGATGCCGTTCATGGCTGCGGCCATGCCGTGCTCGCGGATTCCATAGTGGATGTAGCGGCCTGCGTAGTCGCCCGGCGCGATGCGGTTCATACCCTTGGTGATCGTCAGGTTCGAATGCGTCAGATCGGCGGAGCCGCCGACGGTCAGTTCGGTTGCGCCATTGATCGCAGCGAGTGCCATTTCCGAGGCTTTTCGCGTTGCAACCTTGGTCGCCTTCCCGACATGCTCCTTGCGGAAAGCGTCGAGTGCTTCGAAGACCGCGTCGGGCAGGGCGCCGGCGACCGCGCTCTCGAAGGCCTGCCGCCGTGGTGAGGCGGCAAGCCGATTCTCCCAGGCGCGGCGTGCCGCTTGACCGCGGCCGGCAATCGCGCGCCAGGCGAAAAGGATATCGTCCGGCACCTCGAACGGCGCGAAGGCCCAGCCGATATTTTCGCGCGTCGCGGCGATCTCCGCATCGCCCAGCGGCGCGCCATGCGTCTTTTCCGAACCACCCAGATTTGGCGCGCCCTTGCCGATCACCGTGCGGCAGGCGATCAGAGACGGCTGGTCCGATTGCTGCGCCGCTTCGATTGCCGCCGCAACGGTTTCGGTGTCGTGGCCGTCCACCGACTGGACATGCCATCCAGCGGCTTTGAACCGCGCCGGCTGGTCCATCGATGTCGACAGGGAAGTGGGCCCGTCGATCGAGATCGCATTGTCGTCCCAAAAGACGATCAGCCGGGAGAGCTTCAGGTGACCGGCAAGATCGATCGCCTCGTGGCTGATGCCTTCCTGCAGGCAGCCGTCGCCGGCGATTGCGTAGGTGAAATGGTCGACGAGATCGGCGCCGTGGCGGGCCGCCAGCATGCGCTCCGCCAGCGCCATGCCGACAGCGGTCGAAATGCCTTGTCCAAGCGGGCCGGTCGTCGTCTCGATGCCAAGCGCATGGCCATATTCCGGATGTCCGGCGGTGCGGCTGCCCAGCTGGCGAAACCGCTGCAATTCTTCGATAGGCATGTCTTCAAAGCCTAGCAGGTAATGCAGCGCATACTGCAGCATCGAGCCGTGCCCGGCTGAGAGCACGAAGCGGTCACGATCGGGCCAGTTGGAGGCCGACGGATCGATGTTGATGAAGCGGCTGAACAGCACCGTCGCGACATCGGCCATGCCCATCGGCATGCCCGGATGACCGGAATTGGCCTTTTGGACGCTGTCCATCGCCAGTGCGCGAATGGCGTTGGCCATGTCGCGCTCCGAGACGGCGGCGACGGGCTTCAGTGCTGCTGCCTGGCTGTTCATGGCGTCCTCCTCACGACACACGGTTCTTGCGTTCGATCAATTGCAGGATGAGCGGCGTCAGGATCAGCTGCATGGCAAGGTCGAGCTTGTTGCCGGGCACCACTATGGAATTCGGCCGCGACATGAACGAGTCGTGGATCATCGAAAGCAGGTAGGGGAAATCGATGCCGCGGGGATTGGCGAAGCGGATAACCAGCATCGATTCGTCGGGCGTCGGAATCCAGCGCGCGATGAATGGATTGGACGTGTCGACGATCGGCACGCGCTGGAAGTTGATGGCGGTCTGCGAAAACTGCGGGACGATGTAGCGGACATAGTCCGGCATACGGCGCAGGATCACGTCCATCACCGCCTCGGTGGAATAGCCGCGCGTTGCGCGGTCGCGATGGATCTTCTGGATCCATTCGAGATTTATGACCGGCACCACGCCGATCTTGAGATCCGCGTGCCTGGCCAGGTTGATCTTGTCGGTGACGACGCAGCCATGCAGGCCCTCATAGAAGAGCAGGTCGCTCGGCGGAAATTCGCGCCATTCGGTGAAATGTCCCGGCGGCGTGCCGTACTGCTTCTCTTCATCCTCATCATGGATGTAGGTGCGGGTCTTTCCGGTTCCCCGGCGGCCATATTCCTCGAATACCTCTTCGAGGATTGCCAGTTCATTGGCCTCGGCATGGAAGTGGGTGAAGTTCGGATTGCCCGCCTTTTCCTCCTCGGCCACCTTCGCCTTCATCGTGGCGCGGTCGTAGCGATGGAAAGCATCGCCTTCGATGAAGGCGGCCCCGATGTTCTCGCGTCGGAAGATCAGTTCGAAGATGCGCTTGACAGAGGTGGTGCCTGCGCCCGACGACCCGGTGATGGTAATGATGGGGTGCTTTGCCGACATGGTCTTCAGGCCCTGAAAAGGCCGCGGCGGCTGAACAGCGGCGCGCGCTCGCCGATGGCACTCGGCTCGGTGTGGTAGCGGGTGATGCGCGCGACTTCCCGCGCCGATCCGAAAACCATGGGCACGCGCTGGTGCAGGCTCTCGGGTTCGATTTCGAGGATGCGGGTCATCGTGTCGGTGGCCGCACCGCCCGCCTGTTCGACGAGATAGGCGATCGGGTTTGCCTCATAGACGAGGCGAAGTCGCCCCTGCCTGTAGCCCTTGCGCTTGTCGCCTGGATACAGGAATACGCCGCCGCGCATCAATATGCGGTAGCAGTCCGCAACCAGAGAGGCGATCCAGCGCATGTTGAAGTCCTTCTCACGTGGGCCTTCGGTGCCTTCAAGGCAGTCATCGATGTAGAGCCGCACCGCCTCGTCCCAATGCCGGTAGTTGGCGGCGTTGATGGCGAACTCCTGGGTTCGCTGCGGGATGATCCGGCTCTCGTAGGCCTGGACGAAGGTGCCGAGCCTGGTCGAGAGAACGAAGACATGGGTGCCGCTGCCGAGCGACAGAACCAGCGCCAGCTGCGGGCCGTAGATGAAGAAACCGGCGCCCAGCTGGTTCACGCCCGCCTGCAAAAACGAGGCGGCCGGATTCCTATCCGGCGCGCCAGTTGCAGGGAGGAGCGAGAAGACCGTTCCGATCGACACGTTGGTGTCGATGTTGGATGAGCCATCGAGCGGGTCGATGGCGATGGCAAGAGCCGCTTGCCTGTCGAGCAGCACCGGCTGCTCCAGTTCCTCGGAAGCGTAGAGCGCGACCGGAGCGTGGCGCATGGCATCGAGGAAGATGTCATCGGCGAAGACATCGAGATCCTTCTGGATGTCGCCGTCAGCATTGGCGCCGCGGGTTCCCGCAAAGGCGGTGCCGAGCACCCCTTGATTGATGGTGTTGCGGATTGTGGTGGCCGCCTGCGTCAGCTGACGGATGGTCGCTACGACGGCGGAGCGCAGTTCGTCCGGCTCGCCAAGATAGGAGTTCAGAAAAGCGTCGAGCGTTGCCGCTGGCATCGTAACCTCCCGATCCAGCCGCCTCTCCTCGGGTCGGTCCGGATTGCGAAAGGAGAACAAACGACGCTGGATAAGTAAAATTCAATAACTTTACTCAGGCAATAAAAAAATTTTAGTATGCCCTATGAGAAACCTCACGCTCAAGCAGTTCAAGACCGTTCAGGCAATCATCAGCCATGGAAAAATCGTCAGCGCGGCCAAGGTGTTAGGGCTGTCTCCTCCAGCGGTGACGATCCAGTTGCGGCAGGTCGAGGCGGAGTTCCAACTGGCCTTGTTCGACCGGACGTCGGACGGCATGCGTCCCACTGCCGCAGGTCTGGCCTTCGTCGAGACGGCACAGGCCATCGAGGAGCGGCTTCGTCTGCTCGAAGACAAGATGGATGCAATCAAGGGCGTGCGCGCCGGCAGCTTGCGGCTCGGCGTCGTTTCCACGGCCAAATATTTCGCGCCGCGGCTGATGGCCGCCTTCATGAAGGAACATCCCGATATCGACATGCGCCTTGCCATCGGCAACCGCGCCGAGACGATCGACAATCTGAAGAACCACGACATCGATATCGCGCTGATGGGACGCCCGGCCAAGGAAATCCCGGTGCGTGCCTCGGTCTTCGGCGATCACCCGCTGGTCATCATCGCATCGCCCGATCACCCGCTGGCGTCGGCACGCGACATTTCCAAGGAGCGGATCGCCGAGGAGCATTTCCTCATTCGCGAGCCCGGCTCCGGCACGCGCATCTCACTGGAAATATTCCTGAGCGACGTGCCCGGCCGCATCGACGATCTCGGCGTCGAGATGGACTCGAACGAGACCATCAAGCAGGCGGTGATGGCCGGGCTCGGCATCGCGTTCATCTCTGCCCACACCATCGCTGCCGAAACCGAAGCCGGCCGGCTGGTTATCCTCGACGTTGTCGGCATGCCGATCCGCCGGCAATGGTTTTCGGTGATGCGCAGCGATCACGCGATCTCGCCGGCGATGGCGACCTTCCACGATTTTCTGATGCGCAAGGGCGCGATGTACCTGCCCCTGTTCGGCAAGCTCTATCCGCACGAGGAACCGAACAGTAGAGGTCGCGCGAGTTAGCCTAGTTCAACAAGTTTCGGTCGTAGTAGGGACGTGGCGTGCAAATACAGGAGAACGGCGGTGGCGCTGAGCGGCAGCTTCGACTCGACTAACCCCTAAGGCTCGAATCATTTAGGATGGAAGTCCGAATGGAGCGACGCAACCGCTTGTCCGTATGGCTTAGCTGCGCGTGAGCGGTCGCTAAAGCGATCAAGGCCGAGCGGCCGGAGTCGACCCCTAAGCCGACCGTCGGAAGGCGGGCTGCAAGGTCCGCATCCGGCTGGTCAGCGGGCATCGCCCGAAATGGCTGCCTTTGGAGAGCTGTCTCGGACGAGGGACGGCTTTGCACCTCTTCCGGCACATGGTCCGGCAACCGTTGCTGTTCGTGTGTCAAGTTCCTCCGTCGAGTCCTCGTGGATGTCATCAGCGGCGGCTTGATCCTGCATACGGCAGGCTGGTCAATCCGACTTGCCGAGAGCTTTCAGGATGAATCGGATCTGCTCGCGCAGGCCCGCTTCGGTGTCTTCGCCGTATTGGACGCAGTGCTCGATCAGGATCGGATGGAGGAACGGCGTGAACGCGGTGTGGACGGCACGCGCCGCCGTAGCGGAATCGTCGACATTGAATTCGCCCGATTCGATGCCCTCGCGGATAATGACCCCTAAGGTAGTTACCACGTGCTCGATATGCGCCTTGATGGTCGCCCAGTTCTCCTGCATGGCGGCGACAATCAGGTCGTGCATGCGCCTTTCCTTGACCAGCGTCATCTTCTTGTGATGGTGAACGGCGGTCAGTAGCTGACCCAATTTCTCCCCGGCCGACGCGTTCGTGCGCGCGATTGCGAGGGCGATGTCAGCTACCTCGTTCAAAGCTTTCCCGCAGATGGATTCTTTGATTGCGTCCCTTGAGGGGAAGAAGCGGTAGATGTTTGCCGTGCTCATGCTGAGTTCGGAGGCGATGTCGGCCACCGACGTTTTGTTGTAGCCGATGCGGCGAAAGTGCCCCTCCGCCACCTCCAGGATGCGCGCGCGCACCTCGTCGGGATCAGTTCGCATTCGGAGCGGACGATTCATGGATGTCTCCAGGACTGATGAAACGGATCTGCCGGGCTCGCCCTGGGCGATCATTCGTAAGCGGCAAGATCGTCCGGCTGGCCCTGCATATGTTCAGGCAAAATCGGCGGGCGAGAACTTGAACCGTCTTTTCCGACAACAGTGCCCTATTCGGCAGCCATCGCTGTTTGCAATTCCGGTTCCTCGGTCGAAGCCTCATGGGCCACATCTGCGGTCGGCTTGATCCGGAACCACGCGGCATAGAGAGCGGGAAGGAAGAGCAGGATCAGCACCGTGCCGGCCGCCGTGCCGCCGATCAGCGTATAGGCCATCGATCCCCAGAACACGGAGTGCGTAAGGGGGATGAAGGCCAGCACGGCGGCAAGCGCCGTCAGGATCACCGGCCTCGTGCGTTGCACGGTGGCCTCAATGACGGCGTGATAGTCGTCAAGGCCGGCAGCACGGTTCTCCTTGATTTGTTCGGTCAGGATCAGGGTGTTGCGCATCAGGATGCCGGCCAGCCCTATCAGGCCCAGAATGGCGTTGAACCCGAAGGGCTGGTTGAAGGTGAGCAACATCGGCACGACGCCGACGAGCCCAAGCGGTGCGGTCAGCACGACCATGGCCATCGTCGAGAAGGATCGTACCTGCAGCATGATGACGATCAGCATGGCGGCGATCATGGCCGGGAAGATCTTGCCCAAAGCAGTGTTGGCCTTCTCAGCCTCCTCGATCGATCCCCCCATTTCAATGTTATAGCCGGCCGGAAGGGACGCGATCAGCGGCTGAAGGGCTTTCATGATCTGCTTTGAGACCTCCGGAGGCTGAGTCGCTTCGTTGATATCCGACCGGATCGTGACGACGGGCGTCCGGTCGCGGCGCTTCAGGATCGGCTCTTCAAGACGGATCTCCGAATGACCGATCTGGTCGAGCGGAATCTGGCGGCCGTCCCGGCTCATCAGCGAGAAATCCGCCAGACGCGCCGGATCCAGCCGCTCAGCCCCAGCGCTGCGCGCCACGATGGGGACATTGCGAATGTCCTCGCGGACCTGCGTGACAGGGATGCCGGTGAGGAGGAACTGGAGCTGCTGGCCTACTTCCGCCGGCGAGAGGCCGATGAGGTTCAGTCGATCCTGGTCAGGGATGAAGCGCAGTACGGGCGTGCGGTTGCCCCAGTCGCGGTTGGCCTGCCGCACGTCCGGGACGCCCCGCATGATGTCGAGGGCCTTCTCGGAAATGCTATAGAGTTGCGCGGGATCAGGCCCCGTGACCCGGAACTCGACAGGGAACGGCGTATAGGGTCCGAACACAAGCTGCGTGACGCGGACATCGGCTTCCGGCGCGAGCCCCTGCGATACCGCCTCCCGGAGCCGGTGCTTCAGCGCCTCGCGCGCCTCCGCGTCCGGTGTCAGCACGACGATCTTGGCAAAGGCAGGATCAGGCAGTTCCGGTGCCATCGCGAAGAAGAAGCGCGGAGCGCCCTGACCGACGTAGCTCGTCACGATCTTGGCTTCGGGCTGGCCGTCCAGCCAGTGCTCCAGCTTCTCCACTGTGGCGGTCGTCGTCTCGATGCTGGTGCCTTCCGGCAGACGAACCTCGACCAGCACTTCGGGGCGATCGGATGTCGGGAAGAACTGCTGTTTCAGGCTGCCCATGCCGACAACCGAAAGTGCGAAGACGATGCCGACGACACCGCAGGTTACGAACTTGTGGCGCACGGCAAAGATGATGAGCCGGCGAAGGCGCCGATAGTTCGGTGTGTCGTATATGGCGTGAACGCCGCCTTCGACCGGTTTGATCGCGGGCAGCATCTTGACGCCAAGGTAGGGCGTGAAAACCACGGCGACGATCCAGGAGACGATGAGAGCGAACCCTACGACCCAGAAGATATTGCCGGCGTACTCGCCGGCCGTCGAGCGTGCGAAGCCCACGGGCAGGAACCCAGCTATCGTCACGAGCGTTCCCGACAGCATCGGCGCCGCGGTATGGCTCCAGGCATAGGCCGCCGCCTTGATGCGATCCATGCCCTCTTCCATCTTCACCACCATCACCTCGATGGCGATGATGGCGTCGTCCACGAGAAGACCGAGCGCCAGGATGAGGGCGCCGAGCGTGATGCGATCGAAGAACCGGCCGGTCTCCAGCATGATGAGGAACACGGCGGCAAGCGTCAGCGGGACGGCGGCCGCCACGACGATGCCGACGCGCCACCCCATGCTGAGCAGGCTGATCAGCAGCACGACACCGAGCGCCATCGCGAACTTCAACATGAACTCGTCGACCGCCGAGGTGATGTTGACGGCCTGGTCGGACACCTTGTCGAGCGTTATCCCAAGCGGCAATGTTCGTGCGATGGCCGCCGTCCGGTCCTCCAGCGCCTTGCCGAGCGCGCGACCGTCCCAACCCTCCTGCATAACGGCCGCGAGCATGATGGTGGGCTCGCCCTGGCGTCGGATGAGATAGGTGGGAGGGTCCTCGTAGCCGCGGCGGACCTCGGCAACGTCGGAAAGCTTCAGCGTCCGCCCCCCGGCAACGATCGGCGTGTCGGCGATAGCCTGGACACTGTCATAAGCGCCGTTGAGCCTGATGAAGACCTGCGGCCCCTGAGTATCGATCGAGCCCGCCGGTGTGACGGTGTTCTGCCGCTGCAATGCGACGATGATGTCCTGTGCCGACACGCCCAGCGTTGCCAGCTTGGCATAGGAGAACTCGACGAATATCTGTTCGGGGCGCTCACCGAGGATGTTGATCTTCTTGACGCCGGGCACGTGCAGGAGGTCCTGTCGAATTGCCTCGGCCTGCCTGGCCAGCTCACGCATCGGCATGCCTCTGGCCTTCAGCGCATAAAGGGCGAAGCTCACATCCGAATATTCGTCGTTGACGAAGGGGCCGTAGACGCCAGGCGGCAGGTTGCGGGCTTCATCCCCCAGCTTCTTGCGGGCCTGGTAAAACTCTTCCTGCACGACGGATGGCGGCGTGCTGTCCTTCAGCGTGACCGTCATATAGGCGTAGCCCGGCCGCGTGGTGGTCTCGACCCGATCGTACCAGGTGAGCTCCTGAAGCCGCTTCTCCAACGGCTCGGCGACAAGGTCCTGCATCTCGCGGGCCGTCGCGCCCGGCCATGCCGTCGTGACCGTCAGGGTCTTAATGGTGAAGTTGGGATCCTCCGCCCGCCCGAGCATAAGGAACGCGTAGGCGCCAGCCGCCACGAGCAGGAGGATGAAGAACAGGGTGACGGCCCGTTCGCGAACGGCGATCGCTGAAAAATTGAGGTTCATCGTCAGTTGCTCCCGCTTTCGGAAGCAGACCTGACGCGAGCGCCCTCCTGCAGAAGATGAGCGCCGAGCGAAACGACCGGATCTCCCATGTTCAGCCCGGAGACCACGGCGCTTTCGCTTGTCACACGAACAAGGCCGACAGGTCGGAAGTGTACGGTCGAGGTGGCGCGATCCAGGGCCCAAACGCCTGTTTTGCCGCCATCATCGAGCACGGCTCCGAGCGGCACCTGGACTTCCGGCTGGCTCGCCTGGCTTGTGATCCGGATAGTCACGGTCGCGCCAAGCGGTGCTGCCGCGGCCTCCCCGTCGAGCACATAGCGGGCCTCATAGGTACGGGTCTGGGGATCGGCGGCATCCGACAACTGCCGCAGATGCGCCGTATGGCGCCCATCGGCTGCATAAACGGCGGCCTCGGCCACAGAGCCGATCGCCGGCCGGATCGTTTCGGGAAGCGCGACCACCGCTTCACGAGGGCCGGCCTGGGCGATCCGAACCACTGTCTGACCGGCGGAGACGACCTGTCCCGGCTCGCCGATGGTTTCGACCACAGTTCCATCCGCGTCCGCCACCAGGACGGAATAGGCCGCTTCGTTTTCCGCGACTTTCGCTTCCGCTTCGGCGGCGGCGAGTTGTGCGGTCGCGGTGTCCAACGCGGCCTTCGCCTGCTCGTAGCGCTGCGGAGTTGCTGCCAATTCCTTCTTGACCAGAACGGCATAGCGCTTTTCGTCCGCGCTCGCCTGAACCAGCACAGCGCGTGCCGCGGCGACCGCATTGCGCTTGGCGGTGAGCGCGAGAGCCAGATCGGTGTCGTCGATCCGCAGAAGCGGTTGGCCCGCCTTGACCCGTTCACCGACGTTCACCAGGCGCTCGATGATCTTGCCGGGTACGCGAAAACCAAGATTGCTCTGCACCCGCGCGGCAATCGTGCCCGTGAAACCGCGTTCGGATCCAGCCACCGGCGCCGCCGTCACCAATCTGACGATCGGCGCTTCCTGCCTCGGATCCGCCACTGCGGTTGCCTGCGTGCGAATGGGCAGCGTGACGAATGCGGCCACCCCTAACCCCGCGGCCAGGACGCTGCCCAGCCCAACGACAAGTCGCTTTTTCATGCCCATCGCCTCATGCCGAAATAGATTGCGTTCATTCTCTATGCTGTGTCCTGCGTCGACCGGCAGCGGCCGGCTGCGACCTGCGCGGCGAGTCAGTCCGGTAGCGCGTCGGCGCGCGGATGCTTGTCGGTCCCAGTCGCGACTGTCACCTCCTCGCCGGACCTCGAGAACGCGTAGAGAGAGCCCCGGTAGCCCGGCATGGAGAAGGCAACGGAGTCGCGGTCGGCGAGGCCCATGACGACGCGCAGCGGATCGCCTCCGCCCTTGGGCGCGAAGGTGGCGGTGACCTCCAGGAGGTCGCCGTCGATTGGGACGTAATAGACCACCATGTCGAGGCGTCCGTTGTGCAGGCTGCCGGCTTCGATTGGGCGTCCGACGGTAGCTTCCTCGGCAAACGCTGGGGTCGCCAGAAACAGCGCGGTCAGGACCGAAGCGCTCAGGATCTTGCGGATCATTTCGTGTCTCCTTTTTAGATTGCATTCGCCATCTATATAGCAGATAGATTACGGATGCAATCTAAAAAAAAAGAGTTCGAGGATGCGTGTGAGTCGCATACAGGCCGCGGAAAACCGCGAAACCGCAATCAACGTGGCAAGCCGCCTTTTGCGGGAGCGTGGCTTTGACGGCATCGGCCTCAAGGATCTGATGAAGGGTGCCGGGCTGACCCAAGGCGCCTTTTACAAGCATCGCATCAAAGGAGGACTTGGTGGCACAGGCGTCCAAGCGGGCGATGGAGAGTGCCAACCACCGATGGTCGGCCGCGACCGCGGCAAAATCCGAGGATCCGCTTGGCGCTGTGATCGCGTTCTACCGGGTCGATTCTGACATCCCGATCCGGTGGAATCTTAGTGGTTTTGTGTCCGCTGGTCGGATCCGTGGCGCTGTCGGGAAGACCACCGAGCAGGACGCCCGCCAGCACAACGCGGGTCTCGTTTTCATGCCCATCTCAGTGAGGCCAAGAGCGGAGCGGTCGGGGTTCTGCGGATCATCTCTCATCTTCTCTTGATAGATTGCGTTCGCCCTCTATATAAGATATAGATTACGAACACAAGCTAAAGGGAGATTACCGATGCGCGTAAGTCGTACTCAGGCTGCGGAAAACCGTGAAACCGTTATCAATGTGGCAAGCCGCCTTTTTCGGGAGCGCGGTTTTGACGGCATCGGCCTTAAGGATCTGATGAAGGGTGCCGGGCTGACCCAAGGCGCTTTTTACAAGCAGTTCGCGTCAAAGGAGGACCTGGCGGCGCAGGCGTCCAAACGGGCGATGGAGAGCGCCACCCACCGATGGTCGGCCGCGACTACGGCAAAACCCGAGGATCCGCTTGGCGCGGTGATCGCGTTCTACCTCAGCATGGACCATCGCGAAGAAAGGATGGACGGCTGCCCGATCGTGGCGCTCGGTTCGGATGCCGCCAGACAGGGCGTGGACGTCAGAGCGTCGTTCGAAGCCGGGATCAGGGCATATCTTGAGATGTTTGGTAGTTGGGTTGGCGAGGCCGACGGCGAGCGGCCCGGCGACAAGGCCATGGCCATTCTCTCGACAATGGTCGGTTCGGTGCTCCTTTCGCGCGTCGTCAACGACCCCGACCTCGCGCAGGCATTTCTGGATGCGGCGACAGAACAGGTTCGCGAAGCAGCCGGCGCTTGAATGGCGTGCGCAACGCTGGCGGCGCACCCAAATTGATAGGAAAATAGATGCGACGGATTGTTGTCACAGGCATGGGAGCGGTCACGCCCCTTGCTGCCGATGTCGAAGCGTCCTGGTCGCGTCTCCTGGCCGGCCGCTCGGGCATCCGGAGGCTTGCGGATGATGTGGTGTGCGACCTGCCGGCGAAGGTCGGCGGGGTGGTGCCCTCCACAGAAGAAGATCCGGACGCTGGTTTCGATCCGGAAGCCATCCTTCCGCCGAAGGATCAGCGCAAGGTAGACCGGTTCATTCTCTTTGCGCTGGCCGCGGCACGAGAAGCGCTCGCCCAAGCAAGATGGGCCCCCGTCTCGGAAGCGGATCGCTTGCGCACGGCCACGATCATCGCCTCGGGCGTCGGCGGGTTCCCGGCCATAACCGAGGCGGTGCGCACGGTCGACCGGCGCGGCGTCCGCCGTCTATCACCTTTTACGGTGCCGTCCTTCCTGGTGAACCTCGCGGCAGGCCACGTCTCGATCCGCTATGGCTTCAAAGGTCCGCTCGGTGCACCCGTGACGGCGTGCGCGGCCGGCATTCAGGCGATCGGCGATGCGGCTCGCCTAATCCGCGCCAACGAGGCCGATATTGCCGTGTGCGGCGGGACAGAAGCATGCATGAATCTTGTCAGCCTCGGTGGGTTTGCGGCGGCACGCTCTCTTTCGACGTCCTTTAATCACCGTCCTGATGAGGCCTCCCGACCGTTCGACAAGTCGCGGGACGGCTTCGTCATGGGCGAAGGAGCCGGCATGCTGGTCATCGAGGAATTGAGCCACGCGCTGGCGCGCGGCGCAAGACCGCTGGCCGAGCTTGTCGGCTACGGCACGACAGCGGATGCTCATCACGTCACCTCCGGTCCCGAGGACGGCGACGGTGCGCGCCGGGCCATGGAGATCGCAATCGCCCAAGCAGGGATTTCGCCCCGCGAGGTTCGTCATCTCAACGCCCATGCGACCTCCACGCCGGTGGGCGACCTGGGTGAGATCGAAGCGATCAAGAGCGTGTTCGGGCGCGATTTCGCGATAGCTGTCAGTGCAACGAAATCGGCGACCGGACACCTGCTCGGAGCCGCCGGCGGGCTCGGAGCAATCTTCGCAATCCTGGCGCTCAGGGATCAGATGGCACCACCGACCCTCAATCTGAGCGCTCCCGATCTGGCCGGCGACGGGATCGACTTCGTCGCAAACCGGGCCCGGCCGATGGCGATGGGCTATGCAATCGCCAATGGCTTCGGCTTC
This sequence comes from Mesorhizobium sp. M0968, assembly GCF_040319065.1. Taxonomy (NCBI): domain Bacteria; kingdom Pseudomonadati; phylum Pseudomonadota; class Alphaproteobacteria; order Hyphomicrobiales; family Phyllobacteriaceae; genus Mesorhizobium; species Mesorhizobium sp. M0968. The sequence goes on from NZ_JAMYNL010000023.1 coordinate 77,295, forward strand.
GGAGGCGTTAATGCCAGCGCGCTGTTCCGGCGCTGGACGGATGATCTGGCCGGCGCGAGTGCCGGAGACGCTCATGATTGACGCCTTTCGCTCCGACCTGTCGCGCTTCTCCCACGCCAATCCAAAACGAAGAAAGAAGTGACCTCCATGAACAAGACCAATCTAGGCGTCGCCCTGGTGACGGGGGCATCCAGCGGTATCGGGCACACAACGGCCAAAGCCCTGCAGAACGCGGGCTTTCGCGTGTTCGGAACCAGCCGTCGCGCGGTCGTCGACCGATCCGATGGCGTTACCATGCTGGCCTGTGACGTGACCGATGACACGTCGGTGGCGAAACTTGTCAAGGACGTGCTGGCCGAGACCGGGCGCATCGACCTGCTTGTCAATAATGCCGGCGTTGGCCTGCTTGGTGGCGCGGAGGAGTCCTCGATGGCCCAGGCCAAGTCGTTGTTTGACGTGAACGTCTTTGGCGTTATGCGGGTAACCAAAGCGGTGTTGCCGACAATGCGCCGCCAAGGCAAGGGCAGAATCGTCAATTTGAGCTCGGTGCAGGGGTTCATTCCAGCTCCCTATTTCGCGCTTTATTCGTCGACCAAGCATGCCGTTGAGGGCTACTCCGAATCGCTCGACCACGAACTGCGTCCTTTCGGAATTCGCGTCGTGTTGGTGGAGCCCGCCTATACCCGCACCTCATTTGAAGAAAATCTCGCCAGGCCGGATCAGTTGCTCGATATCTATGACTCTGCGCGCGCCGGCATGAATGCAGCTGTGCGGAAAGCGATGGAAAAAGGCGATGCGCCGGAAGTGGTGGCCAGGACCGTTTTGGCGGCTGCGACCGATCCCGCTCCGAAGGGGCGCTATGCGGCTGGAAAAATGGCGCGCCAGGTCAGTTTCCTGCGCCGTTTCGTCCCCGCATCCGCATTCGACAAAAGCCTGCGAAAGCAACTCGGGCTCTCGGTTTGATGACATCGACGAACACCCGTGAAGATCGGAATCATCGACGCTGGAAACGTCGGCACCACATTGGCGCGGCGCAACCTGACGCGATTGCTCTGGAGAACGCCCTGCGGTCGTTGGCGTTAGATTAGCGCCATGTTATGTTGCGGCGCGAAAGAGCGGGGGCCACGTCCTTTCACACCCGTAAGCGATCCGTATGTGCGACCCCTGCAGACTGGTCGGAATCACGGAAACCTCCCGGGCATGGGGTTCGGGATCGATGGGGACAAGGGGTAATGCTTTACACGCTCGTTATGATGGTCTGTCTGACGGCTGTGCCGCAGACCTGTGAACAACGCGAACAGATGGTGGACGGCCTGGCGATGAATCCCGGGACCGCCTTCATGCAGGCGCAATCGCTGGTCGCCCAGTGGATCGAGACGCATCCCGGTTATTTCGTTCAGCGCTGGCGCGTGCTGCCCGGCCGTGGATCGTGATATCCGCCGCGAAGATCGAATGAGGTTCTATTTCTTCGCGGCGAGCGTTTCCGAGACGGCCTTGGACAATTGATAAAGCCGCTGCTCGATTATCGTCGGCACTTCACAGACGTAGGTCAGTGATTGGACGCGTTCATTGAAAATTCGCGTTGCGAATGTCAGCTGTTCGGTTCGCCGATCGATCTCTTCGGGATCTGCATCCGGCTTTGCCCGCAATGCATCGACCTCGGACGCTTCCTTGCGCAACGCGGCGGCCATTTCGAGCTGCTTGTGGGCGTAGCGGGAAATACCGGAGATCACCTGCGAACGCTCGGCGTCCAGGTGGTCGAACATGCCTTGCACCATCATCGCCATTTTGGGTGCACGTTGCTCGGCCGGCAAGGAGGCCGCGAAATCCCTGATCTTCTTTTGAGCTTCCGCAATCGGCATCCGGCGAGCCGACACTTCCTCGATCAGGGCGGAGATGGTGGGGTCCTTCGACCAGTCCTTCGCGGCTGAAGGAAGGTCCGGTCCGCTCCAGATCTGGCCGAACGAGAGTTGCGGCACCTTGCGCTGCATGCAGGGCCAGTGCGGATCGGGGTTGGCTGCCATGGCGTTGACGCCTGGCGCAAGCATGGCGACCAGAGCCAGACTGCGAACATGGATCATTCGCGCCATCAGGCATTTCCTCCCGTGTCCTGTTTGCGGGTCATCAGGCCGCGCGAAGGGTCGTAGGCGATGATGGCGGCGGCAAGGAACAGCAGCGTGCAGCCGGCAACGACGCCCAGCGACAGCCAGTCAACCTGGCCGTAGAAGGCGAAGCGGATCAGTTCGACGGCGTAAGTAAATGGATTGGCGAGGCAGATTTTGTAGAGCAGGGGGCTAGCCTCCTGGATACGCCACAAGGGATAGAGTGCCGGAGAAGCGAAATAGCCGGGAAAGATGACGAAGTTCATGATGCCAGCGAAGTTTTCGAGCTGCTTGATCATCGAAGACAGAAGCATGCCGAGCGCGCACAGCATCATGCCTGACAGGAACAGCGCCGGCAGCACGGTGAGATAGCCAAGCGGCGGCGCCTTGACGCCCCAGAACCAGGCAACGATCAGGAACGCATAAACCTGCGCGATCGACACGGCGACACCGGCGAGCATCTTCGAGATCAGTAAAAACCAACGCGGGAAGGGGCTGACCAGCAGGGTGCGCATGTTGCCCATTTCGCGGTCATAGACCATCGACAGCGAAGACTGCATGCCCGAAAACAGCAGAATCATGCCGCACAGGCCCGGCGTGATGTAGACCTCGTAGAGCACGTAGGTCTTGTAGGGCGGGATGATCGATACGCCGAGCACCTGCCGGAATCCGGCGGCAAAAATGAACAGCCAGACGAGCGGCCGAACCAGCGAGGATATAAAGCGCTCGCGCTGATGCAGGAAGCGCAGGCACTCCCGCACGACGATCCCTTTGAGGCAAACGAGGTAGTGGCGGAGCCCAAACTGTTCGAACTTCACCGGCGTGAGGGCGGCGACTTTTGCGGGCATTGCGGGAGCGCTCATGGCGACATCTCCGCGATGCCGCTTGTTTCGATGCGGTTGAGCCTGGAAAAGGCGTCGCGGATCGAACTGGCACCGCTCGTCGCAACGACATCGGCCACCTTACCCTTGGCAACCAGGTCGCCCTGCCGCAGCACGACGACATGGTCGCCGTCTTCGACCTCATCGATCAGATGCGTCGCCCACAGCACACCGATGCCCTCGGTTTCGACGAGTTTGCGGATGGTGGCCAGAATGCCCGCACGCGACTGGATGTCGAGACCGACCGTCGCCTCGTCGAGCAGCAGCAGGGAAGGGCGGTGGAGCAGCGCCCGCGCGATCTCGATGCGCCGCATTTGGCCGCCGGAAAGACTGCGTGCCTTGTCATGCTGACGGCCCTGCATGTTGACTGTCTCGAGCAGCGCGGCAATGCGCTGCCGGGCTTGGTGGCCGCCAATGCCATGCAGCGAGGCGTGGTAGGAGAGGTTCTGGTGGACGCTGAGGTCGAGGTCGAGCGTGCGTGCCTGGAATACGATGCCGACACGCCTGAGCGCTTCGCCCGAAGCGCGGCTGACATCATAGCCGAAGATGCGAATCGATCCGCGGCGGGTGCCGTAAAGATGGCTGATCAGTGAGAACAAAGTTGTCTTGCCGGCCCCATTGAGGCCGAGCAGAACGGTGAAAGTTCCCGGCGCGATCGAGAATGAGACGTCCTGGAGCGCTCGCTTCGGACCATAGGAATGGCTGACGCCGGCAACATCGAGCGCTGCCACCTCCTCTCCAGCTCCGCTTGTCCTCACATGCTGCATGCCGCTGGCTCCTTCGGGGCGCGCTGGTCATCTAGTGCACTTGCAACATCCCCGCGGCAAATATTCATCACGTCGGTCTCCCTGATCATTGCTGCGGTCTAGTGGGGCGATATGGCCACGCCCCAAGGCTGCTGGCCCACCGTAACCGATTGAACCGGCTCGTCCGTCGCCGTGTCGATGAAGGTGATGTCGTTGGAATTGCCGTTGGTGGTGATCAGCGTCTTCTGATCGGGGGTGAAGTCGAGATGCCAGACGCGCTGGCCGACCAGGATGTATTTTTCCACCTCGTAGGTTTCGGTGTTGATGACGGCGACGTGGTTCGCTGGGCCGAGCGCGACATAGGCTTTCTTGCCGTCCGCGCTGATTGCGATGCCGACCGGCTGGATGGTTTCGGGCCGCAGTCCCGCAATCGCGAACTGGATCTTCTTCACCACCTCGCGTTTGAGACTGTCGATGACGCTGACGGTGCCGCCGATTTCGGCACTGACCCAGATCTGGGATCCGTCGGGCTTGAATTGCGCAAAGCGCGGACGCGTGTCGACCAGGACGTTGTCGGTCACCTCATGGCTGCCGGTGTCGATGAAATGCGCCATGCTGGTGGTTTCGGAGGTGTTGACCATGGTTTTGCCATCGGGACTGACGGCCATGCCCTCAGGCTCCACCCCAACGGGAATCTCGGTCATGACCTGCTTGCTCTCGACGTTGATCGCGGTGACGAGATTGTCGTCCTCGTTGGCGACGTAGAGCGTCTTGCCGTCGGGCGAAAGCACGAACAGTTCGGGATCGGGACCTGATGGCAGCGTGCCAACGATCTGCAGCGTCGCGGTATCGATGATTTCGATCGTATCGTCATCGCTGGCGCACAAATAGATGAACTTGCCGTCATGCGAGATGGTGATACCGCGCGGCCTCTGGCCGACTTCGACGGTCTTCACCACTTGCATCGTCGCCGTGTCGACGACCGTTATCGTATTGTCTTTCTCGTTGGAGACATACACGGTGTAAGCCCACGCCGGATTGGCCATGAAGCCGAGAATGGCGAGTGCGCAAGCTCGTCTCTGCACGAAAATTCCTCCCGATTGGTTCTACTTAAGGACGCATTTCGTTTCCGGCTGATCGACGCCGAGCGTATCGAGCTCGGAGATCTGGTGGAGATAACCCTCCTGTGGCGATGTCGAGACCACGGATTTGGTGTCGCCGAGCAGGATTGGCTGGCGAAGCTGATGGTTCCACTTGCGGAAGGTCAGCTTCTGTCCCTTGAAGGCGGCGACCGAGAAATCGTCCGAGCGGATGTAGTCGCTGATCTTCTTCGGATCGTCGCCATTGGTCCGCGTGCTGGCTTCGCCCACCGCCCGCACCGCCGTCCAGGCCGACATATCCTTGGACAGCATTCGCCGGCCGGTCGTCCTCAGGAAACGGCTTTGCATTTGAATGCCACCCCATTGCTCGCTCGCGGGATGCCAGGACGATGCGACAAGACCGGCCGTGCCAGCGACCAGCCGCGGTGTCCAGGTGCGGAAGGGCACATAGGTTCCGAACACCTCGCTCTCATCGGCGACAAGCACCACGTCATGCTCCGGCAGATCCTGCGTGAACACGGAAATCTGCTGCTGTATCTGCGTGGCGCCGGTGTCGGTGCGGCGCGCCGTGCCAGTGTCTTTGAACTCCTTCTCGGCGACGATCTGACCGCCGAAGCGAGCCGCCGCGCGGCGCAACGCGGCCGCATAGAGATGATCCCGCTCGTGCGAACCATAGAGCAGCACCCAATTCGGCCATTTCTTTACCACGAGATACTGCGCCAGCGCGTCAGCCAGCATGCTTCGTGTCGGCGCCACATGGAAAATGTTTATGCGGCAGTCTTCCTCGCGCAGGCTGTCGTCTGTGGCACCGACATTGAAAACCAGAACGCCCTTGTCGCGGGCGATGTCGGCGATCGACAGCAATTGCCTGGCCGAGAGGTCAGCGACAACATAGCGGTCACCTTTGGCAATCAGATCGTTGAACGCCTGAACCGCGTCGGCGTCCGGCTTGACCTCGGCTATGTCGAGGCTGAATTTCTGGCTGAGGAACTTTCCTGTCGTGTTGTTGTCGCCGATCGCCACATTGGCGCCGGCGACACCTTCGTCGCGTGGCGGCAGGTCCAGCAGGGAAAGCGCCAGTTGCGGCGCGTAGGCCCGCAAATAACCTATTCTGATTTCGGTTATCTTTCTTTCCGGCCTGTCGGCTGCGACCGGTTGCTTGCCCGTCACTTCCTGGGCCATCACGCCTGTAACGTTGGCGGTCTGGAAAAAAAAGCACAAAAAGGCCGCGAGAGTGCCTGGCACCGCGCTCGTCATCGATAAAACTGCCTATTCTTGCACTAAAGTCCGATTGTTCCCGGACCAGCGCGAATTCAAGGTGCCCACAATGAGCTTAGCGGACGCCACAAGATTTATCAAAGCCCCGCAAGTGGACTTACGTGTCTGCTTTAGTCCTATTCCTTTTCGCGGGGATACGGCGATGAATGAGCGTATTGCGGTCTCATCCGCAGCAATGGCGGAATGAGAAACTCTATGGGTCGTCATGGGAGGATTGCCTGATGAAAACGCGCGCCGCTGTCGCCGTTGCCGCCGGAAAGCCGCTGCAGATCATGGAGGTCGACCTCGAAG
>NZ_JAMYNL010000024.1:0-77043 GCF_040319065.1 Mesorhizobium sp. M0968
CTCAAAGGCCGGACATATGGACGCAAGCGATCGAAAACGACGCAAAACAACCGTTGCAGGCAGGGCGCCGTCCACATATGGATCCTAGGGTCTGCGCACGCCGCTTCGCGGCGGCTCCGCCCTAGGATGACGAAGGCATTGTTGACCGCTCCCTCGCGGGGCGGAGGCACCTCCTGCGTCGAACGCGCAAGCCCGTCGCGCGCGCCCTCAATCATCATAGCTGTGCCCCGCCCTCAGCCCGTCGCGCACGCGTGCCGCGATGGCCAGGAACTCCGGCGTCTCGCGGATATCGAGCGGTCGCTTTTTCGGCAGCGTCGATTCTATGACGTCGCTGACACGCCCCGGGCGCGGCGACATGACGATGATGCGCGTCGACAGATAGACCGCCTCGGGGATCGAATGGGTGACGAAGCAGATAGTCTTGTTGGTGCGCTCCCAAAGCTCCAGCAGCTGTTCGTTGAGGTGATCGCGCACGATCTCGTCCAGCGCGCCGAACGGCTCGTCCATCAACAAAAGATCGGCGTCGAAGGCGAGCGCCCGCGCGATCGAGGCGCGCTGCTGCATGCCGCCCGAAAGCTGCCAGGGGTATTTCTTCTCGAAGCCGCTGAGATTGACAAGGTCGAGGGTTCGCTTGATGCGCGCCGCCTGCTCTGCCCTGGACAGGCCCATGATCTCCAGCGGCAGTGCCACATTGCGCTCGATGGTGCGCCACGGATAAAGTGCAGCCGCCTGGAAGACATAGCCATAGGCGCGGCTCTGGCGCGCCTGCTCGGGCGTCATGCCGTTGACGGAGATGGCTCCCGATGTCGGCTTCTCCAGATCGGCGATGACGCGCAGCAAGGTCGTCTTGCCGCAGCCGGAGGGCCCGATGAAGGACACGAATTCCCCCTTGCCGATCGTCAGGTCGACATTCGACAGCGCCTGTACCGGACCATCATTGGTCTGGAAGGTCAGTCCAAGCTTGCTTGCCGAAACAACGGCTGGCGATACTCCCGTCATCGGCCGTAGCCTGTCGCTTCCGGCCACTGCGGCGCCGGCCGGAATCCCATTGATTTTACCCAGAGGTTGCTTTCCACTCGCCCAGTCCTACTCGCCGCAGTTCTACGCGCCCCAGTTCTATGCGCCCTTGTCCCATCAGATAGACGCCCGGAGTTGCCCCGATGTCGCCCAAACCGACTTGCCATCTTATCCGCCCTGAAAGCTCTTATGAAGGCAAGCAGGGCCTGAGTTATTTCGCCGGTATCGCCGCCGAAACAGTCGGCTCGTCCGGCATCTGCATGCATCTGCTGACCATGCCGCCGGGTGCCCGCGCCAAGGCGCATATGCACGAAAACCATGAAACCGCGATCTACGTGCTCTCCGGCGAAGTCCATACCTGGTATGGCGACCGGCTCGAACAGCATATCGTGGTCAAGGCCGGCGATCTTTTCTATATTCCCCCCGGCGTGCCGCATCTGCCGGCCAATCTGAGCGACAGCCCCGCCTCGGCGGTCATTGCCCGAACCGATCCCAACGAACAGGAAAGCGTCGTCCTGCTGCCGGAACTGGACGGGTTGGTCGCCTGACGCCGGCATCGAGGCGGCGGTCGTCATCGGCACCGTCACGAACATGATTTCAGCGGCCCGATCTCCTCAAGGCCGGGAATGGTCACGAAGAAACCGTCCCCTCCCCTGTTGATGACCTTGACGACATCCGTGGTCGTGCCCTTCTCGCCCTCGGCGAAACAGGTGGAGCTCAACAACAGGGTGCCAGGCGCCGTCGTCAGTCGCTGTGCGAACTGGCAGCCGCTGCCATAGGTTTCGACGCCGTCGGCGGTCAGCACGACATAATCGTCGCTGTCCTGATAACCGAGCCGTACACCAGCGCAACCGACCTCATTGCCAAAGGAGCCGGCAAGGACGTCAGCCGCCGCCGGCCCGGCGGCAAGGATCACCGCGGCCATTGAGATAATCGCTCCGTGGCTCGCCAAGCTCAAACGCCCGTCGCCGGGATGCCCGTCCGTTCCACCTTGCGCGGCGCGGAAATTTCCTTCCACGTCGACAGCGCCCGGTTGACCGCCGCGTTCGGCTCGCGAGCGACGAATTCGCCATGGCCGGGCTTCGCCTTGACCTCGTTTTCCTCGATCGACAGTTCGCCGCGCGAGAAGACGAAGCGCGGCAGGCCGGTTACCTCAAAACCTTCGAAGACATTGTAGTCGATCACCGACTGCTGCTTCTTGGCCGTGATCTTCTTCTTGCGCTTCGGGTCCCATACGAGGATGTCGGCGTCCGCGCCTTCGACGATGGCGCCCTTCTTCGGGTACATGTTGAGGATCTTGGCGATGTTGGTCGAGGTCACCGCGACGAACTCGTTCATCGTCAGCCGGCCGGTCTTGACGCCGGTCGTCCACAGCACCGGCAAACGATCCTCGAGCCCGCCCGTGCCGTTCGGGATCTTGGTGAAATCGCCGACGCCGTTGCGCTTTTGTTTGGTGGTGAAGGCACAATGGTCGGTCGCCACCACTTGCAGCGACCCGGCCTGCAGGCCGGCCCACAGCGAATCCTGGTGCCATTTGTTGCGGAAGGGCGGGCTCATCACCCGGCGCGCCGCATGGTCCCAGTCCTTGTTGAAATATTCGCTCTCGTCCAGCGTCAGGTGCTGGATCAGCGGCTCGCCGAATACCCGCATGCCTTTCTGGCGCGCCCGGCGGATGGCTTCGTGCGCCTGCTCGCAGGAGACATGCACGACATAGAGCGGCACACCGGCCATGTCGGCGATCATGATGGCGCGGTTGGTCGCCTCGCCTTCGACTTCAGGCGGGCGCGAATAGGCGTGTCCCTCCGGGCCGCTGTTGCCCGCCGCCAGCAGCTTCTGCGACAGGGCGGCCACCACGTCGCCATTCTCGGCATGGACCAGCGGCAGCGCGCCGAGATCGGCACAGCGCTGGAACGACGAATAGAGCTCGTCGTCATCGACCATCAGCGCGCCCTTGTAGGCCATGAAATGCTTGAACGAGGTAATGCCCCTGTCGACGACGGTGGCCATCTCGTCGAACACCTGCTTGCCCCACCAGGTGATCGCCATGTGGAAGGAATAGTCGCAGGACGCTTTCGAGGTCTTGTTGTCCCACATCTGCAGGGCCTCGAGCAGAGACTGCTGCGGCGCCGGCAGACAGAAATCGACGACCATCGTCGTGCCGCCGGCAAGGGCCGCGCGGGTACCGGATTCAAAGTCGTCGGCCGAATAGGTGCCCATGAACGGCATTTCGAGATGGGTATGCGGGTCGATGCCGCCCGGCATTACATAGCAGCCGCTGGCGTCGAACTCATGGTCGCCATGCAGATCCGGCCCGATGCCGATGATCTTGCCGTGCTTGAACAGCACATCGGCCTTCCACGTGCGGTCGGCGGTGACGATGGTGCCGTTCTTGATGACTTTGGACATTTTCTTGTTCCCTTATTCTCTTCGCGCTTCTTGTGAGCGCCTTGCTTGATCAGGTCGGTTCAGCGTCGAGGAACCCTGAACGGCCTCTACATGACTCCAACTTCCCGCAATATCTCCTCGACGCAACCATCGAAGGAATTTGCCAATTCTCCAGTCGAAAACCTGAGCACACGATAGCCCTGTCGGCCAAACCATGCATCACGTATGCGGTCCTTCTCCATTTGCTCCGGCATAAAGTGATGCTCTCCATCCACCTCGATGACGAGGTTCTTCTCGTGCAGAACGAAGTCCGCAATATAAGGCCCAATCGGCGCCTGCTTCCTTGCATGTAACCCGTAGAGGCGACGGAACTCCTTCAGCTCGGACCAGAGCTTACGCTCGCCCTCTGTCATGTTCCGGCGCAACATTCTTGCACGTTTGATGGCGGCTGGATCGATCGCGGTCGGTGCCAAGACGAGTACCCCCACCCTCAATTCCTCCCCACAAGGGGGAGGGAGGCTTGGTGCCGCGCTGTCACAGCTGAACCCATCAAAGCTTTCGCCATAGAAAAAGACGTCGGCATTGCTAGTCCCCCTCCCCCTTGTGGCAGGGCAATCGCATTTGGATTCTTACGAAGATGGACCCCCACCCTAACCCTCCCCACAAGGGGGAGGGAACGCTGCCGCATGCCCTTACTTCCCCTTTTGGCGCCGAAAGGCAGGCAATTTGCCGAGGTCAGTGCCAACGGAAGTCTCCCTCCCCCTTGTGGGGAGGGGTTAGGGGTGGGGGTACGGCGCCAACATCTCACCCCACAATCCCCGCCGTGTCCACCACCGCATGGAACAGCACGTCGGCGCCGGCCGCTGCCCATTCCTTGGTGATTTCCTCGGCCTCGTTGTGGCTGAGACCGTCGACGCAGGGGCACATCACCATTGCGGTGGGTGCGACGCGGTTGATCCAGCAAGCGTCATGGCCGGCGCCCGAGACGATATTGCGATGCGTATACCCCAGGCGCTCCGCCGCATCCCGCACAGCCTTGACGCAGCCCGGATCGAAAGTGACCGGATCGAAATGGCCGACCTGCTCGATTTGATATTGGATGTCGAGCGCTTCGCAGATCGTGTCGATGCCTTCGCGGATGCGCCCGTCCATGGCGTCGAGCACTTCCTTTTCCGGCGAGCGGATGTCGATGGTGAAGACGGTGCGGCCGGCGATGATGTTGCGCGAGTTCGGATAGACCTCCATATGGCCGACCGCGCCGACGGCGTCGGGCTGATAGTCCATGGCGATCTCGTGCACCAACTCGATCACCCGCGCCATGCCGAGCCCGGCATTGCGCCGCTTGGGCATCGGCGTCGAGCCGGTATGCGCCTCCTTGCCGGTCAGCGTCACCTGCAGCCATTTCAACCCTTGCCCATGGGTGACGACACCGATGTCGATGCCCTCGTCCTCGAGGATCGGGCCCTGCTCGATATGCAGCTCGAAAAAGGCGTGGATCTTGCGTTCGCCGACCTTTTCGGTGCCCTTCCACCCGATCCGTTCGAGCTCCTCGCCGAATTTCTTGCCGTCCTTGTCGACATGTGAATAGACGTCGGTCTGGTCGAGCACGCCGGCGAATACCCCGGACGCCATCATCGCCGGCGCAAAGCGGGCGCCTTCCTCGTTGGTCCAGTTGGTGACGACGATCGGATGCCTGGTCTTGATGCCGAGATCGTTGAGCGAGCGCACCACCTCCAGGCCGCCGAGCACGCCGAGCACGCCGTCATACTTGCCGCCGGTCGGCTGGGTGTCGAGATGGCTGCCGACATAGACCGGCGGCAGGCTGGGGTCGGTGCCTTCGCGACGGGCAAACATCGTACCCATCTCGTCGACGCCCATTTCGAGCCCCGCCTCATCGCACCAGCGCTTGAACAGATGCCGCCCTTCGCCGTCCTCGTCAGTAACAGTCTGGCGATTATTGCCGCCGGCAATGCCGGGGCCGATCTTCGCCATCTCCATTATCGAATCCCACAAACGGTCTGAATTGATTCGCAGATTCTCGCCGGGGGCGGCCATATTCTAAAACCTCATTGGTTGTGGCACGCCAGCGTCCCCCTCCCCCTCGAGGGGAGGGTGGCCGCGAAGCGGTCGGGTGGGGTCGGCTGACATGCGCGCGACCTTCTCCTTGACCACCTGTGCGACATGCCAAGCGCTGTTTATGACATCGGGCTCATCGACGCGAAAGATATCGAACCCGAGCGATCGCAGATAGGCATCACGGACGGCGTCGTGCCGTTTGCCCTTCTCCTGTTCGTGCAGATCACCATCGATTTCAACGACCAGCTTTACCGCAAGGCAAGCAAAGTCGACGATATAAGGCCCGATCGGACACTGGCGGCGGAATTTCATCCCGGCCGATTTCAATTCGCGCAGTTCATACCAAAGCAGCGATTCGCCTTTGGTCGCATGAACTCGAAGCGCGCGCGCCTTCTGGCGCATTTCGAAGCTCACGCGGGTCCGGGGCATCACAGGCACCTATGCGGCCGAAGGTCAGGCTGGCGCGCTGCCGCGCCGACCCCACCCGGCCGCTTCGCGGCCACCCTCCCCTCAAGGGGGAGGGAAAGCTGCAGCGCGTTCCTCAATCCACCGCCCTCAGCACTTCGCGCACATGGTCGATCAATTCGTTGATCTGGCCTTTGGTGATGATCAGCGGCGGCGACAGCGCGATGATGTCGCCGGTGGTGCGGATCAATGCACCGCGCTCGAACGCCTTGACGAAAGCCGAGAAGGCCCGCTTCGTTGGCTGGCCGGCGATCGGCGCCAGCTCGATCGCGCCGATCAGGCCGATGTTTCTGATATCGATGACGTTCGGCTCGCCCTTCAGCGAGTGCAGCGCGTCCTCCCAGTACGGCGCCAGTTCCTCGCCGCGCGTCAGCAGCCCTTCTTCCTTGTAGGTGTCAAGCGTGCCCAGCGCTGCCGCGCAGGCGATCGGATTGCCCGAATAGGTGTAGCCGTGGAAGAACTCGATCATGTGCTCGGGGCCGGTCATGAAGGCGTCGTGGATTTCCTTCTTCACGAACACCGCGCCCATCGGGATGACGCCGTTGGAGACGCCCTTCGCCGTGGTCATGATATCCGGCGTGACGCCGAAATAGTCGGCGGCAAACGGCGTACCGAGACGGCCGAAACCGGTGATGACTTCGTCGAAGATCAGCAAGATGCCGTGCTTGGTGCAGATCTCGCGAAGCTTCTGCAAATAGCCCTTCGGCGGCAGGATGACGCCGGTGGAACCGGCAACCGGCTCGACGATGACGGCGGCGATGGTCGAGGCGTCGTGCAAGGCGACGATGCGCTCCAGCTCGTTCGCCAGTTCCGCGCCATGCTCCGGCACGCCCTTGGTGAAAGAGTTCTTTTCCGGCAGATGCGTGTGGGGCATGTGATCGACGCCGCCGAGCAGCGTGCCGAACATCTTGCGGTTGGTGACAATGCCGCCGACGGAGATGCCGCCGAAATTGACGCCGTGATAGCCGCGTTCGCGGCCGATCAGACGGGTGCGCGAGCCCTCGCCTTTGGCGCGGTGATAGGCGATCGCCATCTTCAGCGCGGTCTCGACCGATTCCGAGCCGGAATTCGTGAAGAACACATGGTCCATGCCCTTCGGCGCGATGTCGACCAACCGGTTCGCCAGCTCGAACACGATCGGATGGCCCATCTGGAACGCCGGCGCATAGTCGAGCTCGGCCGCCTGGCTCTGGATCGCCTCGGTGATCTTCGGGCGGCAGTGGCCGGCATTGACGCACCACAGGCCGGCAGTGCCGTCGAGAACCTTGCGCCCGTCGCTGGTCGTGTAATGCATGTCCTTGGCCGACACCATCATGCGCGGCGCCTGCTTGAACTGCCGGTTTGCCGTGAACGGCATCCAGAATGCACTGAGATCGTTCGGCGTGACTTTCAGCCGGTTGGACATGACCGAGACTTCCCCTTGTAACCTGTTTCGGTGCGGCTAACGCCTGGTCTTTCCAACTTGGTCTTCGCGACGTTTTCGTGCTACGCAAATTTTTGACCGGTTGGACAAACGTTAGCACCGCCTTATCAGCGGTCAAGGGATTACTAGCGGAAATGCGGCTTTCGAAGTGCGCTCCACAGGGCGGAGAAAAACTGGTCCAGAGAATTGGTCCAGACACTCCTCGCAGCGAAGGTTTTTCGAGGTGACGGATGCGGTCGAAAGCTCTGCTCCTCGCCGCACCCGCATCCAGGTGGAAAAGCGCGAGCTCATCCTCGAGGCGGCGCTCGAAGTCTTCTCGACCAACGGTTTTCGCGGCTCGACAATCGACCAGATCGCTGAAGCCGCCGGCATGTCGAAGCCGAACCTGCTCTATTATTTCCGCCGCAAGGAGGACATCCACAAGACGCTGATGCAGCGGCTTCTCGACACCTGGCTGGCGCCGCTGCGCGAACTCGACGATATCGGCGACCCCTTGACCGAACTGCGCAGCTATATCAGGCGCAAGCTCGAAATGGCACGCGATTTCCCGCGCGAGAGCCGGCTGTTCGCCAACGAGATCCTGCAGGGCGCGCCGCGCATCATGCCGATGCTGGAAGGCGAGTTGAAGACGCTGGTCGACGAGAAGGCCAATGTCATCAAGGGCTGGATGCGCGCCGGCAAGATTGCCCGCACCGACCCCTGGCACCTGATCTTCTCGATCTGGGCGACGACGCAGCATTATGCCGATTTCGACGTGCAGGTCCGCGCCGTGCTCGGCCCCGACCGCGGCGGCGACGGCCGTTTCGAGGATGCCGCAAGGTTTCTCGAGCAGCTGTTCATCGACGGGCTGAAGCCGAAGGGCTGAGGCAGCTCGGCTGTCGCAAACCTCCCCCATTGCTTCGTCATCCTGGGGCGCAGCAAGGAGCGGAGCGACGCAGCGCAGACCCCAGGATGACGAAGCTGGGTTCACGCGCTGCGCCGCTCGGCCGGCCGCGCATCGAGCAGCTTCTGCAGCTTGGCGATCGAGTTCTGCTCGGCGAGCGGCGTGTAGACGATCAGTTTCATGTCGGAGCCGTCGTCGATCGACAGGCTCATATGCTCGAACGCCATGGCACCCGCTATCGGATGGCTGACATGCTTTACACCCGATAGGTTACGGGCCACGTCGCGTAGCGGCCACCAGGCGCGAAACTCCGGGCTCGAGCGCGTCATCAGCGCGATCAGCCGCTCGAAATCCGGATCGCCGACATATCTGGCGCTTTCTGCCCGGAATGACGCCAGCACGGCACGTGCCAGTTCCTCCCAATCAACGAGCAGGCGCCGATGCTGCGGGCTGGTGAAAACCATATGGACGATGTTGCGGGCATCGCCCTCCAGCAGGCCATAGTCGCCGAACACGGCTGCCGCGGCAGAGTTCCAGGCCAGCACGTCCCAACGCCGCCCAAGGACATAGGCCGGCTGCAGGACCAGGCTCTGCAGCATGTGCAGCAACGGGCTATCGACCTTTTCCGGCGCGTCGACGCGACGCTCCGGCTGCGGGCGGCCGGCAAGAATGAACAGATGCCGTTGCTCGGCCGTGTCCAGGCGCAACGCCTGACTGAGCGCCGTCAGCACCTCGACGGACGGCCGCACGTCGCGCCCTTGCTCCAGCCAGGTGTACCAGGTCGTGCCGACGCCGGCGATCATCGCCACCTCCTCGCGCCGCAGCCCGGGTGTGCGCCGGCGCAGTCCGGTCGAGATGCCCGTGGCCGAAGGCGTCAGCCTTTCCCGTCGCGAGCGCAGAAAGGCGCCAAGCTCGCGGCGGCGGCTGTCTTCGGCGGAGTGTGTCGGTGAATCCATCGGTGCTATTATAGCAGTATCGATACCAGGATAAAGTTTGAACTGTTTGGCAAGTGGCCGGTGCCCCATCTTTCCGTTCAGAGCGATGACATGGAGGCTCTGAACATGGAACTGAAAGACAGGACAATCCTCATCACAGGATCGACCGACGGCGTCGGCCGCGTCGTCGCGCAAAGCCTCGGCGCCGGCGGCGCTCGTATCCTGGTGCATGGCCGCGACGCGACTAGGGGCAAGGCGACCGTGGCCGAAATCGAAGCCGCCGGCGGCAAGGCCGAGCTGCTGGTCGCCGACCTCTCCTCCCTGGCGGAAGTCCGCCGCCTCGCCGAGGCGGTGCGCGCAAGGACCAAGCGGCTCGATATCCTTATCAACAATGCCGGCGTCGGCACAGCCGGCCCCAACTCCAAACGACAGGTTAGCGCCGACGGCTACGAGTTGCGCTTTGCCGTCAATTATCTCGCCGGCTTCCTGCTCACCATGGAGCTGCTGCCGCTGCTCAAGTCCAGCGCGCCGTCGCGCATCGTCAACGTCGCCTCGGCCGGCCAGCAGGCGATCGACTTCGACGACGTCATGCTGACCCGCTCCTATGACGGCGTCCGTGCCTACTGCCAGAGCAAGCTGGCGCAGATCATGTTCACCATCGACCTGGCGGAGCAGCTGCACGGCACCAATGTGACCGTCAACAGCCTGCATCCGGCAAGCTACATGAACACCACGATGGTGCGGCAGGCGGGCATCACGCCGTGGAGCTCGGTCGAAACCGGCGCCGAAGCCATCATCAACCTCGCCACATCGCCGGCACTCGAAGGGCGAAGCGGCCTCTATTTCGACGGCCAGAGAGAATCCCGTGCCGATGCGCAAGCCTATGACGTGAAGGCGAGGCAGCAGTTGCGCGAATTGAGTCTCGGCCTTGTCGGGCTCGCACCCGTTTCCGCAACATCGAAGAAAGAAAATTCATGACCGAGAAAACGCAGCACGCCGTGATCGTCGGCGGCTCCTCCGGCATCGGCCTCGCCACCGCGAAAAAGCTGCTTGGCCCGGGCATGAAGGTGACTATCACCGGGCGCAACCGGGAAAGGCTCGACAACGCATGGCAAAGCCTTGGCGGCGCAGTCGAAAAGGCTGCCTTCGATGCCGCGAAGCCGGACGAGGTTCGCCGGTTCTTCAACGATCTCGGCCCTTTCGATCACCTGGTGCTGGCCGCCAGCGGCGGCAAGGGGCTCGGCCCGTTCGAAACACTTGACTTGACCGACATCGGCGGCGGCGTCGACGAGAAGGTCCGGCCACAGCTCTCCTGCCTGCAGGCCGCCTTGCCGACGCTGAACAAGAACGGCTCGGTGACTTTCATCTCGGCGGTGTCGGCGCAATTGTCGGCGCCGGGTATCGCCGGCATCGCCGCCGTCAACGGCATGCTGCTGACCGTGGTGCCGATCCTGGCGATGGAGCTGAAGCCGTTACGCGTCAATGTCGTGGCACCGGGCGTCATCGACACGCCGTGGTGGGATTTCCTGCCCGATGAACAGCGCCATGCGGTGTTTGCCGAGTATGCCGGCAAGACGCCGGTCGGCCGCATCGGCCGCGCCGAGGACGTCGCCGAGGCAATTGCGTTCCTGGTTTCGAACAGCTTCGTCACCGGCCAGGTCCTGACCTGTGACGGCGGCTTGCGGTATGCGGCGTGAGCGGCCGCCTCCAAGAGGCGTCAGTAGCTGTCAAAGCGACTGCGCGATCAGCGCCAGAAATCCTCCGGCCAGCGCGACGTTGCCGACAAAGCCATTGATGCGGGACGCGCGCTCGGGCCCCTGATGATCCCAGAAATTGTGGAACATCGGCGTAGCAAAAACCAGGAACAGGATCAGGCATGCCGCCGCCGGAGCGGTCCAGATGTCCGCGATCACCAACGCTCCGGCGATGATCTGCAGGACGATCCCCAGCCACAGCACCGGCCGCGCCTGCGGCACGCCGCGCGTCGTCATCAATTGGCTCACCAACGCCGCGTTCTGGATGTTGCGCAGGCCGGCAAAGACAAAGGCGCCGCCAAGCAGCAGGCGGGCGGCGAATAGAATCTCACTATCAAAGTTTGAAAACATGCTGTCGGGTCCTCGGGCAGAAAAGAGGCGCGCGGCGGAAGGCCGCGCGCCTGGTCCATGCTCAGGCGGCCAAGACTGCTGGCATCGGATGGATTGCATGAAACGGAACGCAAAGCCGGTTCCAGGTGTTGATCATGCCGAGCGCAACCGAGAGCTTGACCAGCTCCTCTTCCGAGAAATATTCGAGCGTCCTTGCATAGAGTTCGTCCGACACACCGTTGTCGGCAATCCTGGTCAGCGCGTCGGTCCAGGCCAAGGCCGCGCGTTCGCGCTCTGAAAACAGCGCCGCGAAGCGCGCCGCGACGGCGAAAGCGAGCAGCGGCTCTATCTCGTCTCCGCCTGGAAGGAATCGCCGCCGCGCCGAAAAGTTGCAGCCTCTGTTTCATCGTCTGTAGCCTTTCATGCTTGCTTGGTTGAACCTGATTTCTGCGGCCGCCGATGGCGCTCGACGAAGGCGCAGTTCGCGGCGACCGAACGGGGATCGGCATCGGCGGTGTATTCTGCAACGATGTCGGACAGCCGGGCGTCGGCGAGCGCGGCGCGATAGGCACGCTCGGCCTTCAGCATGGCTACGTTGATGCCGCAGGGTTTGACATAGACCGAGGCATTGAGCTTCGCTGGGCCGCGCTGGCGGATTTCGGCGCAGCGGAACGCCGGTTCACGCCCCTCGACGGCCAGCACGATATCGAGCAGCGTTATGCGTTCCGCCGGCCGCGCCAGCCGGTAGCCGCCGGACGGCCCCGGCACTGATTCCAGAATGCCGGACGCAGTCAGCGCGTTGAGATGCTTAGGCAGATAGCTCGGCGACAGCCCGAACGCTTCGGCCATGGCAGCACCTGGCAAGGTAGCGGCGCCATCAACGCCGGCGAGCATCGCGGCGCAGTGGATGGCCGCTTCGACGCCTTCGCCCAGCTTCATTTCGCTCTCCTGTTCATGGATATAGATTATCTTGGATATCTTTTATCCGCAATTGGAAAGTCAAAAAGCGGCGCCCATGGACGCCGCTTTTTTCGCAATGCTATTCCGCCGCCACCTTGGCCATCGGATTGTTGGGATGCGTCGTCCAGTTGGCATAGATCGGCGACACTGGCCTACCAGTGCGCTCATCGATCGCGCCAACCGCCAGTGGCTCCATGGTGATGCAGTTCTCGACCGGGCAGACATTGACGCAGAGATTGCAGCCGACGCATTCGGCCTCGATCACCTCGAAATGCCTGACGCCGTCGACGATTGCGGTGATCGCCTGGTGCGAGGTGTCCTCGCAGGCGATGTGGCAGCGGCCGCATTTGATGCAGGCCTCCTGGTCGATATGCGCCTTTGCGATGTAGTTGAGGTTGAGATACTGCCAGTCGGTGACGTTGGGAGTGGCGCGGCCAATGATGTCGTCGAGCGAGGCATGGCCCTTCTCGTCCATCCAGTTTTCCAGGCCGGCGATCATCTCCTGCACGATCTTGAAGCCATAGGTCATCGCCGCCGTGCACACCTGCACATTGCCGGCGCCAAGCGCCATGAACTCGGCGGCGTCGCGCCAGGTGGTGATGCCTCCGATACCGGAGATCGGCAGGCCCTTCGTTTCCGGGTCGCGCGCGATCTCGGCCACCATGTTCATGGCGATCGGCTTCACCGCCGGGCCGCAATAGCCGCCATGCGAACCCTTGCCGTCAATCGTCGGCTCCGGTGCGAAATTGTCGAGATTAACGCCGGTGATCGAATTGATGGTGTTGATCAGCGACACCGCGTCGGTGCCGCCGGCAAGCGCAGCGCGTGCCGGCTTGCGTATGTCGGTGATGTTGGGCGTCAGCTTGGTGATGACAGGCATGCGGGTGTTGGCCTTGCACCAGCGCACCACCATTTCGATGTATTCCGGCACCTGGCCGACCGCCGCACCCATGCCGCGTTCCGACATGCCATGCGGGCAGCCGAAATTGAGTTCGATGCCGTCAGCGCCGGTCTCCTCGACTACCGGCAGGATCGCCTTCCAGGCATGCTCCTCGCAAGGCACCATCAGCGAGACGACGATCGCCCGGTCGGGCCAGTCCATCTTGACCTGCTTGATCTCGCGCAGATTGACCTGCAGGTCGCGGTCGGTGATCAGCTCGATGTTGTTGAGGCCGAGCAGACGACGGTCGGCGCCCCAGATCGCGCCATAGCGCGGACCGTTGACGTTGACCACCGGCGGGCCCTCTTCGCCGAGCGTCTTCCATACCACGCCGCCCCAGCCCGCCTTGAAGGCGCGAATGACATTATAGGCCTTGTCGGTCGGC
The DNA here is from genome assembly GCF_040319065.1 of Mesorhizobium sp. M0968. Lineage (NCBI taxonomy): Bacteria > Pseudomonadati > Pseudomonadota > Alphaproteobacteria > Hyphomicrobiales > Phyllobacteriaceae > Mesorhizobium > Mesorhizobium sp. M0968. The sequence continues at coordinate 13,554 of NZ_JAMYNL010000024.1, forward strand.
GGCGCCGAAGCCAGCCAGAACGGGTTCGGCGACTTGATGCCGACGAAATTGTTGCGGATGTCTGCCATGCTCATGCCCTCCCGTTCGAGGTCAGTGCCCGATGAATGCTCTCCGCCGCATCGCGGCCTTGCGCGACGGCTGAAACAGTCAGGTCGTCGCCGCCGAAAATGCAGTCGCCGCCAGCCCAGACATTGGCCAGCGAGGTGCGCCCTTCCGCGTCGACCTTGATGCGGCCGGCTTCCAGCGCGACCTCCGCACCGCTGCCGTTGAGCGCAGCCGGGACAAAGCTCTGGCCGATCGCCTTGAACACCTGATCGGCGACGAGCGTCAGCCGCTCGCCGGTGCCGACGAGCCTGTCGCCGTCCATCGCGGTGTATTCGAGCTCGATCGCCGATACCTTGCCGGCGTCGGCAATGACCCGCTTCGGCTGCAACCAGTGCCGGATGATGACGCCGTTGGCGGCAGCCAGATCCTGCTCGAATTCGGAGGCATTCATGTGCTCCGGGCCGCGCCGATAGCAGATCGTCACCTCTTCGGCTCCGAGCAGCTTCGATTGCACCGCCGCGTCGATCGCCGTCATGCCGCCGCCGATGACGACAACACGCCGGCCGACCGGCAGGCTGGCCAGATCACTGGCCTGACGAAGCTCGGCAATGAACTCGACGGCATTGGTGACGCCTTGCGCCTCCTCGCCATCCGCTCGCAAGGCATTGACGCCGGCAAGCCCCATGCCGAGGAACACCGCATCGTAATTCCTGGTCAGGTCCGACAGCTGGTAATCTCGGCCGAGCGCCTTGCCGTTCTGGATGTCGATGCCGCCGATCGACGTGACATAGTCGACTTCGGCCTGGGCGAAATTGTCGACGCTCTTATAGGCGGCGATACCGTACTCATTGAGGCCGCCGGGCTTCGGCCGAGCTTCCAGGATGGTCACGTCGTGGCCGTAGCGGGAGAGCCGATGCGCGGCGGCAAGCCCCGCCGGTCCGGCGCCGACCACGGCGACCGTCTTGCCGGTCGGTTCGGGGCGCTCGTAGAACTGCTTGTTTTCGGCCATGGCGACATCGGTGGCGTAGCGCTGAAGGCGACCGATCTGCACCGGCTTGCCTTCGGCCACCTCCCGCACGCAGACTTCTTCGCATAGCGTCTCGGTCGGGCAGACGCGGGCGCACATGCCGCCCAAAATGTTCTGGTCAAAAATAGTCTTGGCTGAGCCGATGGGATTGCCCGTCGAAATCTGGCGGATGAACAGCGGGATGTCGATCGAGGTCGGACACGCATTCATGCACGGCGCGTCATAGCAGAAATAGCAGCGGCCGGACTCGACCAGCGCCTCGTGATGATCGAGCGGCGGGTGCAGGTCGGCAAAATTATCGGCATATTGTCCCGGCGAAAGCCGCCCGCCGGCAATGCCTTGCTTGAACTGGCCTTCTGGCATCGTCAGTTCCCCATGTTCTTGTTTTGGAGAAGGCTAGCACGTTTTATTTTTTTATCAATTGGTCAATTTTCTGTGCAACTGCTGAAAAGCCACGACTAAACATGACAAGTATACTCATGGTACAAAAGCCGCCGACAGGGAAGCTTGGCCATAGCGGCACTGCCGTTGCTGGACTGAGTGGTCAGCCTGGTAAGCTTAGCGTTGGTTTTGATCACCGAAGGCAAAGGGCCCTGAAGTCTTCGTCCGTCAGCTGCGTCCAGCTGCCATCGGCGCCGGGATCGGCCTCCTCCCGATGGCACAGCGCGACAAGTTCGGAAGTGGGCGACATCCGGCGCATGGATCAACAACCCCTCGTTGACTGCGAGCAAAGTCGAAAACCACAGGGCGCGCAACCCGGTAACATTTCCAATTTGCCGTCATCTTTTTTGGTTGGCTGTCGGATTTTCGTCGTGAAGATCGTCCTAGAATGGATCGCGCATGATCGATGTACAAACCGCAAGGAGCACGACAATGCCACAGTCCCCCATGCCCTTCTTCTGGTACGAGCTGATGACCACCGATCTCGACGCCGCCGAGGCGTTTTACACCTCCGTGGTGGGCTGGAGGGGGCAGCCTTTCGAAGGGGCCCAGGGCATGCCGCGCTATATCGTCATGAATGTCGGCGAGCGCGGCGTCGGCGGGATGATGACGCTGCCCGATGACGCGCGCAAGATGGGCATGCCGCCGGCCTGGGTCGGTTATATCCTCACCAGGGACATCGATGCCGCAACGGCCTCCCTCAAGAAGGCTGGTGGCGCGGTTCACCGCGAGCCCGACGACATTCCTGGCGTCGGCCGCTTCGCCGTCGTTGCAGACCCGCAAGGCGCGATGTTCAACTTCCTGCAGCCCAGCGGCCCCGACCAGCCGCCGCTACCGTTGGCGACCCCCGGCAACATCGGCTGGCATGAGCTCTACACGTCAGACTGGAAGGCGGCGTTCGATTTCTATTCCAGCCAGTTCGGCTGGGAGAAGGGCGACGCCATGGATATGGGTCCGATGGGCGTCTACCAGCTTTTCGCCTTCGGCGGCGAGCTCGTTGGCGGCATGATGAACAAGCCCGAGCAGATCCCGGCGCCGGTCTGGCAGTTCTATTTCAACGTGCCCGGCATCGACGCGGCAGCCAAGCGCGTCACCGACAATGGCGGCAAGATCCTGATGGGTCCGATGGAGGTCCCCGGCGGCAGCTGGATCGTACAGTGCACGGATCCGCAAGGCGCCCATTTCGCGCTAATGGCACCGACGCGGTAACAGGCCGCGCCAATTGCGGGGCCGCCATCGTGCGGCCCCAAGGCTGCAGCACGCCTCACGACTCACTCACCGACAGTTGAATGAAGGCCGGACTATGTGAATGGTCCGGCCTTTGGCGATGACCTATGGCCGGGCTAGGTGAAAATGGAGTCGTAGATGAAGCTTTTCGAAGGCCAACCGTTCGCCCTTGCCGCCTTGCGCATCATGACGGCGCTGCAGTTCATTGAGCACGGCACCCAGAAACTGTTCAATTTCCCCGTAGGCGACCATGCCGGCGCCCTGAGCGCGCTATCGCTGACCGCGGCCATCCTGGAATTCGGAGGCGGCATCCTGCTGGTATTGGGGCTTTTCACCAGGCCGGTTGCATTCCTTCTCAGCGGCGAGATGGCGATCGCCTATTTCATGGCGCACATGCCGCAGAGCTTCTTCCCGGTCAACAATGGCGGCGATGCCGCGATCTCCTTCTGCTTCATCTTCTTCTACCTGGTATTCGCCGGCCCCGGCGCCCTGGCACTGGACAACCGCAAAACATCGTAGCCGGGCGGATCAGCGCGCGCTCAGGCCGACTTGCGCGCAATCAGGCCCGCGAAGGCGATGAACCCGAAGAACTCTCCGGTTTCGACACGCCGGCGCGCCTCGTGCTTCAGCCCGTCGCCAAGCGCCTTGTCGAGTCGCTTCCAGCCGGCCAGAATATCGGCGCCGCGATCGACCAGAGTCAGCATGTAGTCGGGCGCGGCAATTTGGGCGTAGCCGTAGCTGTCGAATTTTTCGACGACAAAGCCCGCCGATTTCGCCAGCAGCGGCAGCCGGCGCGTCAGCCAGCGGTCATTCACCAGCGCCGCCATTGCGGCATCCACGCAATCCTGCAGCGGATCATGGTCGCCGATGGCGACCGTCGTCGTCGCGTAATCGCCGTCGAAGATCGCCAGGCAGCCGCCTGGGCGAAGCACGCGCAACGATTCCGTCAGGGCCTTTTCGGGACCGGGCACATGGGTCAGGCAGGTATGGAAGATGACCACATCGAACGAGTTGTCCTCGTGCGGCAGCGACCTGGCATCCCCTTCGACGAAGTTCAGGTTGGGGATATCCGCGGCAAGCTCGCGCGCCTTCGCCAGAAATATCGGCGACGGATCGAGCCCAACAACCTCGTTCACCCCCGGCCAGCGCGCAAGCTCGCGACTGATCGGTCCCGAGCCGCAGCCGCCTTCGAGGACGCGTGCCCTTTCCGGAAAATCGATCGAGGAGAAAAACGAGTGGCGGATTGCCTTCTGGCGCGGGTCTGCGGCCCGCAACTCCATCGCGTTGATAAGAACCGCGACAACAGCCGGATCAGCGGTTGTGATCTGCGCATACACATCGGGCATGGTGGACCTCCGAAGCAATTGCCCAGCCTTCCGCCGCAGCTCGACAATAAAACCAAAGGTCACCGCGCGAAAGAATTTTCACTATCGCGAAATCGTCCTCCCCCTTTCATCGTGCCACCGGCACGGCGACTTCGCCATGCCACTCGGTTCCTCAACCGCGCATCCGCTCGAAATTGGCGTCAAACAGCGGTGTCTGCTGCATACGTGCGGCGTAACGCTTGCCCAATAGCTCGATCTCGAAACCGTTGGCCTCATCGGCGATCTCTTTCGGCACGTAACCGATGGCGACGGACTTTTTTGAATGATGCGCGTAGCCACCCGACGTGACCCAGCCGCGCACGGCACCGCCATACCAGATTGGCTCGTCGCCGATGACGTCGGCATCGGCAGCATCGACGACAAAGGCCCGCAACCGCAGTCTGCCGCCTTGCTTGCGCTCCGCCAGCGCTGCCTGCTTGCCGATGAAATCGGCCTCTTTGCCATAGGCGACGAAGCGGTCGAGGCCGGCCTCCAGCGGCCCATAGATCGGCCGGTATTCGCGCGCCCATGAGCCGTAATTCTTCTCGAGCCGCAGCGCATTGAGCGCGCGCGAGCCGAACAGGCCGATGCCGAATTCCTCGCCCGCCGCCATCAGCGCCTGATAGGCGGCACGCTGATATTCCGGCGCCACCCAGATTTCGTAGCCGAGGTCGCCGGTGTAGCTGACGCGCCCGACCAGGCACGGTGCCATGCCGATATCCATCCTGCTGATGGCCATGAACGGAAAGGCCGTATTCGACACGTCAGATCGTGTGACCTTTTCAAGAAGGTTCCGCGCGCTCGGCCCGGCGATCGACAGGCCGGTGAGTTTTGCTCCCAGCGCCTCGATGTTAACAGAGCCGTCCTTCGGCAGATGCGCTTCGAACCAGCGCATGTGGTACTGCTCGGCGACACCGCTGCCGGCCAGGAACCAATCCTTGCTTGCAGAATTTGGACCGCCGAGATTGGCCAGCGTGAAATCGCCGATCAACCTGCCGTCTTCCTTCAGCATCGGCGCCAGCGTCATGCGGCCGGGCCTTGGCAATTTGCACGCGAGCATACTGTCGAGCCAGGTTGCTGCGCCCTCGCCGGTTACTCTGTATTTGGCGAATGACGAGATTTCAGACAAACCAACGCGTTGCCGAACCGTCTCCACTTCTTTCGCGACATGCTCGAAGTCGCTCGAGCGGCGCCAGGAGAATTCGTCCTTGACCCCTTCGGGCGCATACCATAGCGGCACTTCCAGCCCATAGGCGACGCCCCATTGCGCGCCCTCGGCCGACAACAGATCATAGACCGGCGTCGTCTTGAGCGGTCGCCCAGCCGGCAGTTCCTCGTTCGGGAAGCGGATCGAAAACCGCCGCGAATAATTCTCGCGCACCTTGGCGTTGGTATAGGCCATCGTGGCCCAGTCACCGTAGCGCGACACATCCATCGCCCAGATGTCGGCGCCGGGATCGCCCTCGATCATCCAGTTCGACAGCGCCAGGCCGACGCCGCCGCCCTGCGAGAACCCCGCCATGACACCACAGGCCACCCAGAACCCCGGCAGGCTGCGCACCGGCCCGACCAGCGGATTGCCGTCCGGCGCGAAGGTGAAGGGTCCGTTGATGATCTGCTTGATGCCGGTGTTCTGGAACGCCGGGAAATGCCGGAAGCCAACCTCCAGCGACGGTGCGATGCGGTCGATATCGGGCTCCAGCAGTTCGTGGCCGAAATTCCATGGCGTCTGGAATTCGGACCATGGCTTGTTGGCCTTTTCATAAGTGCCCATCAGCATGCCGCCGCGTTCCTGGCGCAGATAGAGCTCGCCGTCGAAGTCGACCGCATGGATGATCTCCGTGCCGGTCTTCTGGTTCCAGGCGGCGACCTCCGGCATGTCCTCGGTGATCAGGTACATGTGCTCCATCGCCAGCACCGGCAGCTCCAGCCCGACCATGCGGCCGACCTCACGCGCCCACAGGCCGCCGGCATTGACGACATGTTCGGCCACAACCTCGCCCTTGTTGGTGATGACGCGCCACAACCCGTCGGCGCGCCGCACAATGTCCTCGACCTTGGTGAAACGCTCGACCTCGGCACCAAGCTTCCTCGCCGCCTTGGCGTAGGCGTGGGTAACGCCGGACGGGTCGAGATGACCGTCCTCCTTGTTGCGCACGGCACCGACGAACTGCTTGGGATCGAGCAACGGCATCAGCTCGGCCGCCTCATCAGGCGATATCTCCTCGAGCTCGATGCCGAGATAGCGGCCCTTGGCGACGACGCCGCGCAGCCAGTCGAGCCGCGCCTCCGTCGCTGCCAGCAAGACGCCGCCAGTCAAATGCACGCCGGTCGCCTGGCCGGACAGTTCCTCGATCTCCTTGTAGAGCGAGATTGTGTATTTCTGCAGCTTGGCGACATTGGGATCGCCATTGATCGTGTGCATGCCGCCGGCGGCGTGCCAGGTCGAGCCGGAGGTTAATTCATCGCGCTCCAGAAGCACGATGTCTGTCCAGCCGTGCCGGGCCAGATGGAACAGCACGGAGCACCCGACAACGCCACCGCCGATAACCACGACCTTTGCATGCGATTTCATGGGATTCTCGTCGTTTCAAAGAGTTGGATGGGTTTCATGATTCTGGAGGAGAAGAGAATGAAGCCGAACAAGACGAGCGGCTTAAGGCTCGCCCGCCCCGATCGCTTCCTTGCGCTTGGCCACGTACGCCTCAAGCGCCTCGCGTCTGGAGATTTCCATCACCGGCTCGACATAGTCCTCCAGCGCCTTCTTCCACAGCCTCGTCGCTCGCGCCGTGGCGTCTAGCCCACCAGCTTCCTGCCAAGCCTCGAAATTCTGCCAGTTGGACAGCATCGGCTGATAGAAGGCCGTGGCGTAGCGCTCCAGCGTGTGCGGCTCGCCGAAGAAGTGGCCGCCGGTCGGAACCGCACCCAGAGCCTCGACGGCAAGCTCGGCCTCGTTGACCTCGATCGGGCGCAAAAACTCCATCATGTGCTGGATCATCTCGACGTCGATGATGAACTTTTCGAACGACGCTGTCAGTCCGCCCTCTTGCCAGCCGGCGGCATGGTAGACGAGGTTGCCATGGCCGAGCACCGCGCCCCACAGCGCCATCAGCGTCTCATAGGCGCCTTGCGCGTCGGCGGCATTGGAAGCCGAGCCCGGCGTTGTGCGATAAGGCAGGTTGTAACGCCGCGCCAACTGTCCGGACGCGATATTCGCCTTGGTGTTTTCAGGCGTGCCGAACGCCGGCGCTCCCGATTTCATATCGACATTGGAGGTAAAGGCGCCATACATCACCGGCGCGCCGGGGCGGACGAGCTGCGTCAGCACCACGCCGAACAGCGCCTCGGCATTCTGCTGGGCGAGCGCGCCGGCAAGCGTCACCGGGCTCATCGCTCCCATCAGCGTGAATGGCGTTACCGCCACCGACTGGCCGAACTCGGCCATCGTCATCAGCCCCTCGGCCATCATCTCGTCGAAGCGGCGCGGCGAATTGACCGAAATGATCGTGGTGACGCCGGGATCGTGGCGCATCTCGTCAAGCGTCAGTCCGCGCGCGATTGCCATCATTTCGATGCCGTCGAGCGCCCTGCCGCGGCCGATGGCCGAGACGTGAAAGCTTTTGTCGGTCAGTGTCAGATTGGCGAAATAAGTGTCGAGATGACGGGAATTCGCCGGCAATTCTACCGGCGCGCAGACCTGGTTGCCTAGCATGTGGATGCAGTTGAAATGCTGCGCCAGCCGGACGAGATCGGAATAATCGCGCAAATTGCCGGCACGGCGGCCGCGCTCCATGTCGTGCACATTCGGCGGCCCGGCGACGAGCGTGAAGTTGATGGTATTGCCGCCGAGGTGGACGGCATGGGCGGGATTGCGCGGCGTCAGCGTATAACTGGACTGCGTCGTCTTCAGCGCTTCCTCGATCATGCCGCGATCGATGCGGACGTTCATCGTGGCATGATCGACCTTGGCTCCGGCCTTCTCGAACAGCGACAGCGCCCGCGGGCTCATCACCTCGATGCCGAAATTCTCCAGGATATGCATTGACGCCTGGTGGATCGCCTCGATCTGGTCGGCCGAGAGCATCGCCATCGGCGGATAAGGATTTGTCACCCGCCTGAGCGGCAGTTGCGGGATGGCGGTCGGTCCCCTGTTGCTGGTTCGCTCGGCGCCGCGCTTGCGTCTTGGTTCGCTCATGCCGCGCATCAAAGCGCCGGCACGAGGATCGAGCTGTCAAGAATCCGCCACCTGCGGGCGTGATTTTAGCCAAGGCGCCATTGCGGGAATTTCACATCGGTAAAAGCGACAACAAACGTCGGAATGTTTATACCTGCTCAGTGTCGGCCAAGCGACCGATGAGCCGTTAAGGAAGACAGCAAGCTTCCTTTTATGTTTTCGGCCTAATGCTCTTCCGATGCGTAGGTCGAGTTTTAGTAAAATTATAGCGATTGCCGCGCCGCTGGCGCTTTCGGCCTGCGCGACGCCACCGAACCATATCAACGATGTGTGCGCCGTTTTCGACCAGAATGACGGCTGGTTCGACAATTGGCAGGCGGCGGCACAACGAACCGAGCAGAAATACGGTGTGCCGGTTCCCGTGCTGATGGCGACGGTGCGCAAGGAATCCGGCTTCAAGAGCAACGCAAGGCCGCCGCGCACCAAGCTGCTGGGCTTCATTCCCTGGAAACATATCTCCAGCGCCACCGGCTTCTCGCAGGCGCTCGACGGCACCTGGGCGCAATACCAGAACGAGACCGGAAGCTGGGCGGCGCGCCGCACCAGGTTTGCCGATGCCGTCGATTTCGTCGGCTGGTATCATTCCAAGACCGCCGACACGCTCGGCGTCGCCCGCAACGACACCTACAATCTGTATCTCGCCTACTATCTCGGCTGGAATGCCTACAAGCGCGGCAGTCGCGGCGACGCCGACGTGCAGCGCTATGCGCATGCCACCGAACAGATGGCGCAGGACTACGCCGCGCAGCTACGGCAATGCGCGCCCTAGCCTATTAACGGCTCTCAGCCGCCCTTGGGTTTGCGCGGCTTGCGCGTGGCGTCCTCGGCCTGTCGGCCGTCGCCGACAGTCGGCGGCATGATTGGTGCCACCGCGCTGTCGGCAGAGCTTGAGGTGCCGGTCTCTGAAACCTCGTCGCGAACCTCGTGACGGCGGGCTTTGGCGACCGCTTCGGCATTCTCCACTGCCTGGCCCTCGGCATCGGCTTCAACGCTGCCAGTCTTTCCATGCGGGCGCTTGGGCGGATCTCCGGCAAAGCCCGGGCCAACACCGTGGTTTGCATCATCCGGCACGCCCTCATTTGCGGCGTGCTCCTTGTCGAATTTGATCACCGGCTCCATTTTCGCCAGCACGTCGTCGGACAGCCAGCACAGGCTCATATGGCCGTCGCCGAGATTTTTGACTGGCGGCACCATGGTTTCGCAAAGGTTGTCCGGCACCAGTTTCTTGTAGCCGCAGCGCGTCTGGAACGGACAGCCGGACGGCGGGTTCATCGCCGAAGGGATGTCGCCCTCCAGCACGATGTGCTTCTTGACCACGCTTGTGTCGGCGATCGGGATCGCCGACAGCAATGCCTCGGTATAGGGGTGATAGGGCGGCGCGAATATCTGGTCGGTCGTGCCTTGCTCAACGATATAGCCGAGATACATGACGACGACGCGGTCGGCGATGTAGCGCACCACCGACAGATCGTGGCTGATGAACAGCATCGTCGTCTTGTTCTTGCGCTGGATGTCCATCAAGAGCTCGGTCACCGCGGCCTGGACCGACACATCCAGTGCCGAGACCGGCTCGTCGGCCACCACCACCTTGGCGTCGCCGGCAAAGGCACGCGCAACGCCGATGCGCTGTTTCTGGCCGCCTGAAAGCTGGCGCGGCTTGCGCGACTCGAACGCCCTCGGCAGCTTCACCAGGTCGAGCAATTCCAGCATTCGCTTGCGGCGGTCGGCCACCGTGTCGCCGACGTTGAACTTTTCCAGCGTACGGATGATCTGCGAACCGACCGAATGGCTGGGATTGAGCGTGTCGAACGGATTTTGGAACACCATCTGGATCGACGACACCGTGTCGACGCTGCGCTTCTCGATCCCGGTCGACTGGATCTCCTTATTGCCGAGCTTGACGCGGCCGGAGCTTGCCGTTTCGAGGCCGAGCAGCACCTTGGCCAGGGTCGATTTTCCGCAGCCGGATTCGCCGACGATCGCGACGGTCTCGGATTCGCGCGCCATAAACGAGATCGTCTCGTTGGCCTTGACGACACGGCCCTCGCTCGAGCCGAACACTTCGCTGCCGCCGACCTTGTAGTACTTCCTGAGGTCTTCGATCTGGAGCACCGGCGCACCGGGCACCACCCGCTCGTTGACCTTCTTGGCGCCGGGTGGCAGCGCCTCCCAGTCGATCTCGTTGAAGCGCACACAGCGCGAGAAATGCCCGTCATGGCCTTCGACCGCGATCATCGGAATTTCGGCGGCGTTGCAGACGCCCTCGACGAAATGGTGGCAGCGCGGGCCGAAATTGCAGCCCTTCGGCCGCTCGTGCGGTAGCGGCAACTGCCCCGGGATGGATATCAGCGGCCGCGAATTCTTGTCGGCGCCCGGCAGCGGGATCGAGCGGAACAGGCCTTGCGTGTAGGGATGGCGCATCCGGTCGAAGACGTCCTTGATCTTGCCCGTCTCCACCGCTTCGCCCGAATACATCACCGTGATGCGGTCGCAGGTCTCCAGGATCAGGCCGAGATTGTGCGACACGAAGATCATCGAGGTGCCGAACTTCTCGCCCAGCCCCTTGACCAGGTCGACGATGCCGGCCTCAACCGTCACGTCGAGCGCTGTCGTCGGCTCGTCGAGCAGAAGCAGCGCAGGCTTCGACAGCAGCGCCATGGCAATGACGATGCGCTGCTGCTGGCCGCCGGAAAGCTGGTGCGGGTAGGAACGCATCATGCGCTCGGGATCCGGCAGCTTCACCGCGCGCACCATTTCCAAGGCGCGTTTGTAAGCTTCGTCCTTCGACACCTTGTCGTGGATCAGTGGCACTTCCATCAGCTGCTGGCCGACCTTCATCGCCGGGTTAAGACTGGCCATCGGCTCCTGGTAGATCATCGCGATCTTGTTGCCGCGGATAGCTCGCAGTTCTTCGTCGGACAGTTCTCCCATGTCCTTGCCCTGGAATTTGATCTTTCCGCCGACAATCTTTCCGATGTTGGAGAGGTCGCGCATGATGCCGAGCGACACGGTCGACTTGCCGCAGCCGGATTCGCCGACAATACCCATCGCCTCGCCGGGCATGACCGTGCAGGAAAAATCCATAACCGCCGGGATCTCGCCCTTGCGGGTGAAGAAGGAGATCGACAGGTTCTCGATCTCGATGATCGGCCCATTGGTCGGCCCATTGGTCGGCTTGGCGGGATTTCGAACTGCCTCATTCATGGGTCGCTCCAATCCTTGTTCTTCAGGCATGTCGGGCCGAACCCGGCATCGATCTTCCCGGCGTCAATCTTTCCCGGCATCAATCCTTCATAGACTGTTCGCGCAACGAATCCGCCAGGAGGTTGAGGCCGAGCACGAACGACATCAATGCGATCGTCGGCGGCAGCGCCGGGTGGATGAAGGAGCGCAGCAGCCGGCTGGCATCCTTGATCGCCGTGCCCCAGTCCGGGCTTTCCGGCGCCAGTCCCAGCCCGAAATAGCCGAGCGTGCCGAGCAGGATCGTGGTGTAGCCGATGCGCAGGCAGGCGTCGACGATCAGCGGCCCGCGCGCATTGGGCAATATCTCCCACAGCATGATGTACCAGGGCGATTCACCGCGCGTTTGTGCCGCCGCAACATAGTCGCGCGTTTTGATATCCATGACCAGGCCGCGCACGATGCGGAACACGCCGGGGCTGGAGGCGAACACCACCGCCACGAAGATATTGAGCTGGTTGGGATCGATGTGGATGATCTTGAACGGATCGGCATCGAAGACAAGGCCTGCATAGATCCAGCCGCCAAGTACCAACGTCAGGCCAAGCAGGATATAGAGGCGGTCGGGGCGGTTCTTGTAGCGCGTCCAGAACAGCACACTGAAGAAGATGATCGGAAACAGGAAGAACAGCCCTGCCATCGCGTAGGGGATCGGCGTGTCCATGATGCCCGGCGTCACCAGCAGGTAGAACAGGAGGATCACCGGGAAGGCCAGCACAAGGTTGGCGAGGAAGGACAGCACCGTATCGATCTTGCCGCCATAATAGCCGGCCGGCAGGCCGAGCGTAATGCCGACCATCAGCGCAAAACCGGTCGCCGCCGGCGCGATGATCAGCACGATCTGGCTGCCATAGACCATGCGGGAGAACACGTCGCGGGCGAGCTTGTCGCCGCCGAAATAGTATACAAGTTTCGACCCCGGCTCGATTGCGCCCGGCAGCGCGTCCTTCATGATCGGCACTTGGGCGAGCGGATCGAAGGGCGAGATGGTCGACGCGAAGATCGCCGTAAACAGCCAGAACAGGCAGATGCCGACGCCGACGATGCCGACGCCGCTGTCGAAAAGCTGGCCGTAAAGGCCTAGCTTCTTCTTGTAGCCGAAGCTCGCCCCCATCACCAGGGCGAGAGCGATCCAGACCGGCCAGAAGCGGGCAAGCACGCCGAGTACGACGTTGAAGGCGCTGAGATATTCGACCTGCATCCGCCCGGTCTCCTATTGAACTCTGATGCGCGGATTGAGGAACGCGTAGCCGACATCGGAGATGAGCTGTGTGATCAGGACGATAAACACCGAGACCAGCGAGCAGCCGAGCAGAAGATCGATGTCGTTGTTGCCGGCGGCCTCGACCAGGGTGTAGCCGAACCCCTGGTAGCGGAACATCACCTCGACGATGACGACGCCGGTGAGCAGCCAGGGGAACTGCAGCATGATGACCGTGAATGGCGCGATCAGGGCGTTGCGCAGAGCGTGCTTTATCACCACGCTGCCGAAGGAGAGGCCCTTCAGCCGGGCGGTTCGGATATATTGCTGGGTCATCACCTCGACCATCGAGGCGCGGGTCATGCGAGCGATGTAGCCGATGCCGTAGATCGCCAGCGTCATCACCGGCAAGGTGAAATTATAGAAGGTGATGCCCTGGCTGGCCGAGGCCGCCGAACCGTTCAGCACGCCGAGCCAGGAGGCAAAGATCACGGTGAAGATGACGCCCGAAACATATTCGGGCGTCGCCGTCGAGGCGATCGAAGCCACCGACAATGTGCGGTCGGTGCGTGAACCCTCGCGCATACCGGCGAGAATACCGATCAAAAGCGAGATCGGCACCATTACGGCCAGCACGCAGAGCATCAGGATGCCGGTGGCGCTGAGCGCCGGAAAGAGTTTCGAAGCGACCGTCGTCTTGAACTTGGTCGAGCAACCGAAATCGCCTTGCAGGATGCCGGAGAATGTCGGCACGACCGGATCGTTGCAGAAGGAGAAACGCTGTGCGGGCTTGCCGGTCGCCGGGTCGGTCACCGGCTGCTTGGGCATGATGCCCAGCCATTGACCGTAGCGGATAAAGAAATTCTGCCGATAGCCATGGTTGACCAGCCAAGCCTCAAGCTGCTCGGCGGATGTGTGCATTTCGGTCTGGCTGATCGCGAGCTTCTTCAGATTAGGCCCGAGATTGACCAGGAAGAAGACGATCATCGTCAGGCACAGCATCGTCACTGCCATGGTGCCGAGACGCCTGATAACGAAAGAAAGCATGGCGGTCCCCTGCCGGTCGGGTTGGGGGGTGGAACCGGTTTGCAAGCCGTGCGCTGCCGCCAGCGGCAGAACAAGCCTTCAGACCAGTCCCAGATGCAATACCCTTTTTATTGCAGACCCAGGCCGAAGAGTCCGCAACTTTTTGCTGCGCCGACTTCCGGTCCAAGGACCATGCAAAGAGCGAGGGAAAGGGGCGAGACGCCCCTTTCCGGATCGTCCGGTCAGGCCTGGTCGAGCCAGACCTTGCCGTAGTCGCGCTCGAAGGTCGGGTGCATCTTGTAGTTCTGCACCGCCTTGACCGAATGGCTGTAGAGCTTGCGCCAATAAGGCTGGATGATAATGCCGGAATCCTGCAGGATCTGCTCGATATCCTTCATCATTTCCTTGCGCTTGGCGGCGTCGGCAACTGCCAGCGCAGCGTTGAGCTTGGCATCCCACTCCGGATTCGACCAGGCCGTCTCGTTCCAGGCCTCACCTGTGCGATAGCCGATCGCCAGAACCTGGACGCCGAGCGGCCGCATGTTCCAGTTGGTCATCGACAGCGGATACTTCGTCCAGTCGTTCCAGAAGGTCGAACCCGGCAGCACCGTACGCTTGACCTTGATGCCGGCGTCGCGCATCTGCGCGGCGATCGCATCGCCTGTGTTCTTGTGCCAGTCTTCGTCGACCGTGATCAGTTCGTGCTCGAAATCGGCCTGGCCGGCTTCGGCCATCAGCGCCTTTGCCTTGGCCGGGTCGCGAGCAATCTTCGGCAATTCATAGTATTCCGGATGGATCGGGGCGACATGGTGGTTTTCGGCAACCGTGCCGGCATTGCCGTAGCCGAGCTGGAGGACGACATTGTTGTCGACCGCGAGCTGCAGGGCGTTGCGAACCTTCTGGTCGCCGTAAGGCTTGTTGGTCACATTGGTACGGCAGACGATCGTCGAGGCGGTGACGATCTCCGACTTCACCAAATCCATGCCGTCGAGGATCGACACATAGTCGGCCGACGTCTCGAAGTTGGTGTGCACCTCGCCTGCCTCGAAAGCGCTGACCATCGCCGCCGGATCGGTGCCGTAGTCGATGAACTCGATGCCGTCGAGGAAGACGTCACCATCCCACCATTTGTTGTCTTCGCGGCGCTTGTAGACCACTTTCTGGCCGACATCGTAGGAGACCAACTCGAACGGGCCGGTTCCGATCGGGCAGGACTTGAAGTCGCCGCCCTTCTCGTCGAAGGTCTTGTGGACGATAAGGCCGGGATAGTCGCACACGTTGGGAATGAGGGCGATATCCGGCTTGCTGAGCGTCAGCTTGACCGTGTGATCGTCGACCTTGGTAACCGCGCTCTCATCCAGCTTGTCATCCTTGACCAGCGAACCGAGGCGACCGGGCATGGAATTGCCTTCGGCTTTCTTGTCGGCCCAACGCTTGAGGTTGAAGATGACGTCGTCTGCGGAGAACGGATCGCCGTTGTTCCAGGTGACGCCCTTGCGCACATGCAGCGTGTATTCGGTAGCGTCGTCATTCACGTCCCAGCTCTCCAGCAGATAGGGGCGGAACGTGTATTCGGTGGTGTATTTGACCAGCGGCTCGAGCGCCTGGCGCTCGGCATTGGCGATTTCCGACCAGTCGGCCTTGCGCGGATCCTTCGGATCCTTGATCCATTGCGCGACCTTCAATACGCCGCCTTTCTTGCCCTGGACCTCTTCCGCCTTGGCCGGCGTCGGGTCTGCAAGGCCAAGCATGCCATAGGCCATCGCCGTCGACGCGCCGAAGACGCTGGCGAGAGCTAGAAATTCGCGACGATCCATCTTGCCTGCCTTGGCGTCTTCGGCCATGGCCAGGATGTGATCGGGAACGCGGTCGCCGTTACTCTTGTAGATCGTCATGACTTACTCCCATTGTTGGCTTTCTGCCTTTTAACATTCCGCATCCTCGCCATGATGTCAAAGACGGCAGGGATTGGGAACATGCCAAGGAATGTGCAACTTTGAAAGCAGGGCGGTTCGCGCGATAACGACAGTCTTGGCGCAAATTTGCTACTGCGCCAGGGATTTCGTCCGAAATCCCCACAGGCAATTAAACTGGGACATTCGCCGCTGCGCCACTCGTTCTCAGGCAACCAGTTGTTCTGCGCGAACGGCCGGTTTCAATATTCCCGTTCGTAGAAAACACCGCCTTTTGCTTCGCCGGCGTCGGTTGCCTCGCCACGCAGCTTGACGCCGCGCCCAACGTCGAGATCGACGGTTGCCTTGCCCGAGCCCGGCCTGTCGCCCTTCTGGATCGTCACATAGGTACGGTCGTTGAGATACTTGCCCGCCGAGACGGCGGTGCCACCCTGTTCATCGGTGATTACGTCGAGATCGTCGACGCCGATTGCGCTGCGCAGGTTCTGCAGCAGTGAGGTCGAGCCGCCGACGCCGGCCAGTTGTCCGGCAGCCTCGGCAAGCTGCGCGATCTGCAGCGGCGACAGGTTCGACATCGAACGGCCGAAGATCAGCTGCGCCAGCACCTCATCCTCCGGCAGCGCGGGTACCGAGGAGAAGGTGAATTTCGGGTTGTTCGCCTCGCCTGACACCACGATAGTCACGGTGGCGCTGGTCGTCTTCGATTGCGCCGTGAGATTGAGGTAGGGCACCAGAGAGCCGGAAAAGCCGACGGTGCCTTCCGTGAAGGTCAGCCGCTTGGCAAGGATCGTCAACCGTCCGCGCCGCAAGGTGAAGGTGCCGACCGCCTGGGGTGACGATGCCGGGCCGGTCAGCCGCAGCGAACCGCCGAGCTCGGCGTCGACACCCCTGCCCTGGATGAAGATCTGGCTCGGCGCATTGACCGTGACGTCGAGATTGAGGCCGTTGCCGCCGCCGCCACTGCTTGCAGCGGCCGGGCGCAACGCCTTGTCCTGCGCACGCACGGCGGCCGGCGCATTCTTGTGCTTGACGTTGAGCTCGGCCAGCGAGCCGGGCAGCTTTTCGGGTACGGTGATGACGGTCTTGGCCAGGTTGACCGTACCGGAAATCACCGGCGCGGAGGTGAGCGGTCCCTTGACGGTCAGGTCGCCGCCAAGATTGGCGGTGACCACCTTGCCGTCGGTATAGCGGCCATCGACGAGCTTGACCGACAGGTCGGCCGGAAAACCTTTTGCCGGATCGATGCCGACGGTGCCGCTGGCCGAAAGGCTGCCGCGTGTCGACAGCGTGCCGGTCAGGCGGTTGATCCTGGCCACGCCATTGCCGATAGCGACTTCGGCAGTGATGTCGTTGATCGCAAGCCCCGATCGCGCATCGACCAGACGGGCGCCCGACGTGCGGACCGTGCCTGAGATCACCGGCGACGTCGCCGGGCCGCGCACCTGCACATCGACGTCGGCCGTGCCGCTGAGGGACAGGCCTTGCGCGGCGAGTGTCCTGGTGAGGAAGGCGAACGGCACCTTGCCGGAAAAGTTGAGATCAAGGGTGGGCGCGCCTGATGTCGTCATCGTGCCGCCGCCCTTGAGGCCGAGGCCGGCGGCATCGCTCATGTTGGCGTCGAAGGTCAGTCTGTTGCCCGAATACGTACCTGAGGATGAAACGCCAATGCCGCCGAAACCTGCACCACGGGTCTGCGACGTCTGAACGCCTGCGGCGTCGATCTTGAAGGCAACGGCCGGATTGGCCGGCGCGCCCGTCACCTTCACCGTGCCCGAGATGGAACCGGCGGCATCGAGGCCCGGCGAAAAACTGTTGGCTATCGAGATCGGGACGCGGGCCAGCGTCGCGTTGAGGTCGAACGCCTGCCCAGCCTTGCCCGTGACCGTCGCCGTGCCGCCGCCGAGGTTGAGCACCAGCCTGTCGAGGCTGGTCACTCCATTGGCGATGTTGATGGTCGAGGCCTGGGCGATGGCCGCCTTGATGCCGCGGATGGTCGCCTCGCCGGAGGCAAGTTCGACCGTCGTCGTGCCCTTGACCGCCTTGACCCGGCCGGCCGCCCTCAGCGGAATATCCTTGACGGTGGCGCCACCGGAAAAGCCGGTCCATTCGCCGTCGCGCTTGAGATCGACGTTGACGCCCCGAATAGCCGTTCCGCCGGAAGTTACGCTGTCGGCACGGATTTTGCCCGAGATCACCGGTGCCGCCAGATAGTTGGCGATCAGCGCATCGATGCTCACGGCCTTGGCCGAGACATCGCCGCGCGAGATCGAGGCCGTCGTCGCCTTGACGGCGACTTGCGGCACGGTACCCGCCTTGGAGAAGGCGATCGTGCCGCGCACATCGCCATCGGCCTTTTCCAGTGCCAGGGCCGCAAGCGGACCGATATCGGGCAGGTCGAGCGCCACGGTGCCGGCCGGAACGAAGGCATCGTCGAGCGCCAGGTCGCCGGAGATACGGTTCTTGCCGAGCGACAGCAAAAGCCCGTTGATGGCGCGTTTGCCGTCCGATGTCGCCAGCACGGCGCTGCCCTGCAGCGGTTGGCCGCCGACATCTCCGGTGAGTCGCACATTCGCGGCCGGCTTGGCGGCATCAGCCTTGCCGGTGGCAGTAAGCTTCAGACCGGTGATCTCGCGCGCCGCGACCGAAAGCCTGTCGCTGTTGACAGTCAGCGACAGATCCGGCGCGATGCTGGCGCCTTGCGCATTCAGCGCGAAAGAGATGGCGCCTTTGGCGTCCTTGGATAGCAGCGAGACGTCGCCTAGCGCGCCTTTGACGTCGGCGCTGAGCTTGTTGTCGGCAAAGCTCGCCTGGCCGTCTGCCGTCAGCGAACCGGACGACAGCCTGACGGTATTGGCGGTGACATTGCCATTGGCGTCCCGCTTCAGCGCGGCACTGAATTGCGTTCGCTCGGCGAGCACGCCACGTACCGCCCCCGGCAGTGCCGCCGAGGCGGCGTCCGCCTTGACATTGAGGTCGACGGCGCCGTCGGCCAGCGAGACCCGCCCTTTGAAGCCGCTGTTCAACGCGTCGCTTGTCACCGTGCCGCTATCGATGACGATGGCATCGGCGGCAAGGCTGCCGGCGAGTTTGGCGGTGACCTTGCCGGCGATCAGCGGCGCGATAGTCGGATTGTCGAGGCCGATTTTTTCGGCAGTCACGGTGCCGAAGATCGGCCCGCTCCGGGCTTTCACATCAAAGCGATCGGAGTGCAGCGCAAGCGTGATGCCCTCGATCATAGCTAGATTGGTGGCGGCCGATGGCAGCGTCGCGGAAATGTCGAGCTTCGGCTGGGCGCCCTGCCCGGCCGCCGTTAGCGATATCGCCTGTAGCTCGAGCTTGATCGGGCTCTCCTTGCTGCCAAGCGACAACGGCAGGCTCGGACCGGTAGAGGCCAGGTGGAGCGAAAAATCGCTGGCACCGTTCGGATTGATGGTGCCGGCTGCCTTGCCGGAGATCTTCTCGCCGGCAAGCGTCGCCTGCTCGATGGCCAGGCCGCTGGCCGACGAGAAACGGCCTGCTGCGTCGAGATCCAGCGGCCCGAGCCCAGCCTGCCGGGTCTGGCTGGTTTCGGCGCCGTTGAGCCGGGCGATGAAGCGAATATCTGGGGCAGCCGACGATCCGGTGACCTGCGCGGTGCCGCTGAGCACGCCCACGGCATCGAGACCCGGTGAAAAATCATTGGCAAGCGCTGCCGGCACCGCCGACAAGGTGGCTGCGAGATCAAGCGTCTGGCCGGCCGTACCCGACACGGCAACCGAACCACCGCCGACACCGAGCGCCAATTTCTCTATGCTCACCTTGCCATTGGCGATTGTCAGCGCTGATGGCTGCGCGACAGCTGCCTTGATGCCGCGGATGGTCGCCTCGCCCGAGGCAAGCTCGATGCTGGTGGTGCCGTTCGCAACCCTGACCCGCCCGGACGCGCTGGCAGGAATGCCGGCGACCGTGGCGCCGCCGCTAAAGCCGGTCCAGTCGCCATTGCGCTTCAGGTCGACATCGATGCCGCTGATCACCGTGGTTCCTGAGGTGATCGTGTCGGCCTTGATCTTGCCGGCGATTGCCGGTGCTTTGAGATAATTGGCGACCAGCGCGTTGACGGCGATTGTCTTCGCCGCCAGTTCGCCGCGCGAAATCACGGTGCTCGTCGCATCGATCGCGACCGTCGGCGCTCCGTTGTCGTTCGCAAAGCGGATGGTGCCGCGCACGTCGCCGGCTACCGACTGGCCTGCGAGCGCGGCCAGCGGAGCAATATCGGCGGCATCGAGGGTCAACGTGCCGAGTGGCAGCAGGTTGTCGTCGAGCCCGAGGTCGCCGGAGACCTTGTTGTCGGCTAACGAGACGGCAAGTCCATTGATGGAGCGCTTGCCGTCGGTTGTGACCAGCGATGCCTTGAGGTCGAGCGGCTGGTCGTCGACCGAGCCGGCCAGCGAGACATCGGCGGCTGGACTGGCGATATCGGCCTTGCCGCTCGCGGTCAACTTGATCTGTTTCACCATATGACCGGACGCCGTCAGGCTGTCGCTGTTGGCCGAAACCGAGAAATCCGGTGCGCTGCGCGCGCCGCTTGCGGTCAGGGCGAAACCGACGGCGCCGCCGACCTTGGCGCCGGCCAGCGGCGACAGCACTGACACGTCGCCGAGCGTGCCCTTGATATCGGCCCGGATATCGGTGCCTTGCGCACTAGCGGTGCCGCTGGCGCTAAGTGTGCCGGAGGTGAGTTGCAATGCGTTGGCGGCGAACGCACCGTCCGGGTCGCGTGTCGCGGTTGCGGAAAACTGAACGCGTTCGCCGAGAACCGAGCTGATCTGCGGCGGCAGCGCCGTCGAAGCCGCGTCGGCATTCATCTTGAGCGTCATCGACAGATCGGCAAGCGCCACTGTGGCTGTTACGGACGCATTGAGCGCGTCGCTGCGTAGCGTGCCTTTATCGACGACAATCTGTTCCTTGCTGACGGAGCCGGCGAGACCGGCGCTGACCCTGCCCGTTATCAGCGGCGCCAAAGTCGCGACGTCGGTGTTCAGGCCGGCCGCCGTCAGCTTGATGGTGACCGGCCCGCTACGGTTCTGGATGTCGAAACCATCGGAATGCACTTGCCCGATCAGGTCGTCCACCCGCGTGCCGCCCGCCACCACCGAGACCAGCGACGCGCCGATATCCATCATCGGCGCCTTGCCATCGCCGAAAGCGCGGGCCGTGGCATCCTTGATTGCCACGGTTATCGGTTGCGCCTCGCTGCCGAGGCTGAGCACGATCGGCGGCCCCTTTGCGGCGAGCTTCACCGAAAGGTCGCTGGCGCCGTTCGGATCGACAATGCCGGCAGCGGTCGCGTGCAAGGCGCCGCTGTCGATATTGGCGCGCTCGACATCGACGCCGCCGGCCGCGGTCGCCGTGCCGGCGAGGTCGAAGGTGGTCTTGCCGGCAAACAGCGGTTTCAGGGTTTCGGGCAGGAAGCGCTCGAATTCGCCATCGCCGTTGGCCTCGACATAATGACCCTTGTCGGTGAGCTGATGGCGACCGGTAAGCTGGGTGACGATCCGGCCGTCGACAACGAAGGTCCCGATGCCATTCCAGTTGGCGAGCGGTCCGGTGCCGGAAACGACAATGTTGACCGGCGGCGCGCCCGGCAGGTTGAGCAGGTTGGCGATGATGCCGCCGGCCGGCTCGGATGCCTTAAGGTCGAGGTCGAGCTTGTTGTCGGCCGGCGCGAAATGGGCTTTGGCGTCGACCGTGCCTTGCTTGCCGTCGTGGCGAACGATGTTGAGGTTGGTCTCGATCGCCAATGGAGAGGCGTCCGCCTTGAGCGCTCCCTTGGCTGCAAGTTCGGCCACACCGCTGCCGGCCAGAGCCTGCCCGAGCGCGATTTCGGGAAGGTTGAGTTGCCTGACGTCGATGGAAACCGGCAGCGTCGTCGCTCCGCTTTGGCTCGGCTGTGTATTGGCCACCGGCAGCCTTGCCAACTCGATACGCTCGGCCCCAATGCGATCGGCGCTGAAGCTCTTCGACAGGAGTGCCAGCGGCGACCAGTCGACGGCCACGTTGCGCGCCACCATCCAGGCGCCGTCGCGATCCTCCAGAACGACATGATCGACCCTCAGCGCGCCCGACCAGATGCCGTCGATGCCGACGACAGTCACCTTGCGGTCGCCGGTCGAGGCCATGGTCGAGATGATGCCGGCAAGGTTTTCGCGGCCGCGCTCGGTTTTGGTCAGCACGACGAGCGCCCCCACCGCCGCTGCCACGACGATGAGCAGCGTGTAGAAAAGAATACGGAGGATGCGCCTGAATATTGCCATCAGAATGCCTGGCCGATGCCGGCATAAATGCCGAAATGAGGATCGTCGGGGCCGCGGTTGAGCGGCACCGCCGCGTCGACGCGCAGCGGCCCGAACGCCGTCAGATAGCGCAAGCCTACACCCGCGCCGACCTTCATGTCCGAAAAATCGGGGACCTGCCTGGTCGACACCGTGCCGGCATCGACGAACGGCACGACGCCGATCTTGTCGGTGACGGCGATGCGCATCTCGACCGAGGTCTCAAAGAAGGAAAGCCCGCCGATCGGTTCTCCATTGCTGTCCTTCGGGCCGATGCCTTGATAGGCATAGCCGCGCACCGAACCGCCGCCGCCTGAGTAGAAGCGTCGATCTGCCGGAACATCTTGAAGACTGGCGCCGATGATGGAGCCGATGGCGACACGTTCGGCGAAAACGAATTTCGAGGCCGAATCGAGTGACTGGTAGGCCGACCCCTCGCCCTTCAGCTTGACAAACGCAGCCCCGCTCAAAATGTCGTAGCTCGGCTCACCATAGGCCAGCACCCTGAAGCCCCGGGTCGGATTGAGCTTGCTGTCGCGATTGTCGTAGACATATTGCAGTGGAATGCTGGCGATCAGATAGGTGTGCTTGCCGAAAGCGTCGTGGATCCTCGAATAATCCAGCGCGACTTGCGCGGAAACCGTCTGCTTCTTGTCCAGTTCGTAGGATAGGCCGGTGCTGCCCTTGACCGAGAAATGGTCGTAGGCGTCGGGGTGTTCCAGCACGGTATTGACGCTGGCAATGAATTTCGACGCCGGCCCGACCACGCCCGGCTTTTCGAACATGACGCCGGCATTGTAATTGAGCTGGGTCAAGTCGTTGCTGCCGATGCCGCTGATCTTGCCGTCGATGCGCAGCTTTTCGGCGCGGCCAAACAGATTGCGATGCCCCCAATAGCCTTCGAGGCCCAGCCCTTCGGTGTTTGAGAAGCTGCCGCCAATGCCGAAATAGCGCGGCTTGCGTTCGCTTACCTGGACACCGATCGGGATGTTGCCCTCGGCGTCGAGTGCGTCGGCTTCCTTCACCGTCACGCTGTTGAAGACCTCGAGCCCGAGCAGCCGGTCACGCGCATCGTCGATCTCATCGGGCGAATATTGGCGGCCGCGCTTCAGGCCGGTCATATATTCGGTGAAGTCGCGGTCGACCTTTTCCGTGCCCTGGACAGTGGTGTCGCCATAGCCGGCGACCGGGCCGGCCGCGACGGCAAGCGTCACGTCGAGCGTCGAACCGGCGTGCTCGGCGACGATCTCGCGGCCCGTCACCTTGGCCAGCGGCCTGCCTTCTTGCTTGAGTGCCCGCACGATCGCCGCCTCGGCCTTGAGCACGGCGCCCGAACTGGCGTCACCGCCGGCGATCAGACCGAAATCGGCACTTGCCAGCCCCGCCGCATCGCCTTCCAGTCTGATGTTGCCAAGCGTGAATTTCGGCCCGGCTGCTATGCGTATCACTACCGGTATCGGCTGCGGACCCGAAAACTCGGCATCGGGCGGCAGATCGTCGAGCGGCTTGCCCTGAATAGTGATGGTGACGACACCCTCGTAGCGGGCGTCAGTGTAGAGTGCGGCAACAAGTTGCTCACGGTCACTGCGCGCCTTGGCCAGTAGGCCGAGAGAACCGGATACCGGATGTTCCTCGTCGGCCTTCAGCGCCGAGGCGTTTTCGAGCTTCCCGGCGAGATCCTTGTCGGCGTCCGGCGCCTCGATCGTCACCGCATAGCGCAGCGGGTCGACGATATCGGCATCTTCGTCTTTGGATCCCCACAGCTTGATGCCGAAAATCTCGAAGGCTGCCGCACTTCCGGTTTCGGCAACAAGTGCCGTAGAGCACAACAATGCGAAAAGCAGGGCGCGCGAAAGCGCGCGCCGTGGCGCGGTTCCTCCCGACATCTGCCTTTCATACGCCGGCATTACGCTCCTAGCCTAGCTCGCAAACCTAAAATTGGAATGAAGTTCTGAAGCACTCGTAAAGGGGCCACAATCCAATTGCTGAAATAGACAGGGCTTGGAACTCACACCTTCTGCGTCGCCGCAAGAAAGCGTGATCCCCTGTCCTATGGAGCTACTACCGGTCACCGGCCGGAAAGCAAACCGTTGGCAGGCGGATCCTGCCGCGTCCCGATATTGACAAGCGCGACTGAAGCTTGAAGATTTCTGGACGTAAGCACTTGTCTGGAGGGGTTTATGGCAATGCGCGCGGCTCGTGGTCTATCGATTCTTTTCCTTCTCTTTTTTGCCTGGAGCGGTGTCGCGCAAGCGGCCGAAGCCCGGCGGGTGGTGACATCGGACAATTCCGACTATTTCGGTTTCGATCTCAGATCCGACCAGAATGTCAGCCTCGACCAGTGCAAGACCACCTGCCTCGGCGACCCGGCCTGCCGCGCCTTCACCTACAACCTCAAGGCCAAATGGTGCTTCCTTAAATCCGATTACAATTCGTTGAAACCCTTCGGTGGCGCCGTCGCCGGCAAGGTCGTCAACATCGATGGCGATCCCGACATCGGCGCGCCACCCGAACTCGCCTTCTTCCCCAACTGGATGGCCGACCAGGCCCAGCAATACCGCAACAACCTCACTGGCCCGACCTACACCAAGCCGACCGAGGGGCTGACGGCGCTGAGGGCCGCCGCCGAACGGTCGGCGCTGACGGGCGACCATCGCTCGGCCATGCATAAATACGAAGCGGCGGTTTCGGTGCTGCCGGATGATGGCCAGCTCTGGCTCGAGCTGGCGCGCGAAACGCTTGCCGTCCATCCGACCGCCAACAGCTCGGAGCCGTCGACCCTGCCGGCGAACGCCACTTCCGCCGCCTTCAACGCCTACAAATTGCTGCGCACCACCAAGACGCGCGCCGACGTGCTGGCGCTGCTCGGGGACGGCCTTGATCGCCGCGATCTCTACAGGCCGGCTCTGCAGGCCTACGAGGCGAGCCTCGCTCTCGTCAATTCGCCGGCAGTCAGGGCCGCCTATCAGGATCTCAAGGCTCGCAAGGGCTTCCGCGTCATCGATCATACCGTCGATGCCGACACCAGCGCGCCACGCATCTGCGCGCAGTTCTCCGAGGAACTGGTCAAGACCGGCGTCGACTACTCGCAGTTCGTTACTGTCGACAACGCCGCTCCCAAGGGCGTCGAAGCCAAGGACAAGCAGATCTGCGTCGAAGGACTCGAGCACGGCCAACATTATGACGTGACCTTCCGCGCCGGCTTGCCGGCCGCCATTGGCGAGGTCACCGCGGCACCGGTGGTTCTGTCGATCTACGTGCAGGACCGCGCGCCTTCGGCCCGCTTCACCGGCGATAGCTTCGTGCTGCCCGCCGGCGCACGCCGAGGTATACCGGTCGTCACCGTCAACATGAATGCCGCCCAAATGAAGCTCTTCCGCATCGGCGACCGCTCGCTGGCCCAGCTTCTGTCGGGATATCAGTTCCTGCGCCAGCTTGACGGCTACGACATTTCGAACATCTCCGAACAGATGGGCGAGCCGGTCTGGCAAGGCCAGCTCGACATCGCCAACGACCTCAACAAGGAAGTCACCACCTCCTTCCCAATCGACGAGGCTTTGCCGAAGCGCAAGCCCGGCGTCTATGTGCTGACCGCACAAGCCGTCAACGATCGCAGCGACGACTATGATTCGCACGCCACGCAATGGTTCGTCGTCTCCGATATCGGCCTGTCGACCTATACCGGACAGGATGGGCTGAACGTCTTTGCCCGTTCGCTCGCAACCGCCAAGCCGATCGCCGGCGCCGAGCTGACGCTGCTGGCCAGGAACAATGAAATCCTCGGCACCGCGACCACCGACGCGGAAGGGCGGGCGGTGTTCAATCCCGGCCTGACGCGCGGCGACAGCGGCATGGCCCCGGCCGTGCTGATGGCCAAACAGGGCGACGACGATTTCGTCTTCCTCGATATGGGCCGCGCCGGCTTCGACCTGTCCGACCGTGGCGTCGCCGGACGGCCGGCACCTGGCGCGCTCGACGTCTATGCCTGGACCGAGCGCGGCATCTACCGCGCCGGCGAAGATGTCCATGTCGCGGCCCTTGCCCGCGACAGTGCCGCCAAGGCGGTCGAGAACCTGCCGCTGACCTTCATCTTCTCGCGGCCCGACGGCGTCGAGGACCGCCGCATCGTCAGCGACGGCGCATCGGCCGGCGGTCACGCTGTCGACCTGCCGCTGGAACCCAACGCCATGCGCGGCACCTGGACGGTGGCGATCCATACCGATCCCAAGCAGGCGGCGGTCGCCAGCCAGATGTTCCTGGTCGAGGACTTCGTGCCGGACCGCATCGAGTTCGACCTGTCCTCCGACAAGCAGGAGATCGC
This sequence comes from Mesorhizobium sp. M0968, assembly GCF_040319065.1. Classification (NCBI taxonomy): domain Bacteria; kingdom Pseudomonadati; phylum Pseudomonadota; class Alphaproteobacteria; order Hyphomicrobiales; family Phyllobacteriaceae; genus Mesorhizobium; species Mesorhizobium sp. M0968. The sequence continues at coordinate 39,904 of NZ_JAMYNL010000024.1, forward strand.
CCAGGGCGAGACCGCCAACATTACCGTCGACGGCCGCTTTCTCTACGGCGCGCCGGCCGCGGGCCTCGCGCTCGAAGGCGAATTGACGCTGTCGACCGCCCGCGATTGGGACCGCTTCAAAGGCTATTCCTTCGGTCTGGCCGACGAACAGTCGGCTGAACCGACGGTGACGCCCTTCACCGGCCTGCCGGTGGTCGGCGAGGACGGCAAGGCGACTTTCCCGGTCTCCGTCGATCAATTGCCATCCACCACCAAGCTGGTCGATGCAAAGGTCACTGTCAGGATGCGTGAAACCGGCGGCCGTGCCGTCGAGCGCTCGCTGAATATCGGCATCCGCCCGCAGGGCCACATGATCGGCATCCGCCCGGATTTCGACGACGACGAGGTGCCGCAAGGCGGCACGGCCAAGTTCAGCCTGATCGCTGTCGACCCAGACGGCAAGCGTGAGGCGCTGAAGGGCGCGCAGTGGTCGCTGGTCAAGGTCGAGCGCAGCTACCAGTGGTACCGCTCGAGCAACTCCTGGAACTATGAGCCGGTCACCTTCACCAAGGCGGTGGCCAACGGCCAGGTCGACCTGAGCGCCAATGGCGAGGCGACGGTGTCGCTGCCGGTCGACTGGGGCCGCTACCGGCTCGAGATCGAGACAGCGGATCCGGAAGGCCCGGCCACCAGCTACGAGTTCGACGCCGGCTGGTATGTCAGTTCCACCACCACCGAAACGCCCGACGGCCTAGAGATCGCCCTCGACAAGGATACCTATGCGGCGGGTGAAGTGGCCAAGCTCAAAGTGTCGCCGCACTTTGCCGGCGAGCTGCTCGTCACCATCGGCGCCGACAAGCTCCTGAAGACCGTCACCGCCAGCGTGCCGGCCGGCGGCAGCACCGTCGACATCCCGGTCGGCGACGACTGGGGTGCCGGCGCCTACGTCACGGCAACGCTGTTCAGGCCGGGCGATGGGCAAGAGACGCGTATGCCGGCGCGCGCCATCGGCGTCAAATGGCTGAAGCTCGATCCCGGCTCGCGGAAGCTTGCCGTCAGCTTGGCGCCGCCGGACAAGACCATGCCGCGCCAGCAGCTGTCGATCCCGGTGGCCGTAGCCGGCGTGCAGCCCGGCACCAACGCCTATGTCATGGTCGCGGCCGTCGACGTCGGCATCCTCAACCTGACCAACTACAAGGTACCGGATCCGGAGAACTGGTTCTTTGGCCAGCGCATGCTCGGTCTTGAGGTTCGCGACATCTATGGCCGGCTGATCGACGGCTCGCTGGGCACAACCGGTAAGCTGCGCACCGGCGGCGACGGCGCCAACATGCAATCGCAAGGCAGTCCGCCGACCGAAAAGCTGGTAGTCTTCTTCTCCGGCCCGGTCCAGCTCGACTCCGACGGCAAGGCGCGGATCGACTTCGACATACCGCAGTTCAACGGCACCGTGCGCGTCATGGCCGTCGCGTGGACAAAGGAAGCAGTCGGCCATGCCCAGTCCGACGTCATCGTTCGCGATCCGGTGGTGATCACCGCCGGCCTGCCGCGATTCCTGGCGCCCGGCGATTCCGCCGTCATGCGGCTCGATGTCGCCGACACCGACGGCCCTGCTGGCGACTACAAGCTGACCATCGACACGACGGGCGACCTGTCTACCGGCAGTGCCGCCTTGCCTGAAAAGCTGACGCTGGCCAAAGGCAAGCGGCAGACGCTGACCGTGCCGTTGATTGCGCGGACCGCGGGCAACGCCTCGATCACCATCAAGCTTGCGCATGCCGACGGCACCGCTGTCGAGCAGACGCTCTATGTGCCGGTGCGCCCAGCGCAACTGCCGGTGACCACCCGCATGGTCGTCGACCTCAAGGGCAATGGCGGCGCGCTGCGCGTCGACAAGGAACTGCTGGCGGCAAGCCTGCTCGATGGCGCTTCGGTCAGCGTCGGCGTTTCGCAGGCGGCTGCCTTCGATGTACCGTCGCTGCTGATGACGCTCGACCGCTATCCCTATGGTTGCGCCGAACAGACCACCAGCCGCGCCATGCCGCTTCTCTACGTCAACGAGATGGCTTCCGGCATCGGCATGGCCAGCGACCCCGATCTGCATGGCCGCGTCCAGGACGCTATCTACAAGGTGCTGAGCTACCAGGCATCGGCCGGCAGCTTCGGCCTGTGGGGTCCGGGTTCCGGCGATCTGTGGCTCGACGCCTATGTCACCGATTTCCTGACCCGGGCGCGCGAGCAGAAATACGACGTGCCGGCTTTGGCGATGAACCAGGCGCTGAGCAATCTGCAGAACGCGATCGGCTACGATCAGGACGTCCAGGATCGCGGCAGCGAGATCGCCTATGCGCTCTATGTGCTTGCCCGCAACAAGAAGGCCTCGGTCGGCGATCTGCGTTATTATGCCGACACCCAGCTCGAAGCCTTTACCAGCCCGATGGCCGTCGCCCAGTTGGCGGCGTCTCTCGCGCTCTACGGTGACACCCAGCGCTCGGAGGCAACCTTCCAGGCCGCGCTGCAACTGGCCAAGTCGACGCCCGAATATGACTATTACCGGTCCGACTATGGCTCGCCGCTGCGCGACGGCGCGGCGATCCTGGCGCTTGCCGCGGAAAGCAAGCCGGTGCCGACCATCGTGCCGGCGCTGATCCAACTAGTGACCAGGGAACGCGCCGACGCCAGGTGGACCAGCACACAGGACGAGTCCTGGATGCTGCTGGCGGCCCGCGCGCTGAAGGCCGGCAATGATTCGATCGCGCTGACCGTCAACGGCGCACCGCATGCCGGCGGCTATTCGGACCAGATCGCTGGTGGCGACCTGGCCGACAGTCCGCTGACCATCGTCAACACCGGCAGAAATCCGCTGCAGGCGGTCGTCACCACCGTGGCCTCGCCGATCCAGCTTCTGCCGGCCGGCGGCAACGGCTTTACCATCAGCCGTACCTACTACAAGCTAGACGGCACAGAGGCCAACGTGACGGAGGTCAAGCAGAACGAACGCTATGTCGTCGTGCTCAAGGTTTACGAGCAGAACACCTGGCCTTCGCGACTGCTGATCACCGACCTGTTGCCGGCCGGCTTCGAGATCGACAATCCGGGCCTGGTCTCCAGCGCCCAATTGACGAACTTCTCCTGGCTGGCGCAGACCGATGCCGCTCATCTCGAATTCCGCGACGACCGTTTCGTCGCGGCTTTCAATCCCAACGACGGCGACGGCGACCGCAACATCACGCTCGCCTACGTCGTGCGCGCGGTGACGCCGGGCACCTATGCCCACCCGGCGGCAACGATCGAGGACATGTACCGGCCGCAATATTCGGCCCGCACCGCCACCGGCATGATGGAGGTCAAGGCGCCGTAAGGATAGGAATATGGCGATGGCGCTGCCCCTCATTGCCCTGCCGGGCATTTCTCCCCGTATAGAGACGGGGAGAAAGAGCCATGCGCCGAAGTTTTCGCCGAACTTTAACGTCGCAGAAAAGGCGCCAAGGGTCGCGACAGCCCGCTTCTCCCCGTCACTAAACGGGGAGAAGGTGCCGGCAGGCGGATGAGGGGCGGCGCCATGCTCTCCAGAAAATTCCTGCGCCGAGCGGCCATCACGGGCATTTCCTTGGCCGGTCTCGCGGCAATCACCGCCTTCGGCCTCTGGCAGCTCGACCGCGCATTTCCGCCGCCGCTGCCGGCTGCTTTGACGGTCTCGACCGAGGTGCAGGACCGAGACGGCCAGCTGCTGCGCGCCTTCGCTACGCCGGATGGCTACTGGCGGCTCGCCACCAGCCTGGACCAGGTCGACAAGCAGTTCGTCGACATGCTGGTCACCTATGAGGACAAGCGTTTCTGGGATCATCAAGGCGTCGACGTGCTGGCACTGGCGCGTGCCGCCGGCCAGTTCGCGACCAGCGGCCATATCGTCTCCGGTGGTTCGACGCTGCCGATGCAACTCGCCCGGCTGATCGAACCGCGCGACAGCCGCAGCCTCGGCTCGAAGATCAAGCAGATGCTGCGCGCCCTCCAGATCGAACGGCGGCTTTCCAAGCGCGAGATCCTCGAACGCTATCTGACGCTGGCGCCCTATGGCGGCAATCTCGAAGGTGTGCGCGCCGCTTCGCTTGCCTATTTCGGCAAGGAGCCGAAACGGCTGACGGTCTCGGAGGCGGCCCTGCTCGTCGCTTTGCCGCAATTGCCGGAAAAGCGGCGCCCTGACCGCAACCTCGACGTCGCCCATGCTGCCCGCGACCGCGTGCTGACCCGCATGGTCTCGGCAGGCCTGCTCGGCGAACGTGAGGCCGCGCGTGCCGCGCTCGACGATGTGTCGGGGCTGCGGCGGACCTTGCCGGCGCTCGCTGCCCATGCGGCCTATACGATGCTGTCCAAGGCCATTCCCGGCCAGAAGCTGCAACTGACGATCCGCAAGAGTGTCCAGGAAGGGCTGGAGCAGGTGGCCAAGGATGCGGCCGCCAGGCTCGGCCCTCGCCTCTCGGTGGCCATGGTACTGGCCGATGCCCGTACCGGCGATATTCTTGGTGAGGTCGGCTCTGCCGATTTCTTCGATGCCAGCCGTTCGGGCTGGATCGACATGACCAAGGTCGTTCGCTCGCCTGGCTCGACGCTGAAGCCGTTCATCTACGGCCTCGCGTTCGAACAAGGCCTGGTGGCGCAGGAGATGCTGATCGAGGACAGCCCAGCCGATTTCTCCGGGTATCGGCCGAAGAACTTCGACATGGGCTATCAGGGCGATGTCAGCATCAGGCAGGCGCTGCAATTGTCGCTCAACGTGCCGGCGATCCGCGTGCTCGACGCGGTCGGCCCGGCTCGGCTGATGGCACGCTTTCGCCAGGCCGATGTGACCCCTATCCTGCCCGTCAACGAAGCGCCCGGCCTGGCGATCGGCCTCGGCGGCGTCGGGGTGACCCTGCGCGACCTGGTCCAACTCTATGCCGGCCTTGCCAATGGCGGCAAGGCACACACGCTGCATGACGGCACCGAGCCGGCGAATGCCGAACGCTCGACCACCACCATCCTCGACGGGCAGGCGACCTGGCAGATCACCGACATCCTGTCAGGCGTCAAGCCTCCCCAGGGTGCCGCCCAACGCGGCATCGCCTACAAGACCGGCACCTCCTACGGCTATCGCGACGCCTGGTCGGTCGGCTTCGACGGCCGCTACGTGCTCGGCGTCTGGGTCGGCCGCCCCGACGCCGGTGCGGTGCCCGGCCTGTCCGGCTATGTCTCGGCTGCGCCCATCCTGTTCGAAGGCTTTGTCCGTTCCGGCCTGGCCGCCGTACCACTGCCGAGCCAGCCGTCCGGCGTCCGGCGTCCGAAACGCGAGGAGCTGCCGGTGACGCTGACGCGCTTCGGCGCCGGCACCGATGGGCTGGTGCAGGCGACGCCGAGCGAACCTGCGCCAACCATCATCTTTCCGCCCGACGGCGCTCGCGTCGATCTCGGCACTTCCTCGGCCGACGCCTCGCCGCTGGTGCTCAAGCTGCAAGGCGGCCGCGCACCATTCCGCTGGCTGGCCAACGGCAAGCCGCTGGTCGGCCTCGACCGGCGGCGCACCGCGACCTGGCAGCCGGACGGCGCCGGCTATTCGACCCTGACCGTGATCGACGCGGCGGGACGCGCGGCCAGTGTGAAGGTTTTCGTCGAGTGAAAGTTTCCCTTGAATAATTTCCGGCAGGTGATTCAGGGGATTGGGTTTTACGTCTTGCTTTCGGGCGCCGGTATTTCCTCGGCCTTTGCTGACACCCTCCCCGCCGGCTTTGTTCGGCTAGCCGACATCGATCCCAATATCCGGCAGGATATCCGCTATGCCGGCCTCGAGAATTTCCTGCATCGCAAGGTAAGCGGCTACGATGCGCCGGTATGCATCCTCACCAGGCAAGCGGCGCAAGCGCTTTCGGCAGTGCAGAAAGCGATTGCCGCCGAAGGACTGACGCTGGTCGTGTTCGACTGCTATCGCCCTGCACGGGCTGTCTCCGACATGGGTGACTGGACAAAAACGAGTGGGCCACCGGACGCGCAATGGTACCCAAAGGTCAAGCGCAAGGATCTCATCGCCAAGGGCTATATCGGCGAACTGTCCACCCATTCGCGCGGATCGACGGTCGATGTCGCGATCGCGCGAGCCGACCGCAAGAGCGCTCCGAAACCGGCCTGCGGCGCGACCGATGCCGACACGCTCGATTTCGGCACGGGTTTCGACTGTTTCGATCCAGCGAGCGAAACGGCTCACCGACCGATAGCCAGTGAAGCGGCGGCTAACCGCAAAAGACTTGTCGAGGCGATGCGTGCCCGCGGCTTCAAGAATTACGCCCGCGAATGGTGGCACTTCACGCTGGAGAACGAGCCGTTTCCAAAAGAGCGCTTCAACTTTCCCGTTACCGCCGAATAGCCGGCCGCAACCTTCGGGCGCGACGCAGTCATTGCCGAAGAGCTAGCCGTCTCTAGATAATCGCGTCGGGATCGCAATCATGGTCCATGCGGGGAAAATAGTTTCTCGCATCGCCGAAACTGGGCGAAAAATTGCTTCAATAGGCCAAAAAAGGCAACATTGAATGCATCTAAATTCTATCAATTCGGTAGATTGGCGCGAGTTCAACGGAGGCGGAAATGACCAAACCTCATTTCAGGAAACTGCTCGGCGCACTGGTCGCCACATCTGTCCAGTTCGGCACGCTCGGTTTCGCGTTTGCCGACACCACCATTCTCAACGTGTCCTATGACCCGACGCGTGAGCTCTACAAGCAATTCGATGAGGCCTTTGTCGCCCACTGGAAGGCCGAGACAGGCGAGACCGTCACCGTCCAGCAGTCGCATGGCGGATCCGGCGCCCAGGCGCGCGCCGTGATCGACGGGCTCGACGCCGACGTGGTGACGCTGGCGCTCGAAGGCGACATCAACGCCATTGTCTCGAAAACGAAGAAGATCAATCCCGACTGGCGGACGAAATTCGAAAACAATTCGGCGCCCTACACCTCGACGATCATCTTCCTCGTCCGCAAGGGAAACCCCAAGGGCATTCATGATTGGGGCGATCTGGTCAAGGACGATGTCCAGGTGATCACGCCCAATCCGAAGACCTCCGGCGGCGCGCGCTGGAACTATCTTGCCGCCTGGGCCTATGCCAGCGCCAAGGATGGCGGCGACGAGGCCAAGACCAAGGAATTCGTCGGCAATCTCTATGCGCATGTCCCGGTTCTCGACACCGGTGCGCGCGGCGCCACCGTGACCTTCGCGCAAAAAGGACTGGGCGACGTGCTGCTCGCCTGGGAAAACGAGGCCTATCTGGCGCTCGACGAGTTCGGCGCCGACAATTTCGATATCGTCTACCCGCCGACCTCGATCCTGGCCGAGCCGCCGGTCGCCGTGGTCGACGCCAATGTCGACGCCAAAGGCACGCGCAAAGTTGCCGAAGCCTATCTGAGCTACCTCTATTCCAAGGAAGGCCAGACGCTCATCGCCAAAAACCATTATCGCCCTTCGAAGCCCGAACTGGTGCCGGCGGAGGACTTGGCCAAGCTGCCCGAGATCAAGCTGGTCACCATCGACGACCCGCTTTTTGGCGGCTGGAAGAAAGCACAGCCTTATCATTTCGGCGATGGTGGTATATTCGACCAGATCTACAAGCCGGCCCAGTAGCATTTAGATCAGGACGACATGACCACAGCACCCGCCAAGGCGGGGTGGCGATTCAGGCAGCCGAGCGTCATTCCGGGTTTCGGATTGACGCTCGGCTTCTCGCTTGCCTACCTCACCCTCATCATCCTCATTCCCCTGTCCGGGCTGGTCTGGCGCTCGGCGGCGCTCGGCTGGACCGACTTCTGGGCGATCGTCACCGACCGCCGCACCATCAACGCGCTTGAAATCAGCTTCGGCACCGCCTTCATTGCCGCTGCGGTCAACGTCGTCTTCGGCACGATCGTCGCGTGGGTGCTGGTGCGCTACAGCTTTCCAGGCCGCCGCATCGCCGATGCCATGGTCGACCTGCCCTTCGCGCTGCCGACGGCGGTTGCCGGCATCGCTTTGACCACGCTTTACGCACCGAATGGCTGGATCGGAAGCCTGCTGACGCCGCTCGGCATCAAGGTCGCGTATACGCCGCTCGGCATCGTCATCGCGCTGATCTTTATCGGGCTGCCCTTCGTCGTGCGCACTGTGCAGCCGATCATGGAGGAAATCGACAAAGAGGTAGAGGAAGTGGCCGCCACGCTCGGCGCCAATCGCTTCCAGATCATCAGCCGTGTTCTGCTTCCCGGACTGGCACCGGCCATCGTCACCGGTTTCGCGCTGGCCTTCGCGCGCGGCGTCGGCGAGTACGGCTCGGTTATCTTCATCGCCGGCAACCTGCCCTACAAATCCGAGATCGCACCGCTTCTGATCGTCATCCGGCTCGAGGAATATAATTATGCCGCGGCGACCGCGATCGCGGCGATCATGCTGGCACTGTCCTTCGTGATGCTGCTGGTCATCAACCTGGTGCAGACCTGGAGCCGCAAGCGCTATGGCTGACCCGGAGATCAAATCCTACGCGCCGCACCACGAAAGCCGCTCGGCGGCGGTAACCGAAAGCCGTCCTGCGCAAGCCGTGCTGATGGCGGTAACGTTTGCGTTCCTCGCCATCTTCCTGCTCTTGCCGCTGATCATCGTCTTCAAGGAAGCTTTCGCCAAGGGAATCGAGGCCTACACACAGGCGCTAGGCGAACCGGATACGCGCTCGGCGATCCGCCTGACGCTTCTGGTCGCGGCGATCTCGGTGCCGCTCAACATCGTCTTCGGCATTTCCGCCGCCTGGGCGATCGCCAAGTTCGAGTTCAAGGGCAAGGCGTTCCTGACCACACTCATCGACCTGCCCTTTTCCGTCTCGCCGGTCATTTCGGGGCTTGTCTACGTGCTCTTGTTCGGCGCGCAAGGCCTGCTCGGCGCCTGGCTGAAAGCACATGGCATCGTCATTCTGTTTGCCGTGCCGGGCATCGTGCTGGCCACCGTCTTCGTCACCTTCCCCTTCGTCGCCCGCGAATTGATCCCGCTGATGCAGGAACAGGGCAATGGCGACGAGGAGGCTGCCCTGTCGCTTGGAGCCAATGGCTGGCAGGCGTTCTGGTACGTGACGTTGCCCAACGTCAAATGGGGATTGCTCTACGGCGTGCTGTTGTGCAATGCCCGCGCGATGGGTGAGTTCGGCGCCGTCTCGGTCGTGTCGGGCCACATACGCGGGCTGACCAACACCATGCCGCTGCATGTCGAAATCCTTTATAACGAGTACAATGCCGCCGCCGCCTTTGCCGTCGCTTCGCTGCTTGCCGGCCTGGCGCTCGTCACGCTGGTCTTGAAAACACTTCTCGAGATGCGCTACGGCGCCGAGATCGCCGCGACGCGCGGACACTGACAAATGCATGTCGCCCAAAAGTGTGTAGCGGTTTTTGGACAACGACATGCATAAAACAAAGATTTGATGTCGCCCAAAAGTGGGAACCGGTTTTGGGATAACGGCATGCATCAACTACAAAAGGGATTTGCATGGAAGTTCGCGTTGCCAACGTGCGCAAGGAGTTTGAGCGGTTTCCGGCCCTCCACGACGTTTCGCTCGACATCAAGTCGGGAGAACTGATCGCCCTGCTGGGACCGTCCGGTTCCGGCAAGACGACGCTGCTCAGGCTGATTGCCGGATTGGAGCGGCCGACCCGCGGAAAGATCTTCTTCGGCGAAGAGGATGCCTCCCAAAAGTCGATTCAGGAGCGCAATGTCGGCTTCGTCTTCCAGCACTACGCGCTGTTTCGCCATATGACGGTCGCCGACAATATCGGCTTCGGACTCAAGGTCCGGCACGGGCCGTCACGCCCGTCGGCGAAGGAAATCCGACGCCGCGCCTCGGAACTCCTCAACCTCGTTCAGCTTTCCGGTCTGGAAAAACGCTATCCGGCACAGCTTTCGGGCGGCCAGCGCCAGCGCGTGGCGCTGGCCCGCGCCATGGCGATCGAACCGGCCGTGCTTTTGCTCGACGAGCCGTTCGGCGCGCTCGATGCGCAGGTGCGCCGCGAACTGCGCCGCTGGCTGCGCGACATCCACGACGCCACCGGTCACACCACGGTCTTCGTCACCCATGACCAGGAAGAGGCGCTGGAGCTTGCCGACCGTGTCGTGGTGATGAGCCAGGGCCGCATCGAGCAGGTCGGCACCGCCGACGAGATCTACGACACGCCGAACTCTCCCTTCGTCTACGGCTTCATCGGCGAATCGAGTTCGCTTCCGGTCAAGGTCGAGGACGGCCAGGTCTGGATCGCCGACCGGCCGATCGGGCTTTCCGCGCCGCACGCACCGCAAGGCGAAGCGACGCTGTTCTTTCGCCCGCACGACGTCGATCTGGTGGAAGAATGCAACGGCTGCATCGCCGGCACGGTCGCCGCCAGCCGCCGCGTCGCCGGCACCAGGCGGGTCGAGCTCGAAATCGGCGGCGAACGTCAGCGGGTCGAGATCGAATTGCCCGTCGATCATCCGGCGGCGCAGAAAAGTCGCGTGGCTTTCAGGCCGCGGCGCTGGAAGCTTTTTCCGGCTGCTTGATCCTCTATCAGGCGCTACACCAGCCAGTTCTCGATCTTCAGGCCTTTGATCCGGTTGAACTCCCCGGTGTTGGCGGTCACCAGGGTAGTTCCAAGCGCACGGGCGTGGGCAGCAATAAAAAGGTCATTCTGGCCGATGGTCTGGCCCCTGCCTTCCAGTTCTGCGCGAATCGCGCCGTACTCGGCATCCACCGGCACATCGAGCGGCAAGACGGGAATCTCAGCCAGCAATTCCTCGACCTTCTTGTGCAACTTGGCTGATCTTTTCTTGACGCAGCCATATCGCAGTTCCGACGCGACCACGATGCTGGTACACACGGCGGCGTCTCCCACGCGCAGGACAGCGCTTGCGGCTTTCCCGGCCGGATTTCGGATCATGTCGCTGACAATGTTCGTGTCCAGCATGAACCGCATCAAAAAAATTCCTCGGATTTGACAGGCATATCCTCGACTTCGGGAAAGTCTTCCTCGGCACCGGGCGGCGGCTCTTTCGCCCATTGCGCGAGCAGTGCGGTGAGGCCAGGTTTGCGGACCGGCTCGATGATCAGGCGGTCGCCTTCACGGCTGATCAAGACCTTTTCGCCGGGAAGTTCGAACTCGACGGGAATGCGCACCGCCTGGCTGCGATTGTTACGAAACAGCTTCGCCTCCTTCGGCGGGGTTGTTGAATGGCGGTGTTGAGACATGACAACAGCTCCCTTGTATATACTATTTGTATATGCCAGACAGGGCGGCGACGCAATCGCCTTGCACCGCGTTGGCCGGCCGGGAACCATCGTGCACGCCGACGGCATCGGCGCCGCTGCCAAGCTGTCCTGAGACTCTGCTTGAAAGAAAAAACCAGAAATCGCCCACAGCGGGAATATTTCTTCTATCGACAACGTGGAGCGGCCGCTCTGCGTGCCTCGTCGCGCACGATGCCTTGCCGCTATGGTCCGGCATTAAGCTCATGGCATTGGAGCCTGTTTTCATGAAGCGATTTTTGCTTGGCATCGCCACGTTGGCCGGCCTCTTCCTCGCATCCTCCCAAGCCTGGTCGGCTGACAAATTGCTCAATGCTTCCTATGATGTCGGGCGCGAACTGTTTGCGCAGGTCAACAAGGCGTTCGTCGCCGGCCACCCCGGCGTCACCATCGATCAGTCGCATGCCGGAACCTCGGCACAAGCACGCGCCATCGCCGAAGGCCTCGGCGCCGACGTGGTCACGTTCAACCAGGTCATCGACATCGACTTCCTGGTCAAGAAGGGCCTCATCTCCGCCGACTGGCAGAAGGACTTTCCGGACAACGCCTCGCCTTTCTATTCGCTGCCCTCCTTCCTGGTGCGCGCCGGCAATCCGAAGCACATCAAGGATTGGAACGATCTCGTGCGCGACGACGTCCAGGTGATCTTCCCCAATCCGAAAACATCGGGCAATGCGCGCTACACCTATCTCGCGGCCACCGCCTACGCCAAGGAAGCCTTCAAGGGCGACGATGCCAAGGTGAAGGAGTTCGTGACAAAGCTGTTCAACAACGTGCCGGTGTTCGACAGCGGCGGGCGCGCCGCGACCACCACTTTCGTGCAGCGCGAAATCGGCGACGTACTCATCACCTTCGAGTCGGAAACGCGCGGCGTCCGCAAGGAGTATGGCGAGGACAAGTTCGAGCAGGTAACGCCTTCGGTCAGCCTGTTGGCGGAATTTCCGGTGGCGATCGTCGACACGGTTGCAGACGAGCATGGCACGCGCGATCTCGCCAAGACCTATCTCGACTTCCTCTATACGCCGGAGGGCCAGGACATCGCCGCCCGCAACGGCCTGCGGGCCCGGGACGCGGCGGTCGCCGCCAAATATAAGGCTGAGTTTCCCGATGTCCGCCTGCTGACGGTGGAGGAGGTCTTCGGCGGCTGGGCCAAGGTCCAGGCCGAGCACTTTGCAGCGGGCGGCCTGCTCGACCAGACTTATGGCAGCCGCTGAGGCGATCTTCCAACTTTGACAGAAGCCGGCTTTGCCGGCTTCTTTGCTTTCGCGCCGCGAAAGGTGATTTCTGGCACTTTCCGGGCGCATTCCGTCCAAAACGTTACAAAGAATCAACGCGTTTGTGCCTACCGTGAGAACGGACGGCTTGTTTTCGCGAACGGCTTCGCGTGATCAAGCCGTCATGATTTGCACACAAACAGCCGCCAGACGCAGGTGGTTGGGGCTTCATGGGTTGACTCGGGGCATGCTTACCAAAAAAGGCAAATACGGCCTCAAGGCCCTCGTGCATCTGTCGGGCCTGCCGGTCGGCCAGCTCGCATTCGTCAACGACATTGCGGTCGCCAATAACATCCCCAAGAAATTCCTGGATGCCATCCTGGGCGAGTTGCGTAACGCCGGCTTCGTCCAGAGCCGCAAGGGCAAGGAAGGCGGTTACCGCCTTGCCCGGCCGGCTTCCGAGATCAAGATCGGCCATGTCGTGCGTGTCCTCGACGGGCCGCTGGCGCCGATCCCCTGCGCCAGCCGCACACAATACCAGCGCTGCGAGGATTGCGACGAGGCGACCTGCCAGGTTCGGCACATGATGCTGGAGGTCCGGCAGGCGATCGCCGAGGTGCTGGACAACCGCAGTCTCGCGGCCATGCGCGACGCCGACAATGACGATTTCCCAGTCGAACTGACGTCGCAAATCTAGCGCGCGAGCAGGCTCAAGGCGGTCGCGACAGTGTCGGCGACCGGACGCGTGCCATCCAGGGTCATTGCCGCCTCGTCCGCCGCTGGCGCCTCAAGCGTGGCGAACTGGCTGTCGACCAGGCTTGCCGGCATGAAATGACCCTTGCGATTGCCGACGCGCTGTTTTGCTGTTGCCGGGTCGATCTCCAGGTAAACGAAAACGATATCCGCGCAAAAGCCGCGCAGGCGATCACGATAGCTGCGTTTCAGCGCTGAGCAGGCGGCGACCACACCTTGCCCGCTTGCGACCGACGCGGCCATTCGCTGGCCGATCGCGTCGAGCCAGCCTTCGCGCCGCGCGTCGGTGAGCGGCTGGCCGCTCGCCATGCGTGCGACGTTTTCGGGCGGATGCAGCCTGTCGCCTTCGATAAAGACGGCGCCCAATGCCGCTGCAAGCGCTTCGCCGACAACCGACTTGCCGCAACCGGCAACGCCCATCACCACGATGGCGGGTACCGTTCGAACAGTGCTCGCCGGCTTATATGCCACGTCTTTACCGGTCATGCAGGTCAGCGGCTTGCCGGCGCGCGGCCATAGAGCAGCAGCATGGCGACGATGACGACGCCGTAGATGATCTGCCGTCCCGCCTCCGGCATCTGCATGACAGAGAGAATGGACTGCAGAAGCGTGATCAGGATTACCCCGGCGACTGTGCCGAGATAGGAGCCGCGCCCACCGAGGATCGAGGTGCCGCCGAGCACCACCGCGGCGATCGACGGCAGCAGATAGGCATCGCCCATCGACTGTGCCGCCTTGGAGGCATAGCCGGCCAACAGCACGCCGCCGAAGGCGGAGAGCCCGCCCGAAACCGCAAAGGCGATCATCACTACGCGCCTTGTATCGATGCCGGAAAGATAGGCTGCGCGCTCGCGATTGCCGATGCCGTAGACGGTGCGGCCGAAGCCGGTGCGGGTCAGCACGAACACCATTGCGGCGCCGATCAGCGCCCAGATGAGGACGGCGTTGGGCACGGCAGGAACGGCAAAGCCGGTCGCCAGATAGCGCATCGCACCGGTCGCCGAATCCTGCGGCGAGAAACCGCCCGTGTAGACCACCATCAGCCCCTGCGCGACGGCGTTGGTGGCAAGCGTGATGATCATCGAGGGAATGCGCAGATAGGCGACGCCGATGCCGTTGACGATGCCGATCAGAACACCGCAGAAGATGCCGAACGGAATGGCAAGCGCCACGCCGACCGGGCCGTATGCGGCCGCGGCACAGGCCATCATCGCGCCGGCCGCCACCGACCAGGGCACCGACAGGTCGATCTGGCCGAGCAGGATGACCAGCATCATGCCGGTCGCGATGACGCCGAGAAACGACGCCACCTTGAGCTGCTGCAAAAGGTATTCAGGCGACAGGAAGCTGCGCGAATAGAGGCTGCCGAGGAACAGCAGCAGCACGATACAGGCGAACGCCGTCAGCACCGCCGGGTCGGCGCGGCGGAGGAATTTCGGCATGCGGCCGGCGAGACCACTCACAGTCGTTTCGCTCACAGGAACCACTCCAGCCGGTTGCGGACCCGAAACAGGGCGAAGGCGCCGAGGCTGACCGCGATCAGCAGAATGACGCCCTGGAACAGGGGCTGCCAGAGCGGATCGAAATCGAAGACGAACAGCAGGTCGCCGATGGTGCGGAAGGCAAGCGCGCCGAAGATCGCGCCGATGGCGCTGCCCTTGCCGCCGAACAGCGACACGCCGCCAAGCACGACCGCGGCAATCGAAAACAGCGTATAGGCGTTGCCGCTGGCATAGGCCGCATCACCGGTATAGGTGAAGAACGTCAGGAACAGCCCGCCGATCGCGGCAAGCAGACCGGCAAGCGCATAGGCGGCGAACTTTCCACGCCGGATCGGCACGCCGGACATGTAGGCCGCCATCTCCGAGGAGCCGGCCGCATAGGCGGCGCGGCCGAGTACCGACCGGCTGAACGGCACCCAGACGACAAGCACGACCGCCAGCAGCGCCACCAGGCTCGCCGGCACAATACCAAACAGGCGCCCGGTCAGCGCATCGGCGAGCCCCTCATTGACCGAGCCGCCCGGAAACGGCCGAAGCAGCAGCGCAATGCCGAAATAGACCGCACCGGTGGCGATAGTGGCGACGATCGGCTGCAGGCGTCCATAGATGACGATGGCGCCGTTGATTGCCCCGCACAGCAGCCCGGTGCCGAGCACGGCGATGACGCCGACGGCGGTCTCGATGCCGGTGCCGACGACCAGCCACGACGCCAGGCAGTTGGTCAGGGTGAAGATCATCCCGACCGAGAGATCGATGCCGGCGGTGATCACCACCAGCGTTTGCGCCATGGCGACGAAGGCGAGCAGCACGCCCTTGTTCGAGGCCGTCTGCACGACGTTGGCGGTGAAGCCCGCCGGATGGTTCGAGGTGTAGATGACGAACATGACGACGAAGATGCCGAACGCCAGTAGCGTTCCGCGCTGTTCGGCAAGCCAGTAGCGCCAATCCTTCACGCGTCCGCTCCTTGCTTTGGCATCTCTTCGTGAATGTTGAGCGCGCTGGCGATCAGCGCCCGCTCGGTGATTTCGGCGCCGACCAGTTCGCGCTTGACCGCGCCGTCATAGAGCACCAGCACGCGGTCGCAGCAGCCGATCAGCTCGTCATAGTCGGTCGAATAGAAGAGGATCGCCGCACCCTGGTCGGCAAGCTTGCGCATCAACTGGTAAAGCTCCTGCTTGGTGCCGACATCGATGCCGCGCGTCGGATCGTTGAGCAGGATGATGCGCGGCTGCCGCATCAGCCATTTGGCGATGACGACCTTCTGCTGGTTGCCACCGGATAGCGCGCCGACCGGAATGTCGAGGCCGGCGGTCTTGATCGCCAGGAGACCCACCATATCGTCGATCAGCCGCTGCTCGGCGGCGCGATCGATGATGCCGGCCCTGGACAGCCGGTCGAGGGCAGCGAATGAGAGGTTTTCGCGCACCGTCATCGGCAGCATCAGCCCCTCGGTCTTGCGGTCCTCCGGGATCAGCGCCATGCCGATCCGGTCATCGCGCGCCGCGGCCGGGCTGGCGATCGCCACCGGCCTGCCGTCGATCAGGATCTGGCCCGACAGGCCACGCAGCACACCGAAGAAGGCGAGCAGCAATTCGCGCTGGCCCTGGCCGTCGAGGCCGCCAAGCCCGACCACCTCGCCCGCCCCGACCGATAGCGAGACATCGTGCAGCCGATCCGTCCAGGACAGGCTGCGCGCCTCGAGAACCGGCGTGGCTGCGGCAGCCGCCCGCGCGGGCTTGGGCGGAAAGATGTGGCTGTATTCGCGCCCGATCATCAGCTCGACGACCTCGTTGTCGCTTTTTGTACCGGCCGCGTAGCTCGCGACATTGCGGCCATTGCGGAACACCGTGCACTGGTCGGCCAGCTCGGCGATCTCGTTCATGCGGTGCGATATATAGAGCAGCGCCAGCCCTTCCGAACGCAGCCGCTTCAACACGGCAAAAACCCTGGCGACGTCAGCCGCGGTCAGCGCCGAGGTCGCCTCGTCCAGGATCAGGATGCGTGGCTTGCGCGCCAGTGCCTTGGCGATCTCGACCATCTGCCTTCTTGAAAGAGGAAGATCCTTGACCAGCGCCAGCGGATGGATATCGGAGGCGCCGGCGCGAGCAAGGGCTTCTTCGGCGATGCGGCGCTGCGCCTTGCGGTCGATCATGCCGAAACGCTTCGGCGGATCGGAAATGACGATGTTGTCGGCAACGCTGAGTTCGGGGACGAGCGACAGCTCCTGGAAGATGCAGACGATGCCGGCCTGGTTGGCGGCGGCCGGCGAAGCGAAGGTAACTTCGCTTCCGTCCAGCATCATGCGGCCCTCGTCGGGCGCAACAACCCCCGCCATGACCTTGATCAGCGTCGATTTGCCGGCGCCGTTCTCGCCGAGAATGGCGTGGATGCTGCCTGGAGTGACCGACAGTTCGGCCTTCTCCAGCGCCCGCACGCCGCCATAGCGCTTGGATATGCCTTCCATGCGGAAGAGCGGAACCGCACCGTCCATCGGCCCTCCCCAGGCGCTTGGCAATCAGGATGTCGAGCGCCGACGCCGCGGGATCTCCCGCGGCGTCGGGCTGTCGGAGTTTACTGGTTTTCCTTGCTCTGGCCCATGATTTCCTGCGCCGTGAAATTGATGCCGCAGGTCGGGAAGGAATTGCCGACGAAGAAATTGTCGGATTGGTCGGGGAAGTAGTCCTGGCCTGCCTTGAAGTTCGGATCCTCGACGATCGCCAGCGGCAGCTTGACCGCTTGCGGCACGACCTGGCCTTCAAGTGCTGCAATCGCCGTCTTGATGGCAACCGCGACCTGCGCCGGGCCGGTACCGGCCGACGAGCATTTCAGGCCGTCAGCGGCGAACTTGGCGCAGAATTTGCGGAAGCCGTTCTCCGTCTCGCCGCCGAACGGCACGAACGGATGCTTGGCATCGATCATCGCCTGCACGATGCCGGTATCGCCGCCCTGTCCGGTAATGCCGTCGAAGGGGCCGTTGGTGGCAATGGCATCGGCCGTAGCCTTTTGCGCAACGCCGTCATCCCACTTGCCGACGACCTCGGTGACGTCCCATTTCTTGCCGGAAGCGTCGAGAACCTCGTGGATGCCGTTGTGGCGATCGGTGTCGACGGACGTGCCGGCGACGCCGCGCACTTCCAGCACCTTGCCGCCGTTCGGCACGTGCTTGACCAGCCAGTTGGCCCACAATTCGCCAAGGCCCTTCTGGTCGACATTGACGTTGATGGCATCCTTGGTGTCGAGGATGTTGTCGAAAGCGACCAGCACCACACCGGCTTCCTTGGCCCGCTTGATGACCGGGCCGAACGCGGTCGGGTTCTGGGCGTTGACGACAATCGCGTCATAGCCGGAATCGATGAAATTATTGATTGCCGAAATCTGGGCCGGCACGTCCTCGCCGGTCGAGACCACTTTGAATTCCTTGAGCTTGGCCGCGACCGCCGGCTGCGCTGCATAGGCCTTCGCCGTCTGCACCATCTGGATGCGCCATGTGTTGGCGATATAGCCGTTGGCCAGAGCGATGCGGTACGGGCCATCTTTCTTGGGGAACTTGAAGAACTGCGTATCGGCCGACCAGGGCGCGAAGCAGTCAGGCTCGGCCGATGGCCCCTTGACGATTTCAGGATCGGCGATCGCCGACGAGCTCAGCATGACGAAAGCAGTGGCGGCAACGATACCGCCAACGAGTGACTTGATCATCGATATTCCTCCCAGTTGCAGTTTGTTTGTTGTTACGCCGATGAATTTGCGCGTTTCCGGCCCGGCACCTCCCGCCGTACCCGTCGCGCGTTCAGGTGGCCGAATGCCGACCCGATCCCCTCCTTTGCTGTCCGGCTAGTCCCACAAAAACTATCATATTATACATAATAAACAAGCATGAGCTGTCGCTTATGTATAATAAACAGCCCCCATCTTCTGAGCGAAGTACCGCCCGGCGACAACTGGTAGCGCTACCATGACGTAGTGTAAAGCGCCATTGCGTCGAGGCTCGCTTCAGCGCGCCGTGCTCTCACGTCGCTTGAGTTCGAAGCCAAGGTCGACGACCCGCTGCTCTGGCCTGTTGCCTTCGATAGCCGCAAGCGCCATGGCGACCGCCCGCCGGCCGATCTCGTAGCGGTAGGTCCGAACGCTGGTGACCGACGGAAAGGCCACCTCCATCATGTCGAGATCGTTGAAGCCGACGATGCCGATCGTCTTCGGCACGGCGATCGAAGCGCGATGGCATTCGAACAGCACCCCGAGGGCGATATCGTCATTGTTGCAGAACACGCCGTCGAGGCTCGGCATCTTGGCCAGCGCGTCGCGGAACAATTCGCGGCCGAGGGTGACGCTGGAGGGCACCGGCGTGGTGGTGGTAAGCCGCGCATCGAACAGGCCGGCCGCCTCCATCGCCGCGCGATAGCCGGCAAGCCGCCGCTGCGAACGCGGATCCATGCGCGCACCGATAAAGCCGATCCGGCGATAGCCTGCCTCGATCAGATGTTCCGCAGCCGCCTTGCCGCCCTCGAAATGTGAGAAACCGACCATCATGTCGACCGGATCGGGCCCGGTCTCCATCACCTGCACCACCGGACAGCCTGCCGTTTCCAGCAGTTTTCGCGAGGCCGGCGTCTGGTCGATGCCGGCCACGATCAGCGCCGCCGGGCGTTGCGGGCCAAACACCTGCAGCAGCCGCTCTTCCTCGAGGCCGGAATAGTGGGTGTTGCCAAGCTGGATCCGGAAAGGGCCGTCCGACAGGCTGTCGTAGATGCCGCGCACCACTTCGGCAAAGACGTTGTTGGTAAGCGACGGCACCAGAACGCCAAAGACCTCGGCGCGCGCCGAAGCCAGCGCCCGCGCATTCGGGTCGGGCACATAGCCGAGCTCGTTCACGGCCGACTCGATCTGGCGGCGCAGATCTTCCGAGACACGCCCCGGCTCGCGCAGGGCGCGCGATACGGTAATGGCGCCGACGCCGGCCTTGCGGGCGACATCGGCGATGGTCGGGCGGCCGCCGCCGCGGCGCGTGCGCGGCTTGATCACCATACTGGTCCCGAGGCCGGGCAACCGCCCAGACGCGACCGTGAGACGATGTTCAGGGTCTTTGCCACTGCTGCCTTGCCAACCTGGCCCGTTGCCACACCTTGTCTGGCGTCGCGCAGCCTTCGGCTATTGTCAAGCGACAGCCGGAGAGACTGTATCCGTACGCTGTGCTTCAGGCCGCCACAGCAGCGCTGCGCCGGGCCTTCCACAGCAGCAGCACCATGGCCAAAATATTCAGAAGGTTCCAGGCAATGCCGTTGAGGAACGCGGCGGCATAGGAGCCGGTCAGATCGTAGATCCAGCCCGACATCCAGCCGCCGATGGCCATGCCGAAGATGGTCGCCATCATGACGATGCCGACGCGCTGGCCAGCCTCCTTGGCTGGCATATATTCGCGCACGATGATCGCATAACAGGGCACGATGCCGCCCTGCGACAGGCCGAAGACCAGCGAGACGACATAGAGCGAGGCAAGCCCGTCGAACGGGATATAGAACAACAGCGACAGGCATTGCAGCACCGAACCGATCAGCAGGGTTTTCACGCCGCCGATGCGATCGGCAAGGAAACCCGAGCCTAGCCGGCTGACGACGCCCGCCGCCAGCATGATCGACAGCATATCGGCGCCATGCGCCACGCCGTAGCCGAGATCCATGCAATAGGCGACGATATGGACTTGCGGCATCGACATCGCCACGCAGCAGCCGAGCCCGGCGACGATGAGCAGCGCCTGCAAGGCCGCCGGCGACAGTGAGATCGGCTGCACCACGCGGCTCCCCGGCGATCCCGGAGCCGCCTGGGGCGGTGCGCCGCGCCGGAGCAGCAGGATCAAGGGCACCATGGTGACCAGGCAGACGACGCCGATCGCGGCATAGGTGAAGCGCCAGCCTTGCGCCTGCATAACATAGGGCATCGCCGTCGGCCAGATCGCTCCGGCGAGATAGTTGCCGGATGCCGCAGCCGTCACCGCGACGCCGCGGCGCCGGTTGAACCAGTGCGAGATGTCGGCGATCAACGGCCCGAAGATCGCCGACGAGCCAACGCCGATCAACAGGCCCTGGACGAGGGTGAACTGCAGGATCGAACTGGTCAGCGACGCCAGCAGGAAGCCGGCGCCAAGTGTAATCGCGGCAATCAGCGCCGGGATCCAATACCCCATGCGGTCGATGGCGCGGCCGAACAGCACATTACCGGCGGCAAAGCCGACCATGGTCGCGGTGTAGGGCATCGAGGCAGCGGCGCGATCGACGCCGAATTCTACCTGCACGGCAGGCAGCACCACGACCACCGCCCACATGCCGACCCCGCCGATCGTTGCCAGCAGCATCGAGATGCCCAGCCGTATCCAGGCATAGGCACTGTCGATGCCGGAACTTCCTGCCTGGCTTGAGACGATTGGGGTCAAGAGCGTTTCCTGTCCGCAGTTCTTGAATCGGCGGTTCTGACCACTATCGGCGCATTCGCATCGCCGAGCAGCGCCACGACAGGCAAATCCGTGGCTCCAGGGATTCGGGCCGAAGTGGAACAGGGGTGCGCCATAAGGCGTTTTCCCGGCAACGACCTAGTGAAGGAGTTTGCCATGACCGCGCAACGGAAATGGTCCGCCGACGTCACCGGGCATAGCGACGCGCTGGACCTCGAGGAACACATCTTCGAATCCCACGATCCCAAGAAGATCGCCGCCTCGTTGAAGCGCTCGGCCGAGCACAGCGACCGGCGCAAGGCAGGGCCGTTTCAATCCGCCATGTCGATGCTGAATTTCTACATCAACCGCGCCGGCAAGAACCTGCCGGCGGCGCAGAAGAAAGTGCTGGAGGACGCAAAGGACGAACTGCGCGCCCTTTTTGGCCGCCCAAAAGAAGACTAGAATGGGTTACCATCGACTGGTTCTGCCAGATTCGGCTGAACTGGACCTAGTGACAGGGCCTCTTTGTCGCCAGTCTGCAGGCTCGGCTTGTATTCCCAAGCCCGCAAAAGCCTGGCGTCATGACGGTCAAGATCGGCATCAATCCCATCACCTGGAGCAATGACGACGTTCCGGCGCTTGGCGGGGATACGTCCTTGGACACCTGCCTGTCGGAAACGGCGCTGGCCGGCTACCGCGGCACCGAACTCGGCGGCAAATTTCCGCGCCAGGCTGAAGTGCTTGGGCCGCTCCTGTCTTCCTATGGCCTGGAACTCGTCTCCGGCTGGTATGATGGCCGCATTCTCGACCGCACGGTCGACGAGGAATTCGCGGCGATCACCCCACATCTTCAGCTGTTGCGCGACCTTGGCGCCAGGATCGTCGTCTACGCCGACACCTCGCGCGGTCGCCATGACGGCATTTTCGCACCGATCTCCGAGCGTCCGCGCCTCGCCGACAGGGACTGGCCGTCCTATGGCGAGAAACTGACCGCCCTCGCCGACCGTATGGCCGCATTCCGGGTCGGCATGGCCTTCCACCACCACATGGGCACCATCGTCGAGACGGACGATGAAGTCGACAGGCTGATGGCGGCGACGGGCCGAAGCGTCGGCCTTTTGTTCGATACCGGCCACTGCCTGTTTTCGGGCGGCGACCCGCAATCGCTGCTGCAACGGCATCTCGACCGTATCGTGCATTTCCATTGCAAGGACGTTCGCAGGGCGGTGCTGGAACGGGCACGCCGCGAGGACATGAGCTTCATGGCGGCGGTAATGGACGGCATTTTTACCGTGCCCGGCGACGGCTCGGTCGATTTCCTGTCATTGCTGAAACCCCTCGCCGCGCGCGGCTATGAAGGCTGGCTCGTTGTCGAGGCCGAGCAGGATCCGGCCAAGGCGCATCCGCTGACCTATGCCAGCAAGGGCTATTTCTCGCTGCTCGCCACCGCCCGCGAGGCCGGCTTCGAAGTGGCGACGCGGCAGGCAAACTGACCGGCCTGCACTTGCGAGCCGGGGGAACACAATGGGCGCGCGCCTCGATGGGGTTAGCGACGCGAAAGCGCCCGGCGATCCGCGCCGCCTTGCTCCCTGTGCGGCGCGGATCGCAGAATCCCGGCTCTGGATTGCAAACCCCGACTTTCAAGCTTGAGGCCGACCGGAAGCCGTGCCTTGATGCAACCGAGGAGGAGCGACATGGCTTTCGAAGCTGCGCTTGGCATGGAACGGCTTTGCACCATCCGGGAGATTGCCGAGAAGGCGGAACTTGGCGCCGCCACCGTGCATCGCGCGCTGAAGAACAGCCGCGAGATCCGCCCCGAAACCAGGCGACTGGTGCTCGACACCGTCTGTCGGCTCAACGAGGAAAAGATCGCCCGCGCCGCCCGGTTCGTCGGGGGATAGTGCCGTGGCCGACCACATGCGCCTTTCCCTCGACATCATGTCGGTCGACCGCGCTTCGGAAGAACCGATGCATCGTCAGATCTACGGCGCCTTGCGACGCTTCATCCTTGACGGCCAGATCCCGCAGAACACGCTGCTGCCGTCGACGCGCTCGCTGGCCGAAGATCTGAAGGTCGGGCGCAACACGGTCATCGCCGCCTATGACCAGCTCCTTGCCGAAGGTTTTATCGAGGCGCGTGCCGGATCGGGCACCTGGGTAGCGCCGATCCAGCAGAACCGCCCCTTGGCATCCCTGCGCGCCGGACTGGCAGCGCCGCAAAAACTGTCGCGGCGCGGTCAGACCATCGTCAACGGCCCGCAACCGCCGCGCAATGCCGGCGTCATCAATTTCCATCCGGGCGTGCCTGAAACGGCGTCGTTTCCGTTCACCATCTGGTCAAGCCTTCTGGTGCGCAATGCACGCAGCCGCGACGAGAGCCTGCTTGGTTATCTCTCCTTTGCCGGCCACCCCGGCCTGCGTCAGGCCATTGCCTCGACCATCGGCCTGTCGCGCGGCATCAGCTGCACCGCCGACCAGGTGATCATCGTCACCGGTGCGCAGGCAGCGCTCGATCTGGTCTCGCGCGTGCTGATGGACGAAGGCGACCATGTCTGGATGGAGGAGCCCGGCTATCTCGGCGCCAAAAGCGCCTTTCTCGCCAGCGGTGCCAGGCTGGCACCGTTGAAGGTCGACCGGCGCGGCTGGCATCTTGCCGATCCGGAGCTGCCGCCGCCGCGGCTGATCTATGTGACGCCATCCTGCCAATGGCCGTTCGGCACCATCATGCGCATCGAGGAGCGGCTGCAACTGCTCGACATCGCCGAACGCAACGGCGCCTGGATCGTCGAGGATGACTATGACGGCGAATACCGGTTCCGCGGCCGGCCGGTGCCGGCGCTGCGCGGGCTCGACCATGCCGACCGCGTCGTCTATATCGGCAGCTTCGGCAAGACGCTGATTCCGGCGCTGCGCATCGGTTATCTGATCGTGCCGCGCGAATTGTCGGTTCCGTTCGACCGGGCGGTGAGCATCACCGGCCAGTTCGCGCCGCTGATCCTGCAGGCAACGGTCAACGACTTCATCATGCAGGGCTATTTCGCCACGCACCTCAAGCGCATGCGCCGGCTCTACGCGCGCCGGCAGGCGAACTTCGTCAAGCTGTGCCAGGAGCATCTGGCCGAATGGCTGATCGTCACGGAAAACGATTCCGGCATGCAGCTGCTGGCGAGCTTCGTCAGGCCCTATAAGGACAGCGACGTGGTCGCCGCCGCCCTCAAGGAGGGGCTCGACGTTCAGGGCATCTCCATCAACTATCATTCCACTGAGCCCGAGCACGGCCTGCTGCTCGGCTATGCGGCGATGGACGAACGTCAGATCCTGCGCGCCGTTCTGGCGTTGCGCGCCGCGTTCCTAAGATTGGATAGAAGCTAGAGCCAGGCTCTCCATCTCGTTCACCGCGGGGTTGAGTCGGTCGCCCGCAGTGATTAGGAATATGGGGCGTCGGTCCTTGTTTTCGGCGTTCGCGCAAAGCGCGCTTCCCAAGGCCGAACCTCCCCGAAAACCAGAAGCATGCCCACCGCCGGTATTGGCGGGCAACGCATTCATCTGAACCATGAGGATTGCCATGAGAACCGCATCCTGTGCCTGCGGGCAACTGAGGATCTCCTGTAACGGAGAGCCGCAGCTGGTCGCACAGTGCCACTGCCTCGACTGCCAGAAACGGACCGGCAGCACATACGGCGTCGCCGCCTTCTTTGCGCGCGACAAGGTAGAAGCCGAAGGCGACGCCAGTACCTACAGGCGATCAGCTCGGAGCGGCCACCATGTCACTTTCCATTTCTGCCCGGGCTGCGGCTCGAGCGTCTTCTGGGAGCCCGAGCGAAAGCCTGAATGGATCGCCGTCGCGGTCGGCTGCTTCGCCGATCCCGCCTTTCCGGCCCCGGCGCATGTTGGGTGGGAAGACCGGCGTCATCCCTGGGTTTCCGGTTAGCGACGCCAACCCGCCAGCGCAGCGCTTTACCTTACTGGTTGATCTCGGGTTCAACGAGCTTCGCCAGATTTCGCAGCGACTCCTGCCAGCCGAGATAGCAGGCCTCAACCGGGATGGCGTCTGGGATACCTGCCTGCGTGATATTCACTTCGGTGCCGACCGACACTTTCTTCAATGTCACGGTCACCTCGATCTCGCCGGCCAGGTTGGGGTCGTCGAACCGGTCGGTGTAACGCAGTCGCTCATTGGGCACGAGCTCGACATATTCGCCGCCGAACGAGTGGCTGTCGCCGGTGGTGAAGTTGCGGAAGGACATTTTGAACGCACCGCCGACTTTCGCCTCGAAGTGATGAACCGTGCAGGTGAAGCCGTTCGGCGGAAGCCATTTCGCAAGTGCATCCGCTTCAAGGAACGCGCGGTAGACTTTCTCCGAGCTGGTTGTCAGAACGCGGTGCAGCCGTACGGTGCCGGGCATATCGTTAATCCTCCGTGTTGGTGATCGATGCCCCCTAGGACGAGCGGAGCCCGGCCTATCCGACACGGGCCTGCGGATTTTTTGGCGGCCGGTTATGCCGGCCGGAATCCTCGGCCGGCCACCGGGCAAGGAACTCGACCGCAGGGTAGCAAACCGCGCCGGATCTGGTCTAGTTCACACTGTCGAACTTCCGCAGATCAACCGGTGCCGCCTTGCGCAATTCGATATCATCGAGCGAAGCATTCTCCAGCGCCACCCGCGCCGCCGCGTCGATGTTGTGGATCATGTCCTGAATGTCGGTATCGCTGTGCGCCGGGTTCATGGCGACCATCACGGTGCGGTTGAGGATGTCGAGAGAGCGCTTGCCGAGGTCGTCGGAATAATCCAGCCGCAGGCCCTGGTTCTCGGGCAGTGCGTAAGGATTGAGCGCCGGATGATGCGCGCCTTCATGCATCAGCACCTGGTCCCACTGGGTGAAATTGTGACGGCCGGTCTTGCCGGCAACGACGCTCGGAATGGTCTTCGAAAAAGTCTGCGCCGCCTGCTCGCTCGGCAGCAGGTACATCACCTGTGCGGCACAATCGTCGTCCGCGCTGTTCATCGGCGACGGCGTCAGCCCAAGATTGCTAAGGTGGCGGGTACCGGCCAGCACCGTCTTCTTCTCGACCCGCATCGCCTCGATGATGCCGTCCAGCCGGTCGAGTTGGACGTTGAGCATCGCCCCCATCAGTTCGGAAGCACGCGCGCCGATGCCGGCGAAGGGTTTGATGCTGTCGCTTCTGCCCTGCCAGTAGAAATGGCAAGGGTCGATGGCGCAGCGCGCCCGCTCCGCCACTTTCGGGTCGCTGGTGGCGATACCGCCGCCCTCGCCCGAGGTCATGTTCTTGAAGTAGTTGAAGGAATAGGCGCCGGCATGGCCGATCGAGCCGAGCTTGCGGCCCTCATAGCCGCCGCCGATGCCTTGGCAGACATCCTCCAGCACCAGCAAGCCGCGCTTGGCAGCAATGTCCATGATCGCATTCATGTTGCAGGCCGCGCCCCACATATGCACCGGGATGACCGCCCTGGTGCGCGGCCCGATGGCATCGCGCAGGGCGATGGGATCGATGGTCAGGCTCTCGTCGATGTCGACGATGACGGGAATGGCCCCGACCGACAGCACCGCGGTCGCTGTCGCCATATAGGTGTGCGCCGGCACCAGCACTTCGTCCCCCGGGCCGATGCCGAGGCCGATCAGGCCGGCGGCGAGCCCATAGGTGCCGCTGGCGGCCAGCGCGAAATGCTCGACGCCAAGATGCTGCGCATAGCGGGCCTCAAAGCGGTCGCATTCGCTGTCCTTGCCGTAACGAAACAGCGCGCCCGAGCGGATCACCCTGGCAATGGCTTCGATTTCCTC
Source organism: Mesorhizobium sp. M0968 (assembly GCF_040319065.1). Taxonomy (NCBI): domain Bacteria; kingdom Pseudomonadati; phylum Pseudomonadota; class Alphaproteobacteria; order Hyphomicrobiales; family Phyllobacteriaceae; genus Mesorhizobium; species Mesorhizobium sp. M0968. Next base: position 66,880 of record NZ_JAMYNL010000024.1, read on the forward strand.
TTCGCCGGCGGTGTACATGACAGGCCTCCAGTCACTTGATAATGTGGGTCACTTGATAATGTGGTCGCTTGATGGTGTGGACAGCTGTAGGCTTGTCGGCACGGTTTGAAAGAACCACTCCGCCGCTATTCGACCAAGCCATCTGCGCCCGGAAGACGGTTCCTATGACTGGTTTTGAACCGTGATTGGGGAAATCGGCAGCTAAGTGTCTCAGCCGGCAGGCAAATCGTACCCATCCGAATTCGCCAAAGTGGCCCTGTCGGAAAGGCAGGTTTCGGCGTTCCATTCCGGCCAGTTGGGCAAACGGTTGGTTCCATGAAATACGGGACACACTTTGGAAGACCCTGGAAACCGGCGTGCCGGCGGAAAGGCGGCCGTTCGTGAACGCCGCCGGCTCCAGCAAACGGATCGTACTCCACGAGGACGATGTCGGCATGTGCCACGGCGCCAACAGCGCCTTCCTCGAATTGAGCGGGCTGGGTGTCTGCAGTTCCGGCGCGGTGATGGTGCCGTGCCCGTGGTTCCTCGAAATGGCCGAAAGCGCCGCCGCCAACCCTGGCCTCGACCTCGGCGTCCACCTTACGCTGAACAGCGAGAAGCAGCACTACAAATGGCGGCCGTTGACCGCGCCGTCGCGGGCGGCCGGCTTGACCGACGAGTTCGGCTTCTTGTGGCCGGATGTGGCGACCACGCGCCGCAAGGCGGTGCCGCAGGCGGTCGAGGCCGAGCTTCGCGCCCAGATCGACACCGCCTATCGCGCCGGCATCGACGTCACCCATCTCGACGCGCATATGGGAGCGGCATTGTCGCCGGAATTCTGCAACATCTACATCAAGCTCGGGCTCGAATATCAACTGCCCGTGCTGCTGACCAAGACGCTGTCCGCCTATTCCCCCAACGACAATCTGGTCGGCGTCACCGAGGAGGCGTTCCAGCGCGGCGTGGCGCTGGCCCGCGCTGGCGGCTTTGCCATTTTCGACGCCGCCATCCAGACGACCTGGGGCCGGCCGCGTTCCAGGCCGATCGAGCCGGCTTACAAGGCGCTCATCGAGGGTGTGCGCGAGGGCCTGACCTTCTTTTGCCTGCATTGCAACGCGCCCGGTGAACTCGAACTGATCGAGCCGCGCTCCGCCTATATTCGCACCGAAGAGTACGAGCTGTTCCGAGACCAGGGCTTTCGCGACTGGCTCGCCGCACAGCCGATCGACGTCATCGGCATGAAGCCGTTGCGCGAGGAGCTTCGCGCAGCGCTCTCGGCCGGGCGATCATCAACAACAGCCCGCGGCAACAACGCGGGCGAACAGCGATCGGCGTCGGCAAAGGCCCGCAAAGCGGCCACCCGATCCGCAACGTGAGCCGATCGTCGTGGCCGGAAAACGGCGCCAGAGGGATTGGAACTGCAACGACAAATGGGAGAATAGGATGAAAACTCTTCTGAAAGTGGCATTGGGCGCCTTCGTTTCGGCGGGCCTGATGACGGGTATCGCGCATGCCGCGGGCCTGAAGGATCCGAAGGACGTCCGCATCACCTTCGTAGTGCATGGGTCGGCGTCCGATCCGTATTGGTCGGTGGTCAAGCGCGGCGTCGATGACGCGGCCGCCCTTACCGGCGCCAAGGTCGAATATTACGCGCCGCAGGTCTTCGACGTGGTCGAGCAGGCCCGGCTTCTCGACGCCGCCATCGCCACCAAGCCGGATGGTATCGCCGTCTCCATCGCCGACGCCAATGCGCTCGGCAAATCGGTCAAATCCGGGCTTGCCGCCAATATTCCGATGGTGGTTCTGGATTCCGGTGAAAAGGAAGGCGCCGAGCTCGGCACGACGCTCTATGTCGGCACCGTTTCCGAATATGATTCCGGCAAGAAGGCCGGCGAGCGGCTGGCCAAGGAAGGCACGCTCAAGGTCGTCTGCATCAACCACGAGGTCGGCAATGTCAGCCTCGACCAGCGCTGCCAGGGCCTCAATGACGGGCTGAAGCCCTCCGGCGGCGGCACCGAGGTTCTGGCAGTGGCGCCGGATCCGGCCGACATCCAGCGCCGCACCGAGGCCTATCTGTCGGCGCATCCCGACACGCAGGCCGTCTTTGCGCTTGGCGCCACCGCCGCCAACCCGCTGATCCCGATGTTCCGCGACAAGGAACTGTTCGGCAAGCTCGAGCTCTACACATTCGACATCAGCCCGGAGGTCCTCGATTCTGTCGTGGCCGGCGAAATGGGCTTCGGCATGGACGCCCAGCAATATCTGATGGGCTATCTGCCGGTGATCTATCTGGTCGAGCAAGCGACGCACGGCTTTTGGCCGCAGAACAACGCCTATACCGGACCGCTGTTCATCGACTCGCCGGAAAAAGCCAAGGCGATCCTGGCGCTCGCCAAAGAGGGCATCCGCTAGGCAAGCGCTTCGACGGAACGGGAGAATGCCAAGCGCACTCCCGATCCGTTCGAAGATTGCGAATTGAGCGATTGGAGAGCCTAATGGCGGTCGTGGAAGACAAGGCTATATCTCCGGGCGAACTGAAGGCGACCGACCGCTTCGGCATGACGTCGAAGCGGGCTGCCGGCGCCGACGAACGGCTGGCCAGCACCGGCAAGCTGACCCAGTGGCTGCGCCGGCCGGAAGCCGGTGCTGCCGGCGGATTGCTTGCGACGATCATCATCTTTGCGCTGCTGCCGGGCGCGGCAAACCTCTATTCGCTGCAGGGATCGATGACATTCCTGACGCTGTCGGCGGAGCTCGGCATCGTCGCCACCGCGGCAGCACTCCTCATCATCGCCGGCGAGTTCGACCTTTCGGTCGGCTCCATGGTCGGCTTTGCCGGTGTCGTCATCGGGCTGACGGTGAAGTACTGGGGCCTGCCGCTATGGGGTGGCATCGCCTGTGCCTTCGCCGTTGCCATCCTCACCGGCTATCTCAACGGCCTGATCGTGGTGAAGACGCGCCTGCCCTCCTTCATCGTCACGCTCGCCACGCTCTATATCCTGCGCGGATTGTCGATCGGCATCACCCGCGCCGTCACCGGCCGCACCCAGATCCCCTACATACTCGAAGGCGCACCGGATCCGGCGACGGCCGGCATTTTCAACGGCCATCTGCTCACCGGCCTGTTCCACTGGATGGGCGCGCAAGGCTGGATCGCCACCCGCAGCGACGGCATTCCCTTCGTCGCCGGCATTCCGATGTCGATCGTCTGGTGGCTCGGCCTGACGGCGCTGGCCGGCTACGTGCTCACCCAGACGAAATACGGCAACTGGATCTTCGCCACCGGCGGCGATCTGATCGCAGCCCGCAACGTCGGCGTGCCGGTCGATCGCGTCAAAATCAGCCTGTTCGTCTACACCGCCTGCGCGGCGACGCTGCTTGCCACCATCCAGGTGATGGAGGCGGGCTCCGCCGACACCACGCGCGGCCTGCTCAAGGAATTCGAGGCGATCATCGCCGCCGTCATCGGCGGCGTGCTCCTCACCGGCGGCTACGGCACCGTCTATGGCGTGCTGTTCGGCGCGCTGATCTTCGGGCTGGTGCAGATGGGCATCTTCTACACCGGCATCGACACCGACTGGTTCAAGGTCTTCCTCGGCATCGTCATCCTGATGGCCGTGCTGGTCAACAACTACATCAGGCTGAAGGCGCTCGGCCGCGGAGGTGGCAAATGACCGAGAGGGCCCAAATGACCGAACCGGCCCAAATGACCGAACCGGCAATGGAACTGCGCGGCGTCAGCGTCAATTTCGGCTCGGTGCGCGCCCTCCAGGACATCGACATCAAGGTCTATCCGGGCGAGGTCCACTGCCTGCTCGGCGACAACGGCGCCGGCAAGTCGACGCTGATCAAGGTCCTGTCCGGCGTCTATCGGCCGAGCAAGGGCGAAATCCTGGTCGACGGCAAGCCGGTCACCTTCCGCAGCCCGCGCGACGCGCAGGAGCTCGGCGTGGCAACGGTGTTCCAGGACCTCGGCATGATCTCGCTGATGTCGATCACCCGTAACTTCTTCCTCGGCCGCGAGCCGACCAAAAGCAGCCTGCCCTTCTCGCGCATCGACAAGGAGCGCGCCAACACCATTGCCAGGCAGGCGATGGCCGATATCGGCATTGACGTGCGCGATCCGACGCAGGCCGTCGGCACGCTGTCGGGCGGCGAGCGCCAGTCGGTGGCGATCGCCCGCGCCGTGCATTTTGGCGCGCGCGTGCTGATCCTCGACGAGCCGACTTCCGCGCTCGGCGTCCACCAGGCGGCGATGGTGCTGAAGTTCATCATCGAAGCACGCATGCGGGGCCTGGCCGTGATCTTCATCAGCCACAACATCCACCATGCCTATCCGGTCGGCGACACCTTCACGCTGCTCAACCGCGGCCGCAATCGCGGCACCTATGCCAAGTCCGAGATTTCGCGCGACGAGGTCATCTCGATCATGTCGGGCGGCGAGGACCTGAAGGCGGTCGAGGCGGAGATTGCCGGCCTGCTCGCCCAGATCGGCAACCGGCCGCCTGCGGCGCCTTGAGCTGACAATCGGACATTGCGGGGAATGATCCAATGAGCAGGATACGCGTCGGGGTCGTCGGCGCCGGCATGATCTCGCAGGTCGAGCATATCCCCAATCTGCTGCGCCTCGGTGAATTGTTCGAGCTGGTCGGGGTCGCCGATCCCTCGAGGATTTCGCGGCAGTTCGTCACCGACACCCATGGCATTGCCAATTTCGAAACGATCGACCAGCTCTTCGACCAGCGCCTCGACGCGGTGGTGATCGGCTCGCCGGACCCGCTACATCACGAACAGGTGCTGGCGGCGCTGGCGCGCGGCCTGCATGTCTTTTGCGAAAAACCACTCTGCTATTCGCTGGCGGAAATCGCCGGGATCGTCGCCGCGCGCGACGCCGCCAGGAAAATCGTTCAGGTCGGCTATATGAAGCGCTTCGACCCGAGCTACCGGCTGGCGCTCGCTTCGCTGCCTGGAACATCGAGCACGCTGCGCGCGGTCTCGGTGGAGGTAAACGATCCCGACGCCTGGCCGTTCATTGCCCATCAGCCCTACAGGCGCGGTACCGATATCCCACAAGACATGGTCGCCACTGTCGCCGCAAAGCAGAAGCGCCAGGTCGAAGAGGCCGTCGGCGTGCATCTGACCGATCTCGCTTTCCGTGGATTTACCGGCGCTTACAGCTCGGCCTTGATTCACGATGTCAATGCCGTCCATGGCCTGCTCGATGCGCTCGGCGTGCCGGACGGCGAGGTCGTCGGCGCGCAGATCTTTGCCAATGGCGACGGCGGCCACGGCGCCGTCAGGCTGCTGGACGGGCAGGCACTGTGGACCATGACGCATCTCACCGTGCCCAAGCTCGCCGACTACAAGGAGCGGATCACGCTGTTCTTCGACGATGCCAGCCTCGAGCTCGAATTCCCCTCGCCCTGGCTCAATCATCATCCGACCCGGCTGACGATGACGACCTCGGACGGTCACACGCTGTCGAAGAAAGATTTGCGGGCCGGTTACGCCGAAGCCTTCGTCGAGGAGATGCGTGGCTTCTGGGCGGCGATCGTCAATGGCGATGCCGTCGTCAACCCGCCCGAACACGCCGCCCGCGACCAGGCGCTGCTGATCGGGCTGACCCGGCGGCATCTGGCCTCATAAGATCGTCGGCTTTCAGATCTTGGCGGCGCGCAGTTCATCACGCATGCCGCGCATGCCGATCACTTCGATGTCGAACTCGCTGATCCACGCCTTGACGCGCGCCGTCTTGAACAACGCGTATTCCTCGGTCCGCAGATGGGCATCCGGAGGATTGATCGCCTCGAAATCGCCTACCGTGTTGAAATGCAGCGACAGGAAACTCAACCCCTCCGGGATTCTGGCAAACATCGCGTGGTAGGCCGTCTGCGCATCCGTCTTGCGCGCCCAAGGCGTTTCCAGAACGATGTCGAACACCGGTTCGCCTGCCGCTTGCGCCTTTACGATTTCGGCATCGTAGCGGGCAATGTCCAGCTCACCGGCATAGCTCGCCGGGTTGTAGCCCGACAGGTCCTTCACCAGCAGCGCCGGCAGCCGGTATTCCCGGCCGAGCTTGCGATAGATGGCGATGAATTCCGGCATCTGCGCCGTGCCCATGTGAGCGTCGAGATGGGTGATGTCGATGCCGGCAGCGATGGCGCATTCGATCTGCGCACGCAGTTCCGCTTCCACCGCATCGGGATGGGCTTTGCGCGCCTGCGGTACGGTCGGCCAGAAATAGCCGAACTCGTCAGTCATCGCAGCCGATTTGGGCGGGTTGGTCAGCGGACGCCAGCGATACGGCTTCTGCTCGCTGGTCAGCGTCAAGTGCACGCCGAGGTCGAAATCGGGATTGGCGACGGCGATCTGAGCGGCTTCCGGGAACCACGGGCATGGCGCCATCACCGAACCGGAACTGCATGTGCCGAACTTCGACAGTTCGAAAAACGCGACATTTGCGCCATGGCTCATGCCGACGTCGTCCTCGTGGATGACGACACGCTTCCTTGCGGTCTTTACGGTCATTTCCTGCTCCTGAACTGCTGCATTGTCATCTCACCCGACACGGGCAACGAGGTCGGTCAATTCGTCGAGCTCGATCTCGTCACGCCGGAACCGGCCCGCCACGCGCCCCTGCGCCAGAACCACCAGATCGTCGGCCACCGAGAGCGCGTGACGGAAATTGTGGGTGATCAGGATGACCGCCTGGCCCTGCTCGCGTGCCCTGAGAATGTGCTCGAGCACCCGGCCTGCCTGACGCACGGCCAGAGCCGACGTAGGCTCATCCAGCACAAGCAGCGACGATCCGAAGAACATGGCTCTTGCGATTGCCAGGGACTGGCGTTCGCCGCCGGAAATGTTGACGCCGCGTTCGTCGAGACCGCGTTCCCAGCGCACCCCGAGCTGATGCAGCGCCGAGCGCGCCATGTCGTCGGCGCGTTTCATGTCGAGCCATTTGAACGGCCCGAAACCTTTCAGCGGTTCGCGGCCGAGCACGACATTGCGTGTGACCGACAGCAATTCGCAGACGGCAAGGTCCTGGAACACCGTGGCAATGCCGCGTTCGCGCGCCTGAGCGGGGTTGGCGAAAGCCACCTTCTCGCCGTTGAAGCGCAATTCTCCCCTGTCCGGCGGGAAGACGCCGGACAGGATCTTGATCAAGGTCGATTTGCCGGCGCCGTTGTCGCCGAGCAGCGCCAGGATGCGTCCGGCATAGGCGCTTAGCGACACGTCGACCAGCGCGGTGGTGGCGCCGAACCCTTTCGACAGGTTGACAGCCTCGATCACCGGCACCGCGCCGGCAGCGACCGGCTCGACCGAAGGGCGGCGAAGGGTCAGGTCGTCGGAGCCGCTGCCGGCCGGCAGCCGGGCCCCGCGCTGGGCATCCAGGCCAGACGGCTCGCTCATCGCGTCTTCTCCTTCGCCGCCGTTGCGGCGTTGCCGGCAATCGCCGCGTCGGCAGCACTGCTGTCGCGCTTGAAGCCGCCCAACGGCCTGGATTTGGCGATGCGGCGCGCCACCGAGGTATTGAGGATGACCGCGCCGACGACAATGACGCCGGTGAGCGTGCGGAAGAAATGGCCGGGAGCGCCTGCCAGCACCAGGCCGACCTGGATCATGCCGAAGGTGACGGCTCCGAGAATGGTGCCGATGACGCTGCCGTAGCCGCCGGCCAGCAGCGTCCCGCCGATAACGGTAACGGCTACCGCCTGCAGTTCGATGCCCTCGCCGCGCAATGCGTCGACGGAGGAAAAGCGGGCAACCTGGATGACGCCGGCGATGGCTGCCAGCGCGGATGTGATCATGAACAGGACGACGGTGACGCGGTCCACCGGTACGCCGAGATTGCGCGCCGCCTGTTCGTTCTGGCCACGTGCCTGGATCCAGTTGCCGAACCTGGTGCGCGCCAGCAGGAAGGTGCCTGCCAGCCCGATTGCCAGGAACCACAGCATCGACATACGAAAGCCGGCAAGCAGCGGACCCGCCATTATGGCCTTGAATCCAGGCGGAATGGCGACCGTCATCGGAAAGCCGCCGGTCAGCGCGATCAGTATGCCGCGCCAGATCAGCATGGTGCCGAGCGTCACGACGAAGGAATGGATGCGGAACCTGACCACGATCATGCCGTTGGCCCAGCCAAGCGCGGCTCCGACGGCCACCGCGACCGGCGCGGCGACGATCGGTGGCAGGCCGAAGTCGCGCATCAGCACCACGCAGACGAACGAGGTGAGTCCGAGCACCGCGCCTACCGACAAGTCGAAGTGACCGCCGATCATCAGCAGCGTGACGCCGACGCTGACGATACCGAGTTCGGCCGCGACGGCCATGATGCTGATGTAGGACAGCCTGGTGGGGAAAAGCTGCGGGCTGAGCGCGGTGAAGACCAGGAACAGGATGACGACGGCCGCGATCGACGTCGCCTCCGGCCGCAGCATCAGCCGTCTCAGCGCCTCGCCGGCGACCACACGGGAGGAAGGCTTGTTGGCCGCATACGGCCCGGGCTGTTCGTTCATGCCGTCACCCCGATACAAGAGTGGCCACGAAGATGGCGAACGGGCGGCTTGGCCGCCCGTCCTGGACGCGTGCTAGGTTTTTGCTGTCGTCCAAAAACCACTGATGGACTTTTGGGCGGCGTGCATCAGCGATAGCCCTCCTTCACCAATGCCGAGACGCGCTCCACATTGTCCTTGTCGACGACCGTCGGACCGGTCAGGAAGTAATTACCTTCGATCAGGCCGTATTTCAGGTAGTGGGTCAGGAGCAGCACAGGCATGTAGCCGCGCCAGAACTGCTGCTGGTCGATGGTGAACGCCTGCCGGCCATCCTTTATCGCATCGAGCGATTGCGCGACGATGTCGTAGCCGGTGAGCACCAGGTCGTCCCGGCCGCTGTCTGCCTTGGCGGAGAGGAAACCATCGATCACGTCGCATGTGCTCGTGGCTGCGGCCGTATCGGGGTGCACGCGCAGGTAATTTGACAGCGCTTCCGCCTGCTGGCCCGGATCCATGGTCAGTTCGAGGAAGTCGGCCTCGATGCCGGCCTTCTTGAGCTCATCGATCTGCGACGTCGCCCTGAGCTGGCAGCTCGCGTCGCCCGGCTGTTGATTGGCGACCACGACGCGGCCCTTGACGCCCATCGAGACCAGTCGCTGCGCCGTCAACCTGCCCGCCGCCGCTTCATCAGATCCGGTGCGGAACAGGAAGAAATCGTTGGGATCGCGCACTTGCGAGCCGGACGGCGGCGCGGCGGCGCTGCCGAAGGCAATGCCGGCTTCCTTGGCGCGCGCGGCGACATCGGCATAGGACGAATCCTCGGCGAAGGCGCAGATGGCGATGCCGTTGGCCTGGGCGGCGATCGCCTCCTCGATCTTCTGCACCTGGTTTGGAATGGTAAGCTGATCCGGGAAAATATAGGTGACCTTCACGCCGAGGTTTTTGCCGGCCTCCTCGGCGCCGCGTGCCAGATAGCCATGAAAGCCCGTCGGTGCGGCACAGCCGACAAAGTAGATCGAGGTATCCTTGTCCTGCGCCATGGCCGCTGCGCCGAAGACCGGCAGCAAGGCCACCGCCGAAATGGCGACAACCCGGCTGACGTGGAAGCCAATTTTCGATAGCCCATTTTTCATGCTCATGCCGATTTCCCCTATGCTTGTTGTTAAGGTCGACCCAAGCGACTTGCGCATCTGGAAGCTAATCGGCAGCCGGTTCGTCAAACAGACCCATTTCGTATCGATTGACGGGAACCATTCGTGCCGAAACCTCGCCGGCAAATATTGGTCAAGCGCGCACCATCGGCGGCCGCACCGACACAATCCGACTGTTTGAATGTGTGGCGGCGGCTACCTGGACTTGATGACGCTGTCGGTATTGGCCAGCAGCTTGCGCACCGCATTGCGCGCCGCGTCCGGCCGCTGCAGGCGGATGCTCTTCTCGATTGCCTCATGCAGCCTCTGCGCATGCTGCAAATCGTCGAGTTCCCGCGTGGTATAAGCGAACAGATGATCGAATGCCGATTCGATCAGCACGCCGAGCGGCACCAGCAGATCGTTGCCCGAGGCGCGCAGGATGGCGAGATGAAACCGCGTGTCGGCGCGCGTCCGCTCCTGCAGGTTGGTCGCCTCGCCCATCTCGCGGCAGGCCTGGCTGATCTCGGCCATCTGCTCGTCGGTGCGCCGCATCGCGG
>NZ_JAMYNL010000025.1:0-67561 GCF_040319065.1 Mesorhizobium sp. M0968
TCAAAGGCCGGACATATGGACGCAAGCGATCGAAAACGACGCAAAACAACCGTTGCAGGCAGGGCGCCGTCCACATATGGATCCTGGCCCGTGAAACTCAAGCGTCTCAGCGACATACGCCGCAAGGAGCTGCGGCAAGCCGCCTTTGCCGTGCTTCAGCGCGAAGGCATAGCTGGCGCGACCATAGAAAAAGTGGCGGCACAGGCCGGTGCGTCGAAGGGCATCGTGCTGCACTATTTCAACAGCAAGCGGGAGCTGTTCGAGCATGCCATGCGCGAATCGAACCTGGTGCTGCGGCATGCGGTGGTCGAGCGGCTGAGACAGGCGCGCACGCCAATGCAACGGATAGAGGCCATCATCGAAGGCAATTTCGAGCCGCATCTCTTCCAGCCGTCCCTCTGCCACGCTTGGCTTTCGCTTTGCGCGGAGGTGCCGCGCGACGAAAAGCTTGCCCGCATCCAGAAGGTGATCCATGCGCGCATGCGCTCCAACCTGCTATCTGGCCTGCGCGGTCTGGCGCCGGCACGCGATGCTGACGAGATCGCTTTCGGCGTCACCGCCCTGATCGACGGGCTGTGGTTGCGGCTTGGCCTGCAGCCAGGCAGCGTCACGCGTGAACAGGCCATTCATCAGGTCAAGGATTTCGTCGCTACGCGGCTGGCTGTTCGGCGCGGTGCAGCCGCTGCCGAATAGACAGGCGCATCAGCCGAAAGTTCATATTGTAGGATAGGCCGGCGGCTTGACCACAATTGGCAACGGCGCTGTTCTGCTTATCAGACAAGACGGCAATGCGCGGGAGTGTTGGATGAGACTAGGCGGCAAACGGGCACTGGTCACCGGCGGCTCGGACGGGATCGGGCTGGCAATCGCCGAGGCTTTCTTGCGCGAAGGCGCGGACGTGCTGATCGTCGGCCGCGACGGCAAAAAACTCGACGCCGCCCGCAAGCAGCTCGGGGATAATGTCGACACGCTGTCGGCCGACCTGTCGGCCAGCGCCGGCATCGATGCCGTGGTCGAGCATGCCAGGCGCGGCCCACCTGTCGATATCCTCGTCAACAATGCCGGCGTAGCGTTCCTTGTGCCGTTCGAGACCGTCAGCGAGGACCAGTTCCAGCAGTCATTCGCGCTCAACGTCACGGCGGTATTCTTTCTCACCCAACGGCTGTTGCCGCATCTCGCGCCGGGTGCGGCTTCGGTGATCAACATCTCGTCCTATTTCGCGCACAAGATGATCCCGAAGCGGCCGTCCAGCCTCTATTCGCTGTCGAAGGGCGCGCTCAATTCGCTGACCAAGTCGCTCGCCTTCGAGCTCGGGCCGCGCGGCATAAGGGTCAACGCGATCGCGCCCGGCACGGTCGACACAGCGATGCGGCGCAGGTCGATCGAAAACCTGCCTGAGGCCGCGCAAGCCGAGCTCAAGGCCTATGTCGAGCGCAGCTATCCGCTCGGCCGCATCGGCCGGACCAGCGACCTTGCCGGCATCGCGGTCTATCTCGCCAGCGACGAAGCGGCATGGACCAGCGGCGGAATCTTCGCCGTGGATGGAGGATACACGGCGGGGTAAGGTTGTTGCGATCTCCCCCCTCGAGGGGGAGATGGCCGGCAGGCCAGAGGGGGTCGTCTCGCGTGGAACACCAGCCTGTTCCGTCCGCTATGGGAGTTGCGTCAAGACCTACCGCCCCCCTCTGTCGCCTTCGGCGACATCTCCCCCTCAAGTGGGGAGATTGCCAGCACCTTCAACCGATTTGCATTCCCGTCACCCGCAATCTCCGCTTGAAGGCATTTGTGCAACGCGATACGCCGTTTGCAAATTGCAAACCGGAGAGACTTCGTGAGCGCGCCAGAGACCAGAACCGAAACCGACACGTTCGGTCCCATCGAGGTCGCCGCCGACCGCTATTGGGGCGCGCAGGCGCAGCGTTCGCTGGCCAATTTCAAGATCGGCTGGGAGAAACAGCCGGCCTCGATCGTGCGGGCGCTGGGCATCGTCAAGCGGGCGGCAGCGGAGGCCAATATGGAGCTGAAGCGGCTCGATCCGGCGATCGGCAAGGCCATTATCGAGGCCTCGCAGGAGGTCATCGACGGCAAGCTGAACGAGCATTTCCCGCTGGTCGTCTGGCAGACCGGCTCAGGCACCCAGTCCAACATGAACGCCAATGAGGTGATTTCCAACCGGGCGATCGAGCTTTTGGGCGGCGTCATGGGATCGAAGAAGCCGGTGCATCCCAACGACCACGTCAACATGAGCCAGTCGTCGAACGACACCTATCCGACGGCCATGCACATCGCCTGCGCCGAGCGCATCACTCACGACCTGCTGCCGGCGCTAAGACATTTGCATAAGGCACTCGAGGCCAAGACCAGGGCTTTCGCCCACATCGTCAAGATCGGCCGCACCCACACCCAGGACGCGACGCCGCTGACGCTTGGCCAGGAATTCTCCGGCTACGCGGCGCAGGTCGCCTCGTCGGTCAAGCGCATCGAAATGACCCTGCCCGGCCTGCAGGAGCTGGCGCAGGGCGGCACCGCGGTCGGCACCGGCCTCAATGCGCCGGTCGGTTTTGCCGAAAAGGTGGCGGCGCGCATCGCCGCGATCACCGGCATCGATTTCGTCACCGCGCCGAACAAGTTCGAGGCGCTGGCCGCGCATGATTCCATGGTCTTCTCGCACGGCGCCATCAATGCCTGCGCGGCGGCGCTGTTCAAGATCGCCAACGACATCCGCCTGCTCGGCTCCGGCCCGCGTTCGGGCCTCGGCGAATTGTCGCTGCCGGAAAACGAACCGGGCTCCTCGATCATGCCGGGCAAGGTCAATCCGACCCAATGCGAGGCGATGACGCAGGTTTGCGTGCAGGTGTTCGGCAACAATGCGGCGATCAGCTTCGCCGGCAGCCAGGGCCATTTCGAGCTCAACGTATACAATCCGCTGATGGCCTATTGTTTCCTGCAATCGGTACAGCTGCTGGCCGACGCTTCCGTGTCGTTCACCGACAATTGCGTCGTCGGCATCGAGGCCCGCGAAGACAACATCAAGGCAGCACTCGACCGTTCGCTGATGCTGGTGACGGCGCTTGCGCCGACGATCGGCTACGACAACGCCGCCAAGATCGCCAAGGCGGCGCACAAGAACGGCACCACGCTGCGCCAGGAAGCGCTGGCCACCGGGCTGGTCAGCGAAGCCGATTATGAGCGGCTGGTGCGGCCGGAGGACATGACGCATCCAGGCTAGGGCGTTGATATGCCTGGATCTCAACACCCATGTTGATCGCGAAAACGTTACCTTGGTGAACAATCCGTAACCAATCTGGCATCTTTGGTGAACAGTCGGCCTGCGCTAACTAGACGGGTATCCCAAGCCGTTTGGCCAAATCCTTCTGGAGAGTTACGCATGTCCACCAACACGTCCGCCAATACTTCGTTTGCCGGTTCCGGCACCGCCGCCGGCGCCTCGGGCACGATCCTGCTCGGCCGCATCCTGCTTTCGGTCATCTTCCTGCTTTCGGGTTTCGGCAAGCTGACGGCGATTGCCGGCACCGCCGGCTATTTCGGCAGCCTTGGCCTGCCGCTGCCGATGGTGACCGCCATTGTCGTCGGCCTTATCGAACTGCTTGGCGGCCTGGCCATCCTCGTCGGCTTCCAGACCCGGATCGTCGGCTGGGTAATGGCGATTTTCACCGTCGCCACCGCCCTGGTCGCCCACACCGGCTGGGCCGATCAGATGCAGATGATCAATTTCATGAAGAACCTCGGCATTGCCGGCGGCTTCCTCGTGCTCGCCTCCTCGGGCCCAGGCGCGTATTCGATCGACGCCAAGCGCGGCTGAAGCAGTCCAGCATTTCCTGAACAAAAGGGGCGCGGAATTTTCCGCGCCCCTTTTTCGTTGTCGTTTGTGCCTGTCGGTCCGCTGACCGGAATTCTGCTAGGATCGGGCTCTTGGCCACCCGGCCGACAACGGAGGTTACCATGCCCCGCAATGCGCTGCTTTTGCTTTCCCGACTGCTGTTCGCCGCACTGTTCGTGCCGTCCGGCTTCCACGCGCTGACCGACATTGCCGGCACGACCGGCTATTTCGCCGGCCTTGGCCTGCCGCTGCCGACGCTGGCTGCCTGGGGCACCGGGCTGTTCGAACTGATCGCCGGGCTGCTCATCCTCGTCGGCTTCAAGACGCCGATCGTGGCGCTGCTGCTCGCCGCCTTTTGCGTCGCGACAGCGTTCATCGGCCACTATGGCCAGGGCGGCGGCGATCCGACGCTGACCTTCATGCATTCGCAGATGCTGATGAAGGACATCGCGATATCAGGCGGTTTTCTGGCGCTGGCGATGGCTGGCGCGGGTGCATGGTCGGCCGACGGCCGGATGGCTGCGGTGGGATCCAGAGGAATTGCTTCAGTCTAGATCCAGCTTTCTCGACCGTCCAATTGTCGAAGTCGGCGCTGCCCCTCATCGCCCTGCCGGGCACTTCTCCCCGTATAGTGACGGGGAGAAGGAAGCTGGCCGAGATCTCGGCACCGTTACTGCAACGCTGGAGGTGAGCGAAATCCTTTGCGAAGGTGCCCTTCTCCCCGTCACTATACGGGGAGAAGATGCCGGCAGGCAGATGAGGGGCGGCGCAGACCTGAAGCGATTGCCTGGCTGAGACACTACTTCACCGACATGCTAGGCCCGCCCTCGACCGCCAGCACCAGCCGGCGATTGGTGACCCTTGCCAGTTGTGCCAGCCGGCCGGCGGGCCGCTCGCCGTAAAGATCGGCCAGTGCTGCCGGCAGCACCAGCGCCAGCACGCCATTGCCGCGGTTTTCCCATTTCAGCCGCGGCATGACGCCGGGCATTGCCGCGCTCAGCAAATAGACGACGCGCAGCAACGCCGCCAAGACGCGGGCGCGCTCGAGATAGCGCGGCGTCGCCAGTCCGCGGATTTCCGGCGCGGCTTCATTGAACACGCCCTCGTGGCGAAACAGGCTGACAAGCGCCAGGAAGGCGCGGCCGGGATGGTCGACGCCGATGAACGAGGCGTGGGCGATGATGTTGAGCGATTGCTTGCCGCGATATTCGGGATGGGCACGCCAGCCGATATCGGCGAGCAGGCAGGCGGCGTGGCGGTAGCGCGCCTCGTCCCTGGTTTCGTCGATGCCGAAGGCAGAGAAGGCCTTGCCGGTCCACTCGACAAGCTCATGCGCGTGGTCGACCGAGCGCGAGCGCAGGCGGGCAAGCTCTTCCGCCGCCGAGATCAGCGGATCGGCCTTCTGCTCGGCCTCGTCGAGCAGCGAGTAGAGAAAGCCCTCGCGCACGCCCAGCGCCGAGACGATGATCTTCGACGGCTGCATCGCCGCCATGATCCCCTGCAGCACGATGGCGCCATAGGGCAGCAGCGAGCGGCGGTTCTTGGAGATGCCCTCGATGCCTTTGATCTTGTCGATCTCGGCTTTGGCGACCTGCCGGAGGAAGTTCGCGGCGCTTTCGATGCCGATCTCGTAATGGTGCATGACGCCGAGCGGGTAGTTGGTCATTTCCATGTGCAGCCGGGCGAGGTTTCGCCAGGTGCCGCCGACCGTGTAGAACGCCCTGCCCTGCCCGCCCTTCAGCAATTTCGCCCGCGCCAGTTGCTCGCGCGTGATCCTTGCCGCCTGGGTCAGCGAGTTCTTCGCCATGTCCTGCAGGCGCAAGCCGCCCAACGGCAGCGTGATGCCGTCACCGATCGTCTCACCGTCAATATCGATCAGCTCGAGGCTGCCGCCGCCAAGGTCGCCGGCAATGCCGTTGGCCGGATGGAAACCGGAAATGACGCCGAGCGCCGAATAATGGGCTTCCTCGCGGCCGCTCAGCACCTGGATCTCGGTCTTGAGCACATCCTCGGCGCGGTGGATGAAGTCGGGGCCGTTGACGGCCTCGCGAGCGGCGGCGGTCGCCAGCACATATATGCGCTCGGCGCCGGCCTGGTCGGAGAGCGCGCGGAAGCGGCGGAACTCTTCCATCGAGCGCGTCACCGCCTCGGGATCGAGCTTTCCGGTCGAAACGATGCCGCGGCCGAGGCCGGCCAGCATCTTTTCGTTGAACAGCAAGGTCGGCGAGCGCGCCAGTCCTTCATAGATGACAAGACGGATCGAGTTCGATCCGATATCGATGATGGACAGCGGTCGGCGGTCCTGAAGCCGGCCCTGGGACGCTGAAATCATCAGCCCGTCGCTGCGTTCTGTTTCTTGCGGCGCTTGAACTGCGCGATGCGCTTGGGCGCATGCGACTTCAACGCATCGCCCCGTCCGGACAGGCTCGGATTGGTCATGAAATATTCCTGCGCGTTGAACGGTTCCTCGCCCTCCTCCAGCACAACGCGCCGGGAGGTTCCGTCAGCCAATACGTCGAAACTTTGCTGGTTGTCCATGATGTTGCCGAGCATGATCTGGCCGAGCACCTGCTCATGCACAGTTGGATTGGTGATCGGCACCATGGTCTCGACGCGGCGGTCGAGATTGCGCGGCATCAGATCGGCCGAGGAGATATAGACGATCGCCCCGTCCGAGGGCAGGCCGTGGCCGTTGCCGAAGCAATAGATGCGGCTGTGCTCGAGGAAACGGCCGACGATCGACTTCACCCTAATGTTCTCCGATAGGCCGGGCACCTGCGGTCTCAGGCAGCAGATGCCGCGCACGACGAGATCGATCTCGACGCCGGCGCGGCTGGCATCGTAGAGCGCATCGATGACGATCGGGTCGACCAAGGCGTTCATCTTCATCCAGATGCGGGCCGGCCTGCCCTCCAGCGCGTGGCTGATCTCATCCGAAATGTGCTGGAGGATGCGGTCGCGCAGCGTAAACGGCGAGATGGCCAGCCGCATCTGCTCGGCCGGCTCGGCATAGCCGGTGATGAAGTTGAACAGCTGGGCGACATCGCGCGCGATCGTCGGATCGGTGGTGAAGAAGGACAGGTCGGTGTAGATGCGTGCCGTGACCGGGTGGTAGTTGCCGGTGCCCAGATGCACGTAATTGCGCAGCCTGCCATCCTCGCGGCGCACCACCAGCGACATCTTCGCATGGGTCTTCAGTTCGAGAAAGCCGAAGACGACCTGAACGCCGGCGCGCTCGAGGTCGCGCGCCCAGCGGATGTTGGCTTCCTCGTCGAAACGCGCCTTGAGCTCGACCAGCGCGGTCACCGACTTGCCGGCCTCGGCGGCGTCGACCAGAGCGCGTACGATCGGGCTGTCGTTGGAGGTGCGGTAGAGCGTCTGCTTGATCGCCACCACTTCCGGGTCGGCCATTGCCTGGCGCAGGAACTGCACCACCACGTCGAAAGATTCGTAAGGATGGTGGACGATGATGTCCTTCTCGCGGATCGCGGCAAAACAATCGCCGCCATGCTCGCGGATGCGCTCGGGAAAGCGGGGATTGTAGGGGGTGAATTTCAGATCGTCGCGGGCGACGGCGACGATCTCCGAGATCTGGCTGAGCGCCAGCGGACCGGTGAGCACGCTGATGCGGCTTGCCGAGACGCCGAGCTCGCCGGCGACGAAATCGCGCAATTCGGCCGGCATCAGCCGGTCGAACTCGATGCGGATGACCGAGCCGCGGCGTCGGCGCTTCAGCGCCGTCTCGAACAGCCGCACCAGATCCTCTGATTCTTCCTCGACCTCGATATCGCTGTCGCGGATGATGCGGAACGTGCCGGAGCCCTTGACCTCATAGCCGGGGAACAGCTTGCCGATATAGAGACTGACCGCCTCTTCGAGTGGAATGAAGCGGACATGATGCTTGCGATCCGGCAAACGGATGAAGCGCCTCAGCGCCACCGGCAGGCGCAGAAGCGCGCTCATTTCCTCGCCGTTCTTGCGATGGCGCAATTGCAGCGCCATCGAGAAACCGAGATTGGGAATGAACGGAAACGGATGCGCCGGGTCGATCGACAGCGGCGTCAGGACCGGAAATACCTGCTCCTGGAAATGGTCCTCGAGCCAGGTCTTCTCGTCCTTGGTCAGCGCATCGCGGGTGATGCTTTCGATGCCTTGTTTGTCGAGCAGCAGCATCAGCGCCGAAAGGCTGTTCTGCTGGTCCTCCTGCAGGCGCTCGACCTCGCGCAGCAATTGTTCGAGCTGCTGCTCGGGAGTGCGCCCATCCGGGCTCTTCAGCACGATGCCTTCGCGCACCTGGCCGGCAAGACCAGCGACGCGGACCATGAAGAACTCGTCGAGGTTGGCGGCCGATATCGACAGGAAGCGAACGCGCTCGAGCAGCGGGTGATTGGCGTTCAGCGATTCCTCGAGCACGCGCCGGTTGAATTGCAGCCAGGAAAACTCGCGATTGACGAAGCGATCGGGATTGCCGCCTTCGCGGCTCGCCGCCTCGACGGTGATGAATTCGTTCTGCACCGGCTTCAGTTCGTTCATGGTTCCCGCTCTTCCCACACCGTTCGACGAGCACAGCCTTAACCGGCTTAACTTATCCTCTGACAGGCTTTTGCGACAGTTTCATTTCATCGATCTTGCAAAGAGACGGGTTATGATCCAGATGCAATCGACGAGATCAGGAGACGACGATGGCAGGCGGTTCCATTCCCCATTTCCAGAACGATGCGGGCTACCCGGCAATCGACATCGGCGTCAAGGAATTCATGTGCACCGGCGCCAATCCGCCTTTCGACCATCCGCATGTATTTCTCGACATGGGCGACGACAATGAAAAGGTCTGCCCCTATTGCTCGACGCTCTATCGCTATTCGCCGACACTGAAGGCATTGGAAACGCAGCCGCCGGGCTGCCTCTATATCGACCAGGCCGCCTGATTCTTCCGCGACAAGCCTGATGCAGGAAACGCAGTCCCGGCAGGTGGTCATCGCCGGGGCGGGCGTCGCCGGGCTGACCGCGGCACTGGCCTTCGCCGAGCGCGGCTATCGGGTAAAACTGTTCGAACAGGCGCAGCACCTCGAGGCTGCCGGCGCCGGTATCCAGCTTTCGCCCAACGCGACGCGCATCCTACGGCAGCTCGGCGTACTCGATCGGCTGCTGGCGACGGCGGTGCGGCCGGAGGCAGTCGTGCTCAAGGATGCCGCCACGCTGCGCAAGCTGGCGCGCGTACCGCTTGGCCAGGCGGCCGACACGCGCTGGGGAGCGCCCTATCTCGTTGCCCACCGCGCGGATCTGCAGTCAGCGCTGATGCAGCGAGTTTCGGAGCAGCCCGGTATCGATCTGATCGCCGGCGCGCGGGTGACCGACATCGCAGCCGGATCGAAAGGTGTTACCGTCACTGCATCGGCTGATGGCGACACGGTCGAGGCTGGCTGTCTTTTGATCGGCGCCGATGGCGTCTGGTCGTCGGTGCGAGAAACGCTTGCCCGCAACGCAGCCGATTTCCGGAGAAGCCGGTTTTCGGGCGAGCTTGCCTGGCGCGCCACGGTGGCCGCCGACAGCCCCGCCGGACAAACCTTAGCAGCGATCGGTGCGCCCGATTGCGTTACTGCATTCCTCTATCCCGGCTTCCATATGGTCGCCTATCCGGTCAGCCGTGGCACTGCCTTCAACCTCGCTGCCTTCACCAAGGGCGAGCGCATCGCCGAAGGCTGGTCGGGGTATGCCGACCCCGCCAGCCTCGCCAGCGCCATGCGTGGTACCGCGCCGGCGCTGGTCCGCCTGGCGAACGAGGCGGCGCCGTGGACGGCATGGCCGATCCACATAGTCGAGCAGCGGCGGTGGACGACGCCGCAAGGCATCGCGCTGATCGGCGATGCGGCGCACGCGATGACGCCGTTTGCCGCACAGGGCGCGGCGATGGCGATCGAGGACGCGGCGACGCTTGCCGGCTTCGTTGCGGCCTCCACAGCCGATCTTGAGGGGGCGCTTGCCGCCTGGGAACAGGCGCGGCGGCCGCGCGTCGCCCAGGTCGCCCGCCGCGGCGCCGTCAATCGCCTCGCCTGGCATGCGGCTGGGCCGGTGGCGATGGCCCGCAACCTGTTCCTGGCGATGCGCTCGCCCGAAAAACTCGCCGCCGATCTCGACTGGCTCTACGGCTGGCGGGCGTAGGACGTTCGGCGGTCCTAAGTCGCCCGGTCAATTGTAAAGCCGCATCGACAGGCCGAGCGATGCCGGCAGCGGGTTCCACCAGCCGGTGCGCAGCCCGGCGGTGCGCAGTGCCGCCGCCGCCCAGGTGTTGCAGCCGACCAGCGCGTTGAAACGGCCATTGCCTTCGAAGAAACGATCGAAACGGGAATACGCCGCATTCTCGATCGGCATGGCCCCGCTCGGTCCCTGCCGGAAGCTTCCCGCAATGTAATCGAGCAGCGCCGTAAACCGCTCCTCGCCGATGTCGAAGCCGGTGACGTCGGGATGCGGCTCGGCGATTTCGCCTGAAATGTCGACATGCATCACCGAGGCATCGACGGTCAGCGCCTTCATCACCGGCACTGCCTTCAGTTCCGACCAGGTCGGCGTCTCGAGATAGAAGGCGCGGCCGCCCCAGCCGAAGACTATGTAGCGGACCTCCGCCACGTCTGCTGGAATGCCGGCATCGACCAGGAAATGGAAGCGCCGGCGCACATCGTCGTCGACCGGGATGGCGATGTCGGTATGGATCGGATTTTTCAGCACCAGGATGCGGTGGCTTGAGCCGATCGGATCGGCAACTGCCGCCGGCCAGAGCGGGCGCGGCAGCAGTGTGCCCAATGCCACCGCAAGGACTGCTGCAACGACCAGCAGGCCAAGAAAACGGGCAAGCTTCTTCATGGGAAAGGCATAGAACAAGCAATGCTCAAGGTGAAGCCCCTCCGAAAGTTGCACAGCTGACTTAGAGCTTGACGCGTATCCTCCCCGGGAGGATACGCTGAGGCATGTCAGATCACCTCCACGCCTCGCATCCTTCCATCATAAAGCGCCTGAAGCGCGCGCAGGGCCACCTTGCGGCGGTGTTGGCGATGATCGAGGCGCATCGCCCTTGCGTTGACCTGGCGCAGCAGCTTCATGCCGTCGAAAGGGCCATCAGCAGCGCCAAGTGCGAGCTGATCAACGATCACATCGAGCATTGCCTGACCGACAGCGTCGAAACCGGCGGCAACTCGCTGGCGGAACTCAAGCAGCTGGCGAAGTATCTATGAATGCCATCGTAGCCCGCATTCTGGACTGGCTCGGGTTCGGCTCGCACGCCGCACATCATCACGGCGATCACGGTCCGCACGGTCACAGCCATGGCGTCATCGACGCGACAATTGCCACCACCGACCGGGGCATCTGGGCAATCAAATGGTCGTTCGTGATCCTGGCCATCACCGCGGCATTGCAGATGGTCGTGGTTGCGTTGTCGGGGAGCGTGGCATTGCTGGCCGACACGATCCATAACATCGGCGACGCGACCACGGCGATCCCGCTCTGGATTGCGTTCGTTCTGGCGCGGCGCAAGCCGTCGCGGATCTTCACGTATGGCTTGGGCCGGGTCGAGGATCTGGCCGGCATCATCATCGTGCTCATCATCCTGTTCAGCGCTGTAGTCGCCGCCTACCAAGCCATCGACAGGCTGATCAATCCACAAGTGGTGACACACCTGGGCTGGCTAACGGCGGCGGGCATTGTCGGCTTCCTCGGCAACGAGGCGGTTGCCGTGTTCCGTATCCGCGTCGGTCGCGAAATCAACAGCGCGGCACTGATTGCCGACGGCTACCACGCCCGCACAGATGGACTTACCAGCCTTGCCGTGGTCATCGGAGCCATCGGCGTTTGGTTCGGCTTTTCCTTGGCCGATCCGATCGTCGGCCTGCTGATCACGATTGCGATCTTCGGTATCGTCTGGCAATCGGCCCGCTCGGTGCTGACCCGCATGCTGGATGGAATCGAACCCGGTGTGATGGACGAAATCCGACATGCCGCCGAGCATGTTCCGGGCGCGCGCATTGTCGATGCCAAGGCGCGCTGGATCGGTCATAGATTGCACGCCGACATCGCAATTGCCGCGGACGAAACCCTGCCGCTGTCGGCGGCGAACAAGATCGCCGCAGCGCTGAAGGACGAACTATCCCAGCATATGCCGGCCCTGGCTGAGGCGAATGTGCGGTTTTCAACGGAACGTGGAGAGAACGGCCATCCTCACGAGCACACGCATGACCACGGCCACATGCACTGACGCTCGCCGATTTTCTGCTAGTCTCGCCCGATGTTCCAGACGCTCGTCGAATTTCAGCGCACGATCTATCTGACGCTCGGCGAACAGATCAAGCTGCTTGCGGCCGGAGGCAATTGGCTGGCGTTCATGGCCTTCCTGCCGATGGGCGTCCTGTTCGGGGCTGCCCATGCGCTGACGCCGGGGCACAGCAAGGCCGTCCTGGCGACTTATCTTGCCGGTTCGGATGCGAAGGTCTCGCGTGGTCTGCTCGTATCTATCACGCTATCGTTCACGCATGTGACGATTGCCGTTCTGATTGCGGCTCTCTCGCTGCCACTGGTCTCAATAGCATTGGGCAGCGTCGGCCGCGCTCCGCTTCTGGAGCATATCAGTCGCGGGCTGCTCGGCCTCATTGGCGTCTGGATGCTCTGGCGCGCTTTGAGCCACAGCCATCACCACAGGCACGAGGGCGAGGCTGTCGGCGTCATGGCAGGCCTGATCCCATGTCCGCTTACGCTTTTCGCGATGACTTTCGCGATGTCCAGGGGTGTTCCGGCAGCGGGCGTCCTGTTTGCCATCACCATGATGGTCGGCGTGGCGCTGACGCTGTCCTGCGTCGCCGTGTTGTCGATCGTGTTTCGGGAACGGCTTGTACAGTTTTTCGCGCGCCAGCCACGGCTGTTCGAAACCATCTCCCGGGCCATCGAGGGCGCCGCCGGTCTCGCCCTTGCCGGCGTCGCTGTCTGGCAGATCACCTCAGCTTGAGAGAAAATTTGGCCCCAGCCACTGCATGGCGTCCGGGCCGGTGCAGCGGATGGAACGCGCCAAGGCGACGCCGGTCATGTCACATCGATCACGACCATCAGTCCGCCGCCGCCCTTCTCCTCGACATTGTTGTTCGTGGTGTGATGCGGGATGTGGCAATGGATCAGCCATTTGCCCGGACGCTGCGCCTTCCAGATCACGTCGTAGCGCTGACCCGGCCCGACGTTGATCGTGTCGGCAAGGAAACGACCCGAAGCGGGGACCGTCTCGCCGTCGCGGGCAACGACCTCGAACGGTCCGCCATGGATATGCATCGGATGGATGAAGCCGTTGTTGGTGCCGATGAACCGCACCTTGAGCGTCTCGCCGACCTTCATCGGGATCGTCTCGGTCGAGGGATAGGCCTTGCCGTTGATGGTGAAGAAATTCGGCATGCCGCCATCCATCGGCATCGACGGGTAGGTCAGCCCTTCCCGCACCAGCCATTCCTGAAGCTCGATGACGTAATCATGGTCGGCCGCGACCTCGTCGGCGGGATTGGCGGGATCGATGATCAGCGCACCGTAGAGGCCGAGCGCCTGGGTCCGGTCCGGCTTGGCATGGGGGTGATAGAAATAGGTTCCGTGCTGGGTCGCGGTGAATTCGTATGAATAGGATTGCCCGGGCTCGATCGGCGGCTGCGTGATCTCGGCCGGCCCATCCATCTGGTTCGGCAGGATCAAGCCATGCCAATGCACCGTCGTTTCCTCAGGCAGGCCGTTGGTGACGTTGATCCTGACCCGATCGCCCTGGCGAATATGAATTCGCGGACCGGGAATCTGGCCGTTATAGGCATAGGCGTCGACCGCGACGTCCGGCAGGATCTGCCAGCGGACCACTGAAGGCCTGAGCTCGAACACCTTGATGCCGTTCTCCATCCGAAACGGCAGTTCCTGGTCGCCCCTTGCCGTCAGGCCATAAGAGGCGGCCACGAGGCGTGGATCGGTAGCCGCCATGTCGCGCATTGTATCGGCTGGCGTGTCGCGATCCATGATCATGCCTCGCGGCATGATCACCCCGCCGACATCGCGTGCCGACAGCGTCAGGTTCAGCCAGTTCGCCGGCGCGACCATGCCGATGGCGAGCGCCAGCAGGGAGACGGCACCCAGGGCAGCGACCTGCGGCGTCGTGGCATCCGTCTCCATGTGATGGCCGCCGCCTTTGCCTTTGTGGGAAACCATATCGTGGTGCTGCCCGCGATGGCCGCTGGCGTCGGCCTGCTGCATTTGTATCTGCGCATGTTGCCTCGTGGCAGGCTGCTCCCGGACATCGATGCCGGCTGCCTGCGCACGCTGCGTCATCAGCCCATGCTTCAGCCCCCGGGCGACCAGCCAGACATTGGCCGGATAGGCAAGCGCAAAACCGGCGATGACGCCGATCGACATCACGCCCCAGAACAGCAGCTCCGTCGGTTCCATCGCGCGCATGTCGCGGCCCATCATCAGGAAACTCATGACCGGCGCCATGCCGGCCATCATGAAGTTCATGGAGATGAACTCGGGCAGGAAGCTCTTGCGTACGTTTTCCCAATAGGTGCCGCCCATCATCGATTTCATGAACAGCGACTGGAAGATGAACAGGCCGAAGGCAAAGCCGGCGAGATATTCGACGATCAGGTCGATCCACATCGGCAGGCCGAGCGCCGCCGTGACGGCGGCGGCAAGAATGATGCCGGTGGCATCGCCGGCGACGCAGTGGATGGTGGAGCCGACGCCCTGCTTCCAGAGCGGCCGGGTGAAGAGTTCATGATCGCCCGGCCGGGGCTCCTTGTCGGCGAGCACGTAGAGCAGCAAGCCGAGCGGACCCATATAGAGGGTGACCAGGATGAAGCCCCATTTCATCACCACCGGCTCGGGATTGTTGCGATATTGGTCGAAGCCGACGTAAAGCGTCGAAGCCAGCGCCAGCGCGAACCAGACGACGAGGAAATAATCGATCGGTTGGATGAGCATCAGGATGAACCCGTGACCTGCCGCCGCACGCGCCCACGCGGCTCGTTATACAACTCCCAATGGCAATGAACGCAGCCGGCGCGCTTATGATCCGTGCCGGCGCTAGTTACCAGGTTGCAACGTGACCACTCGAACGGCCTGAAGCACGCTTGCTATCTTCTCGCGTAGCGCACGGTCAGCGCTCGCCGAATACGCGCGAAGCCAGCAAGACAGAGAGGCGTGATCCGCCGGTCTTGTCCCGAACCGGAGTAAGGATCAGTGCAGGATCTGCGACAGGAACAGCTTCGTGCGCTCATGGCGCGGGTGGTCGAAGAACTCGGCCGGCGTGTTCTGCTCGACGATCTGACCCTGATCCATGAAGATCACCCGATTGGCGACTTTGCGCGCAAAGCCCATTTCGTGGGTGACGCAGAGCATGGTCATGCCTTCCTCGGCCAGCCCGACCATCGTCTCCAGCACTTCCTTGATCATTTCCGGATCGAGAGCCGAGGTCGGCTCATCGAACAGCATGATGCGCGGGTTCATGCACAGCGAGCGGGCGATCGCCACGCGCTGTTGCTGCCCGCCGGAAAGCTGGCCGGGATATTTGTTGGCCTGTTCCGGGATCTTGACGCGCTTGAGGAAATGCATGGCGATTTCCTCGGCCTGTTTCCGCGGCATCTTGCGCACCCAGATCGGCGCCAGCGTGCAATTTTCCAGAATGGTCAGATGCGGGAACAGGTTGAAGTGCTGGAACACCATGCCGACCTCGCGACGCACCTCGTCGATCTTCTTCAGATCGTTGGTCAGTTCCTTGCCGTCGACTATGATCTTGCCCTTCTGGTGTTCCTCCAGCCGGTTGATGCAGCGGATCATCGTCGATTTGCCGGAGCCCGACGGGCCGCAGATGACGATCCGCTCGCCGCGCATCACCTTTAGATTGATGTCCTTCAGCACATGGAATTCGCCGTACCATTTGTGCATGGCGATGATGTCGATGGCGACATCGGTGGTGGAAATGTGCATCTTGGCGGCATTGACCTTGATCTCTTCCGCGCTGACGGCGTTTTCTATGGCCATGACAAGGTCCCCTTTTTAGCGTTTGTGGCCGGTGTCGAGACGGCGTTCCGTGTACATTGAATAGCGCGACATGCCGAAGCAGAACAGCCAGAAGATGAACGCCGCGAACACCAGGCCGGATCTGGCCGTCTGTGGCGTCGCCCAATTGGCGTCGGAGAAGTTCTGCTTGACGATGCCGAGGAGGTCGAACATCGAGATGACGATGACCAGGCTGGTGTCCTTGAACATGCCGATGAAGGTGTTGACGATGCCGGGAATGACCAGCTTCAGCGCCTGCGGCATGACGACTAGGCCCATCTTCTGCCAGTAGCTGAGACCGAGCGAATCGGCGCCCTCATACTGGCCTTTGGGGATCGCCTGCAGGCCGCCGCGCACCACTTCGGCCATGTAGGCGGCGGCAAACAGCGACACGCCGATCAGCGCGCGCAGGAACTTGTCGAAGCTGACGCCGGCCGGCAGGAACAGCGGCAGCATCACGCTGGCAAAGAACAGCACCGTAATCAGCGGGATGCCGCGTACCGTCTCGATGAAGATCACGCACAGCAGCTTGACGATCGGCATGTTCGAGCGCCGGCCGAGCGCCAGCACGATGCCGATCGGCAGCGACACGGCAATGCCGACGAAGGACAGGCTGAGCGTCACCAGCAGTCCACCCCAACGCGACGTCTCGACATGCGGCAGGCCGAACATGCCGCCGACCAGCAGAACGAAGGCGGCGACCGGCAGTACAAAAAAGAGAAGAATGGCATTCAGCCCCTTGCGCGGCACGCGCGGAATGAGCAACGGCACCAGCAGTGCCACGAACAGGATGGCCACCACGATCGGCCGCCAACGCTCCTCGATAGGATAGGTGCCGAACATGAACTGGCCGAACTTGGCGTTGACGAATGCCCAGCAAGCACCGGTCCAGCCATCCGGCTGGATGCCGCCTTGCGCCACGGTGGCGCAGACCGAGCGGTCCGGTCCGGTCCACTGGGCGTTGATGAAGGCCCAATTGATGATTTGGGGCAGGATCACAGCGACCAGCGCGATGCCAACGATGGTGAGAATGGTGTCGCCCGTGGTGGCAATCAGGTTCTTGCGGATCCAGGCGGTGAGGCCACGCTCGCTCGACGGCGCCGGTTGGGCCAGCGCCATCTCCGTCCGCACCCAGGACATGTCGTGTTCCTGCATGGCTCTACCTCTCCACCAGCGCCATCCTGGCATTGACGACGTTCATGATCGCCGACGTGATCAGGCTGAGCGCGAGATAGACAGCCATCATGATCACCACGCCTTCAACCGCCTGCCCGGTCTGGTTCAAGACAGTGCCGGCAGTCGCCGTCAGGTCCGGATAGCCGATGGCGATGGCGAGTGAAGAGTTCTTGGTCAAGTTCAGATACTGGCTGGTCAGCGGCGGAATAACGATGCGCATCGCCTGCGGCACGACGACAAGCCTGAGGATCGATCCCGAGCGCAGCCCGAGTGCCGCGGCCGCCTCGGTCTGGCCCGTGCTGACGCCCCTGATGCCAGCGCGCACGATCTCGGCGATGAAGGCGGCCGTATAGCAGGACAACGCCAGATAGAGTGACAGGAACTCTGGTCTGACCTGAAAGCCACCGACCAGGTTGAAAGTCGATTGTTTCGGGAATTCGAAGGTCAGAGGAAAGCCGCTCAGCGCGTAGGCCAGCAGCGGCAGGCCGACGATCAACGCTATGGATGTCCAGAGCACCGGGAACGGCTGACCCGTCGCCATCTGCCGCTGCCGCGCCTTGCGGGCGACGAACCAGGCCATGGCAAGGGCGAGGAGCAGGGCGACCAGGATCAGCCAGGAGCCCTCGCCCCAGACAGCGCGCGGAAAATAGAAGCCGCGCTGGTTGAGAAAGGAGCCGAACGGCAAATTGATGCTCTCGCGCGGCGGCGGCAGCACGGCGAGCACGCCGGAATACCAGAAGAAGATGACCAGCAGCGGCGGGATGTTGCGGAAGACCTCGACATAGACCGTGCAGATCTTCCTGATCAGCCAGTTGCGCGAAAGCCGGCCGATGCCGACGATGAAACCGATGATGGTGGCGGTGATGATGCCGACGACGGCAACGATCACGGTGTTGATAAAGCCAACCAGGATGGCTCGGAAATAGGTCGAATCCGACGAATATGCGATCGCGCTTTCGCTGATGTCGAAGCCGGCGCGGCCCCTGAGGAAGCCAAAGCCGGAAGCGATGTGCAAGCGCGTCAGATTGACGATGACGTTGTGGGTAACCCACCAGACCCCCGCTACCAGCAGCACGAGGACCAGCGCTTGAAAGAATATTCCGCGGATACGAGGATCATTGATGAAGGAACCGCGGCTTGGCTCCTCGCGAAGAACTTCCTGCGATGCCATTCGACAGTCCCCTGGAAAGAGAGACCGGAAGGCAGACGATCTGCCTTCCGGATCCATTTTCGATCAGCGGATCGGCGGAGCGTACTGCAGGCCACCCTTGGTCCACAGCGCGTTGATGCCGCGCGCGATCTTCAGCGGGCTGCCCGAGCCGACATTACGCTCGAACATCTCGCCGTAATTGCCGACGGCCTTGACGATGTTGACGACCCAGTCGTTAGAGACGCCGAGATCGGTGCCGATCTTGGTGTCGGCTTCCTGGCCGAGCACGCGCTTGATCTCTGGACTGTCCGAGTTCTTCATCTCGTCGACATTGGCCTTGGTGATGCCGAGTTCCTCGGCGTCGAGCAACGCGAAATAGGTCCACTTGACGATGTGGTACCATTGGTCGTCGCCCTGGCGTACGGCCGGCCCAAGCGGTTCCTTGGAGATGATCTCGGGCAACACGACGTGGTCGGCCGGCGCACCGAGCGTCAGGCGGATGCCATAGAGGCCCGACTGGTCGGTGGTGTATACGTCGCAGCGGCCGGCGTCATAGGCGGCGTTAACCTCTTCCAGCTTTTCGAAGACGACAGGATTGTACTCCATCTTGTTCGACTTGAAATAGTCGGCAAGGTTGAGCTCGGTCGTGGTGCCGCTCTGCACGCAGACCGCCGCGCCCGAAAGCTGCAGCGCCGAGTTCACGCCCGGTAGCTTCTTGGCGTTGATCATGAAGCCCTGGCCGTCGTAATAAGTCGTGCCGATGAAGTTCAGGCCGAGTGCGGTGTCGCGATTGATGGTCCAGGTGGTATTGCGCGACAGGATGTCGATCTCGCCCGACTGCAGAGCGGTAAACCGCTCCTTGGCGCTGAGCGGCGTAAACTTCACCTTGGTGCCATCGCCGAACACGGCGGCTGCCACAGCGCGACAGAAGTCCGCGTCGATGCCTTGCCACTCACCCTTGTCGTCCGGCGCCGAGAAGCCGGCCAGACCGGTCGAGACGCCGCATTGGATGAAGCCCTTCGCTTTGACATCGTCGAGCGTGGCCGCCGAAGCCGCCGAAGCCGCGAATCCAAACGCGGCGGCGCCCAAAACGCCGATTGCAATGTGTTTCATGACCCACAGACCCTTTTCTGTTTTTTCCAGGCGAACCTGACTTTTTCCCGTGTGAACGCAGCTATGTATCCCGGCCCATTACCGGAATCCCGCATCGTAACCGACGCGCTGCCTCCCATTCACGAACAACATCGAAGGCGATTATTCCTGTGAGGTCAAGGGAAATGACCAAATCCGAAAGACTTTGAAAACCAACTGCCTGAAATGCCTGAAATTGCAGACAAACGCGCTCGCAAATCGGCCAGCGCGCCAATAAAGCCGGCAAAGTCCGACCGTGAGTTGCCAAGCGCACTTGGCAGCCTTCCCGCAGGTCCACGGCTCGTTGCTGAATTGGCATATTCAAGACCTTGGCCTGGCGAGTGCGGTGCGGTTGCGCGGCCAATGCCGCCGCACTATGGCTAACGACCAACCCATGGGACGAAAAGCAATGGCAAAAGACGGCAGCGAGATGGGCATCAATACGCGGCTCGCCCATTCCGGCAACAACCCGCATGACTATTTCGGCTTCGTCAATCCGCCGGTCGTGCATGCCTCGACCGTGCTCTATCCCAATGCCGCGACAATGGCGGCGCGCAGCCAGAAATACACCTACGGCACGCGCGGCACCCCGACCACCGATGCGCTGACCAGCGCCATCGATGCGCTGGAAGGCTCCGCCGGCACGGTCGCGGTGCCGTCCGGCCTGGCGGCCGTGGTGCTGCCGCTGCTCGCCTTCCTGTCGGCCGGCGATCATCTGCTGATCGTCGATTCCGTCTATCATCCGACCCGCAATTTCGCCGACACGATGCTGAAGCGGCTGGGCATCGAGGTCGAATATTACGAGCCCCGCGTCGGCGCCGGCATTGCGGCGCTGCTCAGGCCCAACACCAAGGTGGTACTCACCGAATCGCCGGCCTCCAACACCTTCGAGGTGCAGGACATACCGGCCATCGCCAAGGCAGCACACGCCGCCGGCGCCATCGTCATGATGGACAACACCTGGGCGACGCCGCTCTACTTTCGCCCGCTCGACCATGGCGTCGACATCTCGATCCACGCGGCGACGAAATACCCGGCCGGCCATTCCGACGTGCTGCTCGGCACCGTGTCGGCCAATGCGGACTGCTGGAAGCAGCTTTGCGAGACGTTCAACACGATGGGCTGCTGCGCGGGGCCGGACGACGTCTACCAGGTGCTGCGCGGCCTGCGCACGATGGGTGTGCGGCTGGAGCATCATCAAAAGAGCGCGCTTGCCCTCGCCGGCTGGCTCGAGGGTCAGCCGGGCGTAGCGCAGGTGCTGCATCCCGGGCTGCCCAGTCATCCCGACCACGCCATGTGGAAGCGCGATTTTTGCGGATCGAGCGGCATCTTCTCGATCGTTCTCGCGGGCGGCGGACAGAAGCAGCAGCACGCCTTCCTCGACGCGTTGAAGTTTTTCGGCCTCGGCTATTCCTGGGGCGGCTATGAGAGCCTTGCCGTGCCGGTATTCCTTGGCGACCGCACAATCGCCAAGGGCCCGTATGACGGGCCGCTGGTGCGGTTGCAGATCGGGCTCGAGGATGTCGAGGATTTGAGGGCCGACCTGGCGCGCGGGCTGGCGGCGGCCGCACAGGCCTGAGCCAAGCACCTTTCCAGGCTGAGTCAGGAAATCGGCGTAACAGCTTGGAAAAATTGCGATCCTGAGTGATGTCATGGCGACCGATCAGCCGATGACACGGCGTCTACAAAATAGAGACGCCGGTGTGGTGGAGGCGTTAGAATAGCCTCTGCCGGCGCTTGAAACGGATCGAGGCCGGCCGGCGGATCGGTCGGGAACCTTTTGTCGGCCGATTCATCCAATGTCCGATGAGAAGCCTATCAGGAGATCGGCCATGCCTGCTGCGTTGACGGCAACGCCCGCCGCTTCCGGCGACATGCAGCTTGTCGGCCGCGCGCTGGCACGTGATAGCGATGCATTCCGCACCATCATCAAGACGCACAACCAAAGGCTCTACCGCATCGCCCGAGGCGTCGTGCGTAACGACAGCGAGGCCGAGGACATCGTCCAGGAGGCCTATGTCAGTGCCTTTGCCCATCTCGAGTCCTTTCGCGGCGATGCCTCGCTCGCCACGTGGCTATCGCGTATCGTCATCAACGAAGCGCTCGGCCGTTTGCGCAAAAGGCGGCGAATGGTAGCGATGCCTGAAAGCCCGCAAGCCGAAATCATCCGGTTTCCCCTCAACCCGAGCGACGATCCGGAGCGGACGATGGCGCAACGGCAGATCCTTGAGCTTGTCGAACGGGCAACCGACAGTCTTCCCGATGTCTACCGGATGGTGTTCGTGGCGCGCGTCATCGAGGGATTGAGCATCGAAGAAACCGCCGAACTGCTTGGCGTGCGACCAGAAACCATCAAGACCCGGCTGCACCGCGCCCGCGCGCTGGTGCGCAAGGCGCTGGACGACCAGATCGGCCCGGTGCTGCTCGACGCCTTTCCCTTCGCGGGCCGGCGCTGCGAACGGCTGACCAATGCCGTGATGCGGCGGCTCGGTCTTTCCGGATAGGCCGCGCCGATTTTCGCGGGAACGTTTGGCGGCGACCTGCATCCAATGAGCATCACTGAAACGAAGCCCGATGCAGTTCCGCGTCGGGGCGAAGGAGAGCATCATGTTTATTCGATCGACCATGGCACTGGCCGCATTTTTCCTGCTTAGCGCAGCGCCCTTGTCGCAAGCTGCCGACAAACCGACCGATCCGCAGATCGCACATATCGCCTACACAGCAGGCGTGCTTGACGTCGAGGCGGCCAAGCAGGCGCTGAAGAAATCGAAGAACAAGGAGGTCGTGGATTTCGCCAAGGACATGGTGCGAGATCACGAGGCGGTCAACAAACAGGCTCTCGACCTGGTCAAGAAGCTCAAGGTCACGCCTGAGGACAATCCGACCAGCAAGGCGCTGACCAAGGCGGCGGCCGAGGAACGAGCCAAGCTTGCCAAGCTCAAGGGCGCGGCGTTCGACAAGGCCTATGTCGCCAACGAGGTGGCCTACCACAAGCAGGTCAATGGCGCGCTCGAAACTCTGCTGATCCCGTCGGCCAGCAATGCCGAGCTGAAGAGCCTGCTGGAAACCGGTCTGAAAATATTCCAGGGCCACGAACAGCACGCCGAACACGTCGCCGGCATGCTGAAGTGAGGATCGAGCCAATGGCGTCGGGGCGGCATCTGTGGGTTGCGCTGGCATTGGCCATGGGTGCCCAGCCGGCCAAGGCCGACACCATCGAGGTGACGATCGAGAAGCTTGTGTTTTCGCCGGCAAAGATCGAGGCGAAGGTCGGCGACACGATCAGGTGGGTGAACAAGGACGTGTTCGCCCACACGGCAACCGTCAACGGCGCCTGGGAAGTGATGATCCCGCCGAAGAAGGCGGCGAGCCTGACGGTGAAGAAGGCGGAATCGGTCGATTATTTCTGCCGCTTCCATCCCAACATGAAAGGCCATCTGACGGTGACATCGCCCTGACTGGCTGATGCATGTCGCGCAAAAGCGTGCAGCGGTTTTGCGATAACGACATGCATAAAAAAGAGCCTGAAGCGCGCCGCACGAGGCCGGTCTAGTGCGACGCGCTTTTAGGCTGCCAGCCATGCCGTCCCTACAAGCAGCGTGATCAGCGTCAACGGCAGGCCGACCTTGAAGAAGGCGATGAAGCCCAGCGGTTTGCCGGAGATTCGCGCGTGCTCGGCAACGATCAGATTGGCGACCGAGCCGAGCAGCGTGAAATTGCCGGCCAGCGTCGAGCTCATGGCGACGACCAGCCAGGCCCGCTCGGGGTTTTCCAGTCCGGGCACGAACGGCTTCAGCGCCAGCACGGCCGGGACATTGCTCATGATGTTGGACAGCACCGCGGTGAAGCCGGACAGCCGCCAGACATCATTCAGTCCGAGGTCCTTTGCCGAGGCGACGATGTCGGGCGTCAGCAGCGTCTTCTCCGCCCCGGCGACGACGATGAACAGCCCGGCGAACATGAACAGCAGCGGCCCATCGATCTCGCGATAGATGCGCTCAGGTTTGATGGCGCGGGTCAAAAGAAGAATGGCACCGCCGATCAGCGCTGCCTTGGCGACTGGAACGCCGGCGAAGAAGGCGATCGCCAAACCGACACAGACGACCACCGCCTTCACCACCTGCCCCGGCAGCATGCGGCCGCGGTAGACTTCGGGGCTGAGCTCGGCCTTGCGCGAAAATTCGGCGCGGTAGACGATGCGGATGATGACGATGACGGCGATGAGGCCGAACGCCGCGACCGGCGCCAGCGCCGCAGAGAAGGCCGGATAGGAAATCCCCGACAGCGCGCCGATGACCATGTTCTGCGGGTTGCCGGTGATGGTGGCGACGCTGCCGCAATTCGAGGCGGTGGCGGTGGCGATCAGATAGGGAACCGGGTTGCGGTTGATGACGCGGGTGACATGGACGACGATCGGCGCCATGACCAGGCAGATGGCGTCGTTGACCAGGAATGCGGACAGGAGGCCGGTCAACAGCGTCACCATCACCAGCAGCATGAACGGCGCATGCGCATGCTCGATGGCGAACCCGCCGAGCGCGCGAAAGGCGCCCGACACTTTAAGATGCGCCACGACGATCATCATGCCGAGCAGAAGCGTGATGGTGTCGAAGCTGATGGCGCGGTAGGCGTCCTCCATGTCGAGCGCGCCGATGGCGATCATCGCCGCACCGCCGAGCAGCGCGATCCCTGCCCGGTCGAGGCGCAGCCCGGGTATCCTGCCGATGGCGACGCCGGCATAGGTCAGGACCAGGATCAGCAGTGCCGCCGCGCCCATCGCTGTCATGTGTTGGAAATCCTGTGCGACTGGCGAGTGAACCTGTCCGGAATGGACCCTGAAAATATTGGCGATCCCGACAGGATTCGAACCTGTGACCATCGGCTTAGAAGGCCGGTGCTCTATCCAGCTGAGCTACGGGACCGCTGGCCGGCCGCATGACCGGCGGATTGTGCCGGCAGGGCCGGCATAGGATCAATGCGTCCAGGGCGTCCTGCGGTCATAGCGGAAATTCTCCGCATAGGAAATCTGGCGGCGCTTGATTTCCTTCGGCTCCTCGACCCGAAAAGCCAGCCCTTCCTTCTCGGCATAGGCGACCGCCTCTTCTCTTGTGTCGAAGGTCAGCCTGATCTGGCTGCGCATGTCGCCGGACGTGGTGTAGCCCATCAGCGGATCGATCTTCTTGCGCTGCTCCGGATCGAATTCCAGCACCCAATAGCCGGTCTTGGCCTTGCCGGACTGCATCGCGGTTTTGGCTGGGCTGAAAATGCGGGCTGACATGACCACCTCATTGCTTGTTGCAAGCACACGACCCCGAGACCAGATTACTGTTCTCTGGCCATGCACTAGCCCGTCATTACTGCGCAATGCCGCCGGCAGCAAGGCCGATGGCTTTTTACGCTTGCTTTGGCGGGCTGAAATCACTAGGCAACAGACCGTTCGGAGTGTAGCGCAGCCTGGTAGCGCATCTGGTTTGGGACCAGAGGGTCGGGAGTTCGAATCTCTCCACTCCGACCATTCATCAAGCGAATCTCGTCGGCAGGGCAAGCGGATCACGCTCGAGTGTGTCTGCCGTCGCCGGTCATGTTTAAGCGACGGACGGACAGCATGAGCCCGCGCTGCCCGTCCGACATGCAAGCCGTCAGCCCTGGATGAAGGCCAGCAGATCCGGATTGATGATCTCCGGGTGGGTGGTGCACATGCCGTGCGGCAGGCCCTTGTAGACCTTGAGCGTGCCGCGCTTCACCAGCTTGGCCGCAAGCAGCGCGGAGTCGGCGATAGGCACGATCTGGTCGTCGTCGCCGTGCATGATCAGGACGGGCACGTCGATCTGCTTGAGGTCGTCGGTGAAGTCGGTCTCGGAAAAGGCCTTGATGCAGTCGTAATGGGCCTTGGCCCCACCCATCATGCCTTGGCGCCACCAATTATCGATAGCGCCTGGCGAGACCTTGGCGCCGTCGCGGTTGAAACCGTAAAACGGGCCGGCCGGCACATCCCTGTAGAACTGGGCGCGGTTAGCGGCCAGAGCAGCGCGAAAGCCGTCGAAGACTTCGATCGGCAAGCCGCCGGGGTTGCTGTCGGTCTTGACCATGATCGGCGGCACGGCGCCGATCAGCACCGCCTTGGCAACACGGCCGCCGCCGCCATAAAGCGCGACGTAACGCGCTACCTCGCCGCCACCGGTCGAGTGGCCGATGTGGATCGCATCCCTGAGATCGAGATGCACCGCCAGCGCCGCAACATCGGCGGCGTAGGTGTCCATCTCATTGCCAGTCGCGGTCTGCGACGAGCGGCCGTGGCCGCGGCGGTCATGTGCGACGACGCGGTAGCCCTTATCGAGGAAGAACAGCATCTGGTTGTCCCAGTCGTCGCCGCTGAGCGGCCAGCCGTGATGGAACACGATCGGCTGGCCCTTGCCCCAATCCTTGTAGAAAATCTCGGTGCCGTCATGGGTGGTGAATGTGCTCATCGTCCTACTCCTTGATGGAAAAGTTGGGGGGTAACAGGGAAGCTTTTAGCCCCTTCAGCTGGACAAATTATAACAGTGCGGCCAAGGTGAGCATTGGCAAAACGGACATTCAACGTGGCAAAACTGACAAATGACGGCTACGCGTGATCTGATCGAAATCGGCCTTGTCTTGTATCCCGGCGTGCAGGAAGCGGCCGTGCTCGGCCTTACCGATCTTTTCATGCTGGCAAACCGGCTGGCTGTCGAGCGGTCGCCGGACGCGGCGAGGCTTCGCGTCAGTCATTGGCAATTGGAGGACGCGGGCCACACCGTAGTCCGCACCTTCGACAGCGACCCCGGCGCCGACAATGAACCAACCATGGTTATCCTCCCGCCAACCTTGGGAGATCCGATCGCTCGGGAAGCAGCCGCGGCCTATGCCGGCTGGCTCAGGGACCGTCATGCGGCAGGCGCGACCCTCGGCTCGGTCTGCGCCGGCGCCTTCGTGCTTGCCGAGACCGGCCTGTTGTCCGGTCGCGCCGCGACAACGCACTGGGCCTATCGCGACGCGCTGGCGCTACGCTTTCCCGACATCCTGCTCGACGCCGACAGGCTGGTCATTGACGATGGCGACGTCATCACCGCAGGCGGCTACATGGCCTGGACCGACCTCGGCCTGAAGCTGGTGGACCGGGTGCTCGGGTCAGCCGTGATGATGGACACGGCGCGTTTCATGCTGGTCGATCCGCCGGGCCGCGAGCAACGTTTTTACAGCCCGTTCGCGCCGCGATTGACCCATGACGACGAAGCGATCCTCAAGGTGCAGCATTGGCTGCAGGCGAACGGCGCGCGCGACGTGACGCTCGGCGCCATGGCCGCGCATGCGGGGCTGGAGGAGCGGACCTTTCTCCGACGCTTCCGCAACGCCACCGGCCTCAGGCCGACCGAATATTGCCAGCACCTGCGCGTCGGCAAGGCGCGCGAGATGCTGGAAACCACGATGCGATCGATCGACCAGATCGCCTGGGAGGTCGGCTATGACGATCCCGGCTCGTTCCGCAAGGTATTCGCCAGGATAACCGGCCTGGTGCCCGGCGACTATCGCAAGCGCTTTGGCACGGAACGAGCGGTAATTGCAGGCGGAGAGAGCTGAGGCCAGCCGCGCAATGACGCAATCGATTCGATGCTGCCAAAGGCAAGCTCGCCGGGCGAGAACCCCAACCACCCATCTCCCGGCGAGCCTACTACCTGATTTGATACGCAATCAGGACCGGGATTAGCCGGCAAGCTCTTTGCTGCAAGACAGATGCCAGCTTTTGTTCCCGAAATGGGACAGTGGCGGCACTGGAATCGTCAAATCTCGAACTCGCCCTGCCCTTCGTCCATGGCGCTGACGGTCTCGGCGGCGAGCGCGCGGGTGATCGGCGTCTTGCGCTCGAGCGCGGTGCGGTCGAGCCGTTCGACCACCCGCATGGCAGTGGCCAGCGAGCGCTCGATGCGGCGCACCAGATATTGCACGACATGCGGCTCGACCTCGACCTGGCGGTCGGCGAACAGCTTTGTGATGACGCCGGCCAGCAGAAGATCGTCGGGTTCGTGGATCTCGACGGTCGCCGCCGCCTTCAGCCGCGACGCCAGGTCGGGCAGCCTGACGCCCCAGGCGGACGGGAAGCGCCGCGCCGTCAACAGCAAGCTCGAGCCGGCGCCGCGCACCGCGTTGATCAGGTGGAAGAGGCCGTGCTCATCGATCGGGCCGGCATCGACATCGTCGATCAGGGCCGGATGCGCGCCGAGATTTTCGATGCAGTCGCCGATGCGGCCGGCCTCCACTTTCACCGCGTCGGCGCGGGTCCGCCAGATCGAGGCCAGATGGGTTTTCCCCGAGCCGGCCGGCCCGGCCAGCACAACGACCGGCGACGGCCAGTCCGGCCAGCGGTCGACAAGCGCCGCCGCCTGGCTGTTGGTGCTGGAGACGACGAGCTCGTCGCGCGAATAGCCGGTGCCGTGGCCTAGATCGAGCGGCAATTGACGCGGCGGATCGATCTTGTCCGGCATCTGGCTCAACCGCGCGCGCCCCCGCGGCGGCGCACCTGCAGCGGCGGCACCGGCTCGTCGGCGTGGCCCTTGTAGAGCGGCGATTCGAGATAGCGGGCGATGGCGAAGCGCACCAGAACGGCAACGGCGGCGGAAGCCGGAACGGCGATCAGCAGGCCGACGAAGCCGAACAGCGCGCCGAAGGCAAACAGCGCAAACATCAGCCATACCGGATGCAGGCCAACGCTTTTGCCGACCAGCCTTGGCTGCAGGATGTTGCCCTCGATGAACTGGCCGACGAAGAACACACCGGCCACCGCTGCGATCATGGTCCAGTCCGGCCAGAACTGGACGAAGGCGACGCCGACGGCCAGCACCAGGCCGGTCAGCGAGCCGACATAGGGGATGAAGGAGATCAGTCCGGCGAACAGACCGATGAGGATGCCGAAATTCAGGCCCGTCAGTGTCAGGCCGGTGGCATACATGGCGCCCAGCACCAGGCACAGCGTGCCCTGGCCGCGCACGAAGCCGGCGGTCGCCGTGTTGATGTCCCTGGCGATCGTCCTGACGGTCTTGACATAGTCGCGCGGCACCCAGCTGTCGACGATTGTCACCATGCGATCCCAGTCGAGCAGCATGTAGAAGGCGACGACCGGCGTCACGACGAACAGGCTGACCACCGAGACCAGCGCCACGCCGGAGCTCCAGATCGAGGTGAACACGGTGGTCAGGAGGCCGAAGCCGGAGGTCAGCAGCGAGTTCAGGCCTTCGCGCAGGCCGTTGGCGTCGACGCCGAATTTCTCTTCCAGCCATTTCGGGTCGAAGCTGGTGATCAGGCCCTGCAGCCGGGTCAGATAGTCCGGCAGCTTGCTGGCGAAATCAGCCATCTGCGAGGCGAGCACCGGAACCAGGATGACGAAGGCCAGTACCAGGACGACGATAAAGGCGATGAGGATGACCACCGTCGCCATCAGCCTGGACAGGCCAAGCCGCTCCAGCCGGTCGGCGACAGGGTCGAGGAAATAGGCGAGCACCATGCCGGCGACGAACGGCAGAAGGATGCCGCTGAAGACATAGAGGAAGACGGCGAGGATGATGGCGCTGACCAGCCAGAAGCGGATCTGGCGGCGAAACGACGCCGATGCCGCAGCTTCCGCTGCCGCAGCCTCAGCTTCAGCGTCGATGGACCGTTCGTCAGGTGCCGGGTGTGGAGCCTTCGCCATAGCCGCTCATATGCCTCAGCCAAGCCACGAGATAGGCCGCGGCCGAAGCCACGGTCAAGACCCCGGACAGCAATATGAGGGCCGGCCTCAGCGGATCGAGACGGATGTCGAAGGCGAGTTCGCCCAACACCACTGCCGCCAGCACGATCTGGATCGCGGTGTTGGCCTTCGACACCAGGAGCGGCTTCATCTCGACCGGATGCGCCATGACGGTGGATAAAAGCACGGCGCAGACGATCAGTGCGTCGCGCGACACCATGGTAACGACCAGCCACAGCGGCAGTTCGCCGCTGAAGCCCAGGACCACGAAAACCGAGACCAGCAGCAGCTTGTCGGCCATCGGATCGAGATAGGCGCCGAGCCTGGAAAACTGATTGAAATGGCGGGCGATGAAGCCGTCGACGCCGTCGGAAATGCCGGCAATGAGGAAGCCCGCAAAGGCCCAGTCCCAGCGGTCCTGCAGCATGGCCAGCACCACCGCCGGCACCAGCACGAAGCGCATGATCGTGATCATGTTGGGGATGGTCAAACGCATATCCCGTCGCTCTTGTTTGCCGATACATGATGGAGATGGAGGGTTACGGCAAGTGAGAAGCGACACAGAAGCTGCCAATCTCCCCACGAGGGCGCCAGCAATGAAATAGGTCAAGACAGATGTCGATTTCGGGGAGGCTCATTCGTCTCACGATAGGAAGCCAAGGAAATTTGCCCAGGCAAGGAAACGGACGCGATGACAATCACTATCACAGCATTTGAACGATCGCCCGATGGCGGCAAGGGACTGGCGCGTGATACGCGCGTTCGCTGGGCGCTCGAAGAAGTGGGGCAGCCGTATGAGGTTCGTCTTGTTTCCTTCGCAGAGATGAAGGCGCCTGACCATCTGGCCATCCATCCCTTCGGCCAGATCCCCACCTATGAGGAAGGTTCTCTCTCGCTGTTCGAGACCGGCTCGATCGTCTTTCATCTTGCTGAGCAGCATGCGGGCCTGCTGCCGAAGGACCGCAATGCCCGCGCGCATGCGATCACGTGGATGTTTGCCGCACTTAACACCGTCGAGCCGCCGATCCTCGAATTAACGACGGCAAGAATATTCGAACGTGACAAGCCTTGGAGCGAGGAGCGCTTGCCGTTGGTAAAGGACCGTGTTCGCGCTCGGCTGGACAAACTCTCGGCCCACTTGGGCGTCGCCGACTGGCTCGATGATACGTTCAGCGCAGGCGATTTATTGATGGTGTCAGTGCTGCTGCGACTGAGAATGTCAGGCATTTTGGACGAATATCAAAACTTGGCTGTCTATGTAGCGCGCGGGGAAGCACGGCCGGCTTATATCCGGGCTTTCGCCGCGCAATTTGCGATCAACGCAGAGGGGGCGTGAAGATTAGCCAGCATTGAACTAACCAAATGGAAGCGAGCCCGAAGCGCGCGCGCTCTCCTTTGGCGACGCCAGTCAAGAAAGCTGGTACGTCTCCCGTATTCGAGGGGACGCCATGTCGATCAACATCTATGTCTACTGGGGGGCGAGGAGAAAGGACGCCGAAGAGCTGGTCCCGCAGTTCCAGGCGCATTTCCGGGCCTTGGACGAAGCCGACGACAGGTTCGCGAGGTGGGCCCCGCGCGGCAGATCGCTCAAAAAAGCAATCGCCTCCAAGCCGGTCAACACCTCGTCGTGCGAGGTTCTCCATCGCTGGCTGTTAAAGGGCCGGAACAAGACGGACATGCCTCCGAGACAGCCCGTTCCTGAACTGGGATACAATGTGTCGCTGTGGAACCAGCGCCAGGCAAATATAGAGGCGTCCACATCAGTCCATTGCGGTTCCTTTTCCAAATATCTGTCGGAAGACAGCCAGAACAATGCTTCGCTGGAGTTTAGCTACAAAGCTGGAGCCGAACCGGTGAATACAAAGGTTTTGCTCGGCCTATTTCTCAAGTTCATTGATATCTGGGAACCCAGTTGGGGTTCGATCTGGCGGCACGTTCATGAGGGACATCCAGCCGGGGCGCGTTGGAACCCAAGACATGTTCAATATGCCTTCTTCCAGTCACCGGGAGGACGCGGGCACGATGAACGATTTATGGGACAGCAGCAGACCCTCCCCAAGGGCGGTCGCCTCTGGACGGACGAAACGGCAGTGCCTTTCCTGGAAGAGACGTAAGTGCCCGGTATTCCGCTGCCGTCCTTGCAAGACGCTGTTGCCCATGCGAAGAGCCCGTGAAGCGACAGCCTATTTCCCCACTGCTGAATGACGATGGCGCAGAGAATCACAATCGCTTGGCGAGTAACGCTTTGTTATCTGGCCGGACTGACAGAAAGTCTTTTGGTCTTCGCATTTTTCGGAGCCCCGCACCGCAAGGTGGCGACGCAAGATCTCCTGTGGGCCTTCGCTCTTGAGCTGGCCGTGGGCGTGGTCGTCTCTTGGCCCCTCTGGCTGACCGCCGCTGTCGTCGCGTTCGTTTTCTCAAGATCAGTCGTTGCAAATCCAGGTCTGTGGGCTGCCGCGGCGGCTTTGATCGCCGCCGGCTTCTCGTATGGGACCCTGCCCTTCGACGGTGAGATCAGGTCTCTTGCAACCGTCGGAGGCCTCGCCGCAATTCTGGCAGGGATTTCTTTTTATTGTTGGAGTGTATCGCGCCCGGTTCCCGCGGCATCCAACTGAAACCACCATTAATCGCGCGCTTGCCTTGCGGGGCAAAACCGTTCATGCGAAGAGCCCGCACGCGAGTGAAAACAGCGACAGGCAAGCGCAACAGATGAGCAGGCGCCGGAAATGAGCAAGCGCAAGAACGGGCTCACCTATGCCGAAGCGGGCGTCGACATCGACGCCGGCAATCTCATGGTCGAGAAGATCAAGCCGCTGGTGCGCGCCACCCGCCGGCCAGGCGCCGATGGCGAGATCGGCGGCTTCGGCGGTTTGTTCGACCTCAAGGCCGCCGGCTTCACCGATCCGGTGCTGGTGGCCGCCAATGACGGCGTCGGCACCAAGCTGAAGATCGCCATCGACGCCGGCAAGCACGACACGATCGGCATCGATCTCGTCGCCATGTGCGTCAACGACATCGTCGTGCAAGGCGCCGAGCCGCTGTTCTTCCTCGACTATTTCGCCACCGGCAAGCTCGATCCCGACCAGGGTGCTTCGATCGTCGGCGGTATCGCTGCCGGCTGCCGGCAGGCCGGCTGCGCGCTGATCGGCGGCGAGACGGCGGAAATGCCCGGCATGTATCACGACAAGGATTACGACCTTGCCGGCTTTGCCGTCGGTGCCGCCGAACGCGGCCAGCTGTTGCCGACCGACGACATCGTCGAGGGCGACGTGCTGCTCGGCCTCGCCTCGTCGGGCCTGCATTCGAACGGCTTTTCGCTGGTCCGCCGCATCGTCGCGGTAAGCGGCCTTGGCTGGGGCGATCCGGCGCCGTTCAATGACGAGGCGACGCTGGCCGAGGCGCTGCTCGAGCCGACGCGCATCTACGTCAAGTCGATCCTCAAGGCGATTCGCAACACGCATGGCATCAAGGCGCTGGCCCATATCACCGGCGGCGGCTTTCCCGAAAATATCCCGCGCGTTCTGCCCAAGGATTTTTCGGCCGAGCTCGATCTCGGCGCCATCGAGGTGCCGCCGGTGTTCTCATGGCTGGCCAAGACCGGCGACGTCGCGCCGGAAGAGATGATGCGGACCTTCAATTGCGGCATCGGCATGATCCTGGTCGTCGCCTCCGGCCAGGCGGCGCAGGTCGCCGCCGTTCTGCAGGAGGCCGGCGAGACGGTGACGCCGATCGGCCAGATCGTGCCGCGCCGCGATGCCGGCGTCATCTATCGGGGCTCGATTGGCCTATGAGGAAACGGACGGTCGTACTGATCTCGGGGCGCGGCTCCAACATGACGGCGCTGGTTGCGGCGGCGAGCAACCCAGCCTATCCGGCCGAGATCGTCGGCGTCATCTCCGACCGTGCCAATGCCGCCGGCCTTGGCATCGCCGCGGCGCGCGGCATCGCCACCAGAGTGATTTCGCGCTCCGACCATGCCAGCAAGCAAGCGCATGACGAGGCGATCGATGCGGCCCTCTTGTCGTTCGGCGCCGAGATCGTCGCGCTGGCCGGCTATATGCGCATCCTCGGCGCGCGCTTCGTAGAGAAGTGGCAGGGCCGCATGATCAATATCCACCCTGCCCTGCTGCCTGCCTTCAAGGGGCTGGATACGCATGCGCGGGCCCTCCGCGCGGGCATGCGCATCCATGGCTGCACGGTGCATTTCGTCACGCTCGACATGGATGACGGGCCGATCATCGCCCAGGCCGCCGTGCCGGTGATGGTCGGCGACAATGAGGACACGCTAGCCGCGCGCGTGCTCAAGGCCGAGCACCAACTTTATCCGCTGGCGTTGGGCCTTGTCGCCGAAGGCAAGGCGCGGATGGAAGGCGGCCGCACGGTGTTTTCGCGCTTCGCCGACGATGCCGACAACGCCACGTCGGTGGTGATCGCGCCCGACCCGCTGCGCGAAGAGACCGATCTCGAGCACCTGGCGCGGATCACGCCGTGAGGGTCAGTTCTTGAATTTGGTAGCAAATTTTGCTACCGTTTTCGCGAGGAGACGGCTTGATGGCGACAGTCGAAAAAGTCAGCGTAGCGCTTTCCCCGGAACTGCTGGACATGGTCAAACGCGCGGTGGCCAGCGGGCAGTACGGTTCGGCAAGCGAAGTGATCCGCGAGGCACTGCGCGAATGGCGGCTTCGCCAGCCCTTGCGCGAGGCCGAAGCGGAGCGGTTGCGGAAAGTCTGGACGGAAGGGCTGGAGAGCGGTCCGTTTGCGCCGTTCGACATCGAGGACAT
The DNA here is from genome assembly GCF_040319065.1 of Mesorhizobium sp. M0968. NCBI lineage: Bacteria > Pseudomonadati > Pseudomonadota > Alphaproteobacteria > Hyphomicrobiales > Phyllobacteriaceae > Mesorhizobium > Mesorhizobium sp. M0968. The sequence continues at coordinate 33,882 of NZ_JAMYNL010000025.1, forward strand.
AAAACAGAAAGCCCGCGGCCGGTTGGGCAACACCGGCAAAAACCGGCGGAATGGCTGACATCCGCATTGTCCACAGCCCGGCGGCAGAAGACGACCTGATCGATATTTGGTTTGGCATTGCAAGGGACAACCCGCTTGCCGCGGACCGCTTTTTGGATGCTATTGCCGAGCGCATCGTGCAATTGGGCACATTCCCGGAATCCGGTCCCAAGAGGCCCGACATCGCTGCCGAGGTGCGGGCGTTGACGATCGGCAACTATCTCGTGCTTTATCGCCTGGCCGAACAGCGCGTCGAGATCGTCCGCGTCGTGCATGGCGCACGCGACGCTTCGGCCTTATTTTGAATCCATGAAGCAACTGCTGCTCCTGCGTCACGCCAAGTCGAGTTGGGACGATCCCAACCTCATCGACTTCGACCGGCCGCTGTCCGCCCGCGGGCTGAAGGCAGCACCACTGGTCGGGCGCGAACTGGCCCGGCGCGGCTGGCTGCCGGAGCTGGCGCTGGTGTCGCCGGCGCTGCGCACCCGCGACACGTGGCGGCTGGTCTCGGCGGAATTGCCGGCGAAGGTGCAGGCCAAATTATCCCAGGCGCTCTACGAGGCGGCGGCGGCGGACATCCTCGCCAAGGTGCGGCAAGTAAAGGCGGGGACTGGAACGCTGCTGGTGCTTGGCCACAATCCCGGGCTGGAGGAGTTCGCGCGCGGGCTTGCCGGGGCTGGATCGGACCAAGCGGCGCTGAAGAAGCTGGCGGAAAAATACCCCACCGCGGGCCTGGCTCGGTTCGACGTCGACGGCGATTGGACCGGTCTCACCTTCGGCAGCGCCCGACTGACGCACTGCATTTGGCCGAAGGATCTTCGCTAGCGACTGCCTGACAGGCCGGGGGATCGCCGACCTTTCGACCAAACCCGGCTTCGCGCAAACAAAAGCGGCGGGCCCAGCCCGCCGCTCTTGGTGCGCCAGGGTTTGAGGAACTATCGGCCCCAGTTGCCCCGGCCAGATTGGGGCACTACGGGTTGATCCGCGCCGAACCGGGTCGTCGCCTCGGTGTCGACGGCATTGTGCTCGGCCGTCAGCGGCTTGCGGATCGAACCGGTAAACCCGCTGTCGATGCTGCCGGCAGGCGCGTTGCCAACAGGCGCGGCCGGCTGGTTGACGCCGTCCGAGCCATAGTGATCGCTGCCTGCAAAGGCGCTGCCCGTGGCGACGAGGACGATGGTGGCGACGGTAAGAGCAGTCTTGGTCATTTCAGGTACTCCAATGTACTGGTCATTCGTGAGTTGTCGTTGCTTTCGACGCATTCGAGATGAGAGCGCTGTCCGCGCCGACGAATACGCACCCGGCTTTTTCCGATGTGCACGTTGCTGGACGATTTCAGCAACCGAGATTGTGGCTACAGATGAAACCTGCAAATCAAAGTATTCGATTGGCGCAGGATGCTATTCGGCGCACACGCCCGTTGATACGCGACAGCAAGAGTAGCGGGCCAAGCCCGCCGCTCTTTGTGTTGCGGGCCGTGATAATCAGCGGCCCCAGATGCCTTGGCCGGATTCAGGCGCCACCGACTCGGAGGTTGTCTTGGCACCGGTATGCTCGGAAGTAACTGGCTTGCGGATCGAACCGGTGAAGGTGTTGTCGACGTTGGCAGCAGCAGCGGCCGGCTGGTTGACGTTGTCCGAGCCATAATGGTCGCTGCCGGCAAAAGCAGTGCCGGTGGCAACGAGGATGGCGGCGGCGGTAAGAGCGAGCTTGGTCATTTCGGTACTCCGGTAGTTCTTTGGTCTGTCCGTCAAGTGGCGTGCCTCGGGAGGAATTCGCGTCGCTCGGACCACCCCGAGATGGGTCGGCAAGCCTGTCGTTTCCAATCACGAAAATTTTGTACGGGTGCGCCAAATTGGCCGCTTGAAAATCCGGCATAAGGTCCCTTCTGCCACAATCTTCTGATTTCTTTTCAATTAGTTATGCGGTCAGTGGTGATTTGCCGCGCGAACATTCTTTGAGCCGGCGTTCACCCTTTCCTGTACTCTCTGCTAACGGAACCGAGCCGTTCGGTTCGAGTTCTTTTACGCTTGGCTGATCAGCGCTTTCAGAGACTCGATCGACATTCCTGCCGACCGATCAATGCGCGGTGAAAATCACGCTGCCAGCTCAGCGCCGGCGGTGTCGTGCTTGGGCCGCGCGCTGGCCAGAAGCACGACCGGGCAGTTGCAGGCGGCTAAAACAGCGCCGGCGGTTTCACCGAAGAACAGGTCCTCACCCGGACGTTGGGTGACGCCCATCACGACGATCGCCGCTCCTTTGGCCGCCTCCCGGGTGATCGCCTTGTCGGGTGTGACGCGGGTATGGAACGCTGTGTCGATATGCAGGCCGTAGCGGCCCGCCAGATCGGCGATGTCTTTCAGCACGGCCTCTTCGCGGCTATGTGACACCGATGTCGACCTGCGGCCCTTGGCTGCCTTTTGCGAGACGTAGAGAACCTTGATCCGCGCCCGGTTTGGACGCGCCAGCGCCAGCGCCAGGTCGGCGGCGCGACGCGCCACCTGGGTACCGTTGACGGGGACGAGAATGCTGGTGCCGGCCTTCAGCGTCGGCATCTTTTCGCCAGCATTGCCGCCGTTCAGGACCAGGCAAAGCGGGCCGTCAAATCCTGCGGCAATATCGTTGAGGGCCGGCGCGAAGGCGCCATCGGCGGTCAGCACATTGTCCAGGCCGACCAGCAACAGGCCGTATCCCTTGCGGGCCTCTTCGGCGATCGTCTCACCCGTGGCTTCCAATTCGGTCCGGGCCGTCAGATGGACTTTGTCGACAAGCGTATCTTCGGTCCGTTTCACCGCCTGAGCGCTCTTTTTTGCGCCCTTTTTGATTTCCTGGAGGGCGCGCTCCTGTCCCTTGCTGTCGGTCGGCCTGTCAACTCGGCCGTCTTTCGGCTGAAGCAAGGTGGTGGGCAGGCGAAGCAAGGTGGTGGGCATGCCGCTGCCTCCGCCGACCAGTCCGGCGAGATATGCAGTGAACTTGCCGATCCTGCTGTCGTCGACTAGCACCAGCAGCCGCTCCAGCCTGGAAATGAAGCCGTATTCGTCCAACGCCTCGCGCTCGACACGCTGCTGCTCGTCGTGCCCAACCGGCAGCCGGCCGAGCGCCCAGCGCAGCATCGGCGGCATGGCCAAGGTGGTGATCACGGCCATGGTGACGATCATGGTGAAGAGATTGTGCGACAGGATGTTCATCGACAGGCCGATGCTGGCGACGATCACCTCGGTCGAGCCGCGCGCGTTCATGGCACTGCCGACGGCGATTGCTTCCTTGAACGACATGGCGGCGAGCTTGGCGCCGATGAACGCGCCGCCAAACTTGCCGATGCTGGCGACGACCACGAGAGCGCCCGTCAGCATGGCAAGGGTTGGATCGGCGAGCACGGTGAGATCGGCGGAAAGCCCCGCCATGCCGAAGAAGATCGGCATAAACAGCGCGGTGATGACGCCGCGAAGCTGGCCTTCGATATGGCTGGAGAGGATGGGCGATTCCCCGACCAGGATGCCGGCAACGAACGCCCCCAGCACGGTATGGACGCCTATCAGATTAGTGATCAGCGCCATCGCTCCCATGATGATGAGGATCATGGTGATCACCGCAAACTCGCTGCGGAATTGATCGTTGGTCCAGCGGATCAAGGTGAAGACAAGACGGCGGCCAATGGTGAAGGAGAACACCATGAACAGTGCCACCGCGGCGATGGTGGTCACCAGCGGCGCGAACTGTAGCTTGCCATTGGTGGCGATGCCGAAGGTTACGGCGATGACCAGCCAGCCGATCGTGTCCTCGATGATCGCCGAGGAAATAATCACCTGTCCGAGGTTGCGGCGCATGAAGTTCATCTCGCGCACCACCATGGCGACGACCTTGACCGACGAGATCGACAGCGCCGTGCCCAGGAACAGCCCGGCGACGGTGCGCTGCGTGGGGTCAGCCAGCAATGCGTCCGGCAGGAACTGCGCCAGCGCAAAACCGAAGATGAAGGGCACCACGACGCCGGTAGCCGAAATGGAAAAACAGGCCGCGCCAACCCGGCGCACCAGCCGCAGGTCCGTCTCCATGCCGGTCAGCAAAAGCAGCATCAGGATGCCGAGCTGCGAGACGGCGTCGATCATGCCCTTTTGCGCAGGATCACTGGGAAAGATCAGGTGCTGGGCCGACGGCCACAGCCAGCCGAACAGCGAAGGACCGAGCAGGATGCCGCCGATCAGTTGGCCCATGATTGCCGGCTGGCCATAACGCTGCAGCACTTCGCCCAGGCCGCGCCCGACAAGCAGCAGAAGCACGATCTCGGCGACGAAAGCGCCTTCGCCCGAACCACCCATGCCGGAGGCCCGGGTACCGGCAACGAGCGTCTGCGCTGCCCAGGCCGCCCCCGCGGGGACGAAAGCGCAAACCAGCAGCGCCAGGCTGGAACGTGTCGGAGCCTGCCAAGCCATGAGACCCCCATCGCCCAATGCACGTGTCCAACAACGCGCGACAGGGCGTTGCGTTGCTAGACAGGGCGTTGCGTTGCTAGACGTGGACGTCACCGAAGGAGAGTTCGCCGTCGTCGCTCTCTGTCAGAAATGCTGTCACCAGCAGGCCCGCATAGAGGACGGCGACCAGCACGACGATGACGGCGCCCGGAATTGGACCCAAGGCAGCACTGGCGACGGCCTCACGCATCGACCCGACGAAGCCGATGCGGACACCTTCGGTCAGAAGACTGGGGGTCGACAGTTTGAGGATCCAGGCCAGCAGCAGGATCAGCAGCATGTAGATGTAATTGCGACGCAGGCGGCGCGCCAAAGCCATGCGTTGCGAAATCAGGAATTTCGGCGCGCGCAGGCTCTCGCCGACGATCAACAGCCAATCGGACGCGAAATCCGGCTGCGGCGAGAATATCTGCGCGAAATAGTGCCGTTCGAACTGGCGCACGCGAGCCCGGTAGAAGTCGAAGAAGCGATATCGGCGGGCCTCTATCCACAGCAGCAGCAGAACAAGCAGCATGGCAAACAGCAGCACGCCATGGTGAGCGCTGGCTGTCGAAAGCGAAACGGACAGCATTGCTGCGACAACGGTTATCGCCCAGTTGCTCGTCCGGTCCAGGCGGTCACGCCACCCAGCCATGCGCGCAATCTCGGCGCGATGAAAGTGGGACATCGTGGTCACGAGTTCGCCGGACGACAGTGTCCTTCCGATGGGATCCGGCGCCGGCAACACTTCTGCCATGACAATGCCTCCACCCGCCACGCGAAAACGGCCGGATGGAGATATCGTTCCGACGCTCAATCCGCCGGGCGCAGCCAGACCTTGTTGTCGTGGAAGGCGGCGCCGCCATAGGGCGCCGGCGCATCGGCGCCGGTCAGCACGTTGATGCCCTCGCCGCGCTCATGGGCGCTGTTCGGCCAGATGCCTTCGGCGACGACGACGCCGCGCTTAATGCCGTCGAACAGCTTTGCGTGCAGCACCACCTCGCCACGCTGGTTGCCGACCTCGACACGGCCGCCGTCGGCGACGCCGAGTGCCGCCGCATCATCGGGATGCAGGAGCAACTCCGGCCGGCGCTCCTTTGCCTGCGATACCGGCGTTTCGGCAAAGGTCGAATTGAGGAAATTGCGCGCCGGCGAGGTGGTCAGCCGGAACGGATGCTTCTCATCAGCCACCTCGATCAGGTCGACGTGGTCGGGGAATTCCGGCAGGTTCGCCACCGGTCCGAACAGGCCCATGCTTTTCGGCGGCCGGTTGGGTGCGGCCTGGCCCGTCCAGTCGGCGCGGAAATGGAATTTCTTGTCGGCATGGCCGAAGCCGTCCAGGAAATGTGCGGCCTCGAAATCCGGCTGCAAATCGACCCATTTCTGCTCTTTCAGGCTCGAAAAGCTGCCCAGCCCGCGCTTGCCCAAGATGATGTCGATATGCTGCTGCTCGGTCATGCCGAAGCCAGGGCGATCGGCGATACCGAGCCTTTTGCCGAGCTCCTCGATGACGAAATGGTTGGTGCGCGGACCTTCCGGCGGATCGATCAGCTTCGGCCCGAGTGTGATGTGCTGGTTGCCGCCGCCCTTGTAGACGTCGTCATGCTCGAGAAACATCGTCGCCGGCAGGACGACATCGGCGAGCTTGGCGGTGTCGGTCATGAACTGCTCGTGCACGCAGGAAAACAGATCGTCGCGCAGAAAACCTTGCTTCACCAGCCGCTGCTCCGGCGCGACATTGACCGGATTGGTGTTCTGGATCAGCAGCGCCGTCACCGGCGGGCCGCCATAGAGCGCATCCTCAGCCCCGGTCAGCACCGGGCCGATGCGCGAATGATCGAGATGACGGATCGCGGGGTCGCGCATCCGTGTGCCTTCGAGCAGTTCCTGGTTGAGCTTGAAGATGCCCGAATTGGAATGGAAGGCGCCGCCGCCCTCATATTGCCAGCAGCCGGTAACCGCGGCGATCGAGGCCGCGGCATGCATGTTGACCGAACCGTTGCGCTGCCGCGAAAAGCCGTAGCCGAGGCGGAAGTAGGTCTTCTTCGTCGTGCCGACGAGCCGGGCGAAGGTCTCGATTTCGTCGACAGAAAGCCCGGTGATATCAGCCGCCCATTGCGGCGTCTTTGTGCTGAGATGCGCTTCCAGACCGTGAGGATCGTCGGTGTATTGTTCCAGATAGGCGCGGTCGGCCATGCCGTCACGGAACAGCACGTGCATCACCGCGCAGGCCAGCGCGCCGTCGGTGCCGGGCTTCAGCACCAGGCCGAGATCGGCCTGCTTCATCGTTGCATTTTCGTAGACGTCGATGACGACGATCTTGGCGCCGCGTTCCTTGCGCGCCTTGATGGCGTGGGTCATGACGTTGACCTGCGTGACCACGGCGTTGGTGCCCCAGATCACCACGCAGTCGGACTTTGCCATTTCGCGCGGGTCGGGGCCGCGCAGCGCGCCGGCGCCCATCATCCAGCCGGTCCAGGCCAGATTGGTGCAGATCGAGCCGAAGAAGCCGGAATATTTCTTGGCGTGCCTGAGCCGCTCGATGCCGTCGCGCTGCACCAGACCCATCGTGCCGGCATAGTAATAGGGCCAGACCGTCTCCGAGCCATATTTTGCCTCGGCGGCTATGAACCTTTCGGCGACGAGGTCGAGCGCCGCCTCCCAGCTGGATTCCTTCCAGGCGCCCTCGCCCTTGCCGCCGGCTCGGATCAGCGGCTTCAGCAGGCGGTCGGGATGATGGACGCGATCAGCGTAACGGGCGACCTTGGCGCAGATGACGCCGGCCGTATAGCTGTTGGCCTTGGCGCCATGGACGCGACCGATGCGCTTTTCATCGAGCAGCTCGACCTCGAGCGCGCAGGTCGACGGGCAATCATGCGGACAGGCCGAATGGCCGATTCTGAGCTTCGCGTGCTGATTCATGGGAGCAAACTAGTCGTTTATGGCGGCGGCGTGTAGGGCCAGTTACCCGCCATCAATGCGCTTGAGCAAGGCGTTGTAGGCGCCGCATTTCGGGCAATGTATGTGGCGCTCGACATGCGATGATCCGGCTCCGGCGTCGATGACCAGCAGATTGCCGTCTCCACACTCAGGGCATTTTGCGACAGCTTCGGAATTGACAACCAAAACCTTGGCAACTTCGATCCAAAGTTTTGTCGACATCGTCCTACTCCGCCGTGCCTTCCTCGTACTCCGCCGACATCGACAGCCATTTTTCCTCATGGCCGGCCAGCTGTTGCGCAAGTTGTGAGCGCTCCTTGGCCAGCCTTGTCGCGGTCGACGGGTCCTTTTCGTAGACGGCCGGGTTGGCGAGTTCGTCCTCGATCAGGTCGATGCGCTTGCGGAGGCGGTCCATCAGCGCTTCGGTGGCGCGGATTTCCTTGGCCAGCGGCTCGAAGGCGGCGCGGCGCGCGGCCGCATCGCGGCGGCGGTCGGCCTTCGACGCTTTGTCCGCCTCGCGCTTGCCGCGGCGGTCGCCGGAGACGCCGGTGACCAGTGTCTTGTAATCCTCGAGATCGCCGTCATACGGATTAACCGCGCCGTCCTTGACCAGCCAAAGCCGATCGGCGGTCGCTTCGAGCAGATGGCGGTCGTGCGAGATCAGGATGACCGCGCCGGGAAAATCGTTCAGCGCATGGATCAGCGATTCACGGCTGTCGATATCAAGATGGTTGGTCGGCTCGTCGAGGATGAAAAGGTTCGGCCCCTCGAAGGCCGACAGGCCCATCAGGAGCCGCGCCTTCTCGCCGCCGGACAGATCCTTGGCCGCGGTATTCATCTTTTCGGTGGTCAGGCCGAACTGGGCGACGCGGCCGCGCACCTTGGATTCTGGCGCGTCCGGCATCAGCCGGCGGACGTGTTCATAGGCGTTTTCATCGGGCCTGAGGTCGTCGAGCTGGTGCTGGGCGAAGATTGCCACCTTCAGCCCGGGCGCCACAGTCATGGAGCCGGTCTCCGGCTTCAGCCGGCCGGCCAAAAGCTTGGCGAAGGTCGACTTGCCGTTGCCGTTGGCGCCGAGCAGCGCGATGCGGTCGTCGGCATCGATGCGCAGCGTCATCTTCTTCAGGATCGGCGCACCCTCGACGTAGCCGACATTGACGTTGTTCAGCGCAATGATCGGCGAGGCCACCGTCTTCACCGGCTCCGGAAAGGAGAACGGCCGCACCGTGTCGTTCACGATCGCGGCGATCGGCTTCATCTTCTCCAGCGCCTTGATGCGCGACTGCGCCTGCCTCGCCTTCGATGCCTTGGCGCGGAAGCGCTCGACAAAGGATTCCATGTGCTTTCGCGCGGCTTCCTGCTTGACGCGGCCCTTCTCCTGCAATTCGCGCTGCTCGGTGTATTGGCGCTCGAACTGGTCGTAGCCGCCGCGCCAGAAGGTCAGCTTCTTCTGGTCGAGATGAACGATCGAATTAACGGCGCGGTTGAGCAGGTCGCGATCGTGCGAAATCAGCAGCACGGTATGCGGATATTTCGACACGTAGTTTTCCAGCCACAGCGTGCCTTCGAGGTCGAGATAATTGGTCGGCTCGTCGAGCAGCAGCAGATCGGGCTCGGCAAACAACACGGCGGCCAGCGCGACGCGCATGCGCCAGCCACCGGAGAAGGACGAGGCCGGGCGCCGCTGCGCGGCATCGTCGAAGCCGAGGCCGGCGAGAATGGTGGCCGCGCGTGACTCGGCCGAGTGCGCATCGATATCGGCCAGCCGCATGTGGATGTCGGCGATGCGGTGCGGGTCGGCCGCCGTCTTTTCCTCTTCGAGCAGCGCACTCCGTTCGAGGTCGGCCTTGAGCACGATCTCGATCAGCGGCTCCTCGGTGCCCGGCGCTTCCTGCGCCACCTGGCCGATGCGCGTGTTCTTGGGCAGGCTGATCGAGCCGGTCTCGGAGGCGAGGTCGCCGGTGATCGCCTTGAACAGGGTCGTCTTGCCGGTGCCGTTGCGGCCGACAAGGCCAGCCTTGCTACCGGCCGGCAAGGTCAGTGAGGCATGGTCGAGAAGCAGGCGTCCGGCCATGCGGAGCGAAAGGTCGTTGATGATCAGCATGGCCGGGCTTTTGCACGGGACAACCATGCTTCGCAAGGGCTTGAGCCCCGGTTCGCCGCATAAGCCGCGAAAACCGACAAAGCTGGTGATGTCGACCCCGCGCGCCGCGACTTCCCGCAAAACGCAAAAAGAACCCGCTATCCTGAGGGGGGACAAGGAGAGCGGGCTCTTTCGTGAACGGCGGCCTTGGGAGCGTCCGATCGACATCCAAACACGCAGCAGCTTGGTTTGTTCCATGGGAAGAATGAACTATGTGATGAACAAACGCTGCTGTGGCCGGCAGGTTTGTCCACAGGGGCGTGCCGTCTGTACGCTATCGACCATGACGCTGCGGAAAGACTCGGCTATCCTTGGATGTGCGGCGGGCCTGATCTCCGCCTGGCCGGCGCCATCAGCTTCCTCCCAAGCGGCGCCGGCCACCTTCCTTGACCGGCGCCGACGCCATTTGAGGCGGTCATTGTTTCGGCGGCGTGCCGGGCTGATCGCCGCCGGTCGTCGACTTCGGCACCGGATTCTTGTCGACCTGCGGGTTCTGATCGACCGTGTCGCCAGGGGCCTTGGTCGGCTGGATGTTGTTGTCGCAACCCGCAACAGTCAGAGCTGCCATAAGCAGCAGGATTGAGCGCTTTTTCATCGCAGTCTCCTCTCGCCCGACAACGAGGCGTCGGCGATTTGGTTGCGCGGACGGTGTCGTTCCTGCATTCGCCAGGGGGCCCGGGAACAAAATGCCGCGTCTCCGGTTGCTGCACAATCAATGGAGGAAGGCATGATCCGTCTGCTCATCGCCGGGGCAATCGTCTATGTCGCCTATCGCGTCGCCAAGAAAGTGATCGACGAGGTGCCCGACGATTTTGATCCGCTGCTGCTGCCGCCGCCACAGGACGATCGCGAGGCGCTGCGGCGGCAATCGGCAAGGATGGGCGTCGAGCCCGAGCGTTAGTCGACAGGCCTGCCCGCAAGGCTTCTTCGTTCACGAGCCCTATTCCGGCTCCGCAAACCGTTGCGAACAAAGCAGAAACGATGCTTGATGGGCGATGAACCTCGCCGCCCGTGATTCGTCCTTCCAGCCGGCCTATCTGGCGAAGCTCAACGCCGAGCAGCGGCTTGCCGTCGAACATGGCGACGGCAAGATCGCCGGGCCGTTGCTGGTGATTGCCGGCGCCGGCTCCGGCAAGACCAACACGCTGGCGCACCGGGTCGCGCATCTGATCGTCAGGGGTGCCGACCCGCGCCGCATCCTTTTGATGACATTTTCGCGCCGTGCCGCGGCGGAAATGGCCAAGCGGGTCGAGCGCATCGCCGGCGAGGTGCTGGGGCGCGATGCCTCGGTGATCACCGATGCGCTGAGCTGGGCCGGCACGTTCCACGGCATCGGCGCCAGGCTGCTGCGCGATTATGCGCTGGAGATCGGTCTCGATCCGGCCTTCACCATCCACGATCGCGAGGATTCCGCCGACCTGATGAACCTCGCCCGCCACGAGCTTGGGTTTTCGAAGACCGAAGCCCGCTTCCCGACCAAGGGCACCTGCCTGGCGATCTATTCGCGCGCCGTCAACGCACAGGCGCCGCTCGGCGAGGTGCTGGGTTCGGTGTTCCCGTGGTGCGCCGGCTGGGCCGAACAGCTGAAGCAATTGTTCGCCCGATATGTCGAGGCCAAGCAGGCGCAGAACGTGCTCGATTACGATGACCTGCTGCTCTACTGGGCGCAGATGGCCGGCGAGCCGGAAATCGCCGCGCATCTGGGTGCACGTTTCGACCATGTGCTGGTTGATGAATACCAGGACACCAACCGGCTGCAGGCCTCGATCCTGACGGCCCTCAAGCCCGACGGATCGGGGCTGACGGTGGTCGGCGACGACGCGCAGTCGATCTATTCGTTCCGCGCCGCGGAAGTGCGCAATATCCTGGATTTTCCGAAGCAGTTCGCGCAGCCGGCCGAGGTCGTCATGCTGGAGCGCAACTACCGTTCGACCGAGACGATCCTGGCGGCGGCCAATGCGGTGATCGGCGAAGCGTCGGAGCGTTTCACCAAAAATCTCTGGACCGAGCGCAAATCGGCGGAAAAGCCGAAGCTGGTCAGCGTGCGCGACGAGACCGAGCAGGCGAGCTATGTCTGCCAGGCGATACTGACCGAACGCGAGGCCGGCACTGTTCTCAAATCACAGGCGGTGCTGTTTCGCGCCTCGCACCATAGCGGCCCGCTGGAGATCGAGCTGACGCGCCGCAACATCCCCTTCGTCAAGTTCGGCGGGCTGAAATTTCTCGATGCAGCTCACGTCAAGGACTTGCTGGCCGTGCTGCGCTTTGCCGAAAACCCGCGCGACCGCGTCGCCGGCTTTCGCGTGCTGCAACTTCTGCCGGGCATCGGCCCTTCGGCCGCCAATGCGATCGTCGAGACCATGGCAAATTCGCTCGACGAGACGATGGGGCTTGCCCGCTATCGGCCGCCGCAGCGTGCCGCCGACGACTGGCCGGGTTTTGTCGCGCTCTATAGCGGCCTGCGCGCCGGCGCGCAAAAATGGCCGGCCGACATCGAACAGGTCAGGCTCTGGTACGAGCCGCATCTGGAACGTATCCACGAGGATGCAACGACGCGCCGGGCCGATCTCCTGCAGCTCGAGCAGATCGCTTCCGGCTATGCGTCGCGCGAGCGCTTCCTCACCGAGCTGACACTCGATCCGCCGGACGCGACCAGCGACGAGGCTGGCCCGCCGCACCGCGACGAGGATTATCTGATCCTGTCGACGATCCATTCGGCCAAGGGCCAGGAGTGGAAGAACGTCTTCGTGCTCAACACCGTCGACGGCTGCATCCCGATCGATCTCGGCGTCGGCAGCAAGGAGGACGTCGACGAGGAGCGGCGGCTGCTCTACGTGGCGATGACGCGGGCCAAGGACAGCCTGCACATGGTCATGCCGCATCGCTTTTTCGTCCACGGCCAGGCGGCGCGCGGCGACCGCCATGTCTATGCCTCGCGCACGCGCTTCATCCCGCGCTCGATCCTAGGCGCCTTCGAACAGCTGGCTTGGGCCAGCGTCCAGGCCAGAGACGATCCGCGCCGCCAGCCGCAGGTACGTGTCGACCTCGGCGCCCGCATGCGCGGCATGTGGAAATAGGCACCTGCCTCGACGTCGGCGCTGCTCGCCCGGCGACCGCTCCCGGAGCCGGCGAAAAAACAATCCCGGCAACATGGAACCTCGCGCCGTGATCCGCGTTTCTGCCCGACCCCCAGACCGGAGAACGGCGTCCGCCGTGACCTCCGCCCATTCGAGAGGCCAGAATGCACGACAGGACGTTTTCCACCCCGGTCGCCCTAACCGTTGGCGCCGGCTACAAGCGTACGATCGCTTCGTTCTCCGAGATGCACGAATTCCTGACCGAGTTCCCGCCTTCGCGCCGCCGGCTGAGCTATGGCGCCGCGGTGAAGGCCTGCGAGGCGGCACGTGCCGGCGATATCTCGGCCGAAGCGGCACGCGACGCCCTGATCACCTTTGCCGTAACGGCAGGCATCCTCTGGCCGGCCGCCCAGCCGGCGGTCTCGGTCAAGCCGGTCGCCCGGGGCCTCGGCGGCTACGCCGCCTGACAGAAACGACCATCAATGGACCGTCATCGGGCCGCCGCCCGGCGGGTCGCCCGCTGCCGCGGTTTCGAAACTGACCTGATCGCGGCCGTTCGATTTGGCCCTGTAAAGGTGCTTGTCCGCCACCACGAACATCTCGGCGTAGGTGGTCGGCCCGCTGAAGGCGACGCCGCCGATGCTGACCGAGAGAGGACAGGGCCGGCCGCCAGGCGAGAACTCCGCCTCACGGACGCGCCGGCGAATTGTCTCCGCCACCAGCCAGGACTGCGAAGGATCTGCGCCGGGAAGGAAGACCGCAAATTCCTCGCCGCCGATCCGGCCGACGATGTCGGCGCCGCGTAGCTGGCCCTGGATTGTCTTGGCGATCAGCTTGAGCGCCTGGTCTCCGCAGTCGTGGCCGAGGCGGTCGTTGACGGATTTGAAATGATCGGCATCGACGATCAGCAAGGCTCCGGCATTGACGACGGAATGGCTGCGGGCCTGTTCGAGATAGGCCTCGACGAGCATGGAAAATGCACCCCGGTTGAATACCGCCGTCAGGCTGTCGGTCGCCGCGACGACGGCCAGTACCTTCTGCGCGATCGCCAGCTGGCGCATTTTCCACATGAGGAAGAAGAAGAACGAGCTGGCCAGGACAAGCGGCAGCAGCAGGTCTGTGAGCTGCGCCCGCCACAGCGCTTCCGGCGACAAATATGGGAAATTAAAGGAATCGACGAGGAATGCGGCTGCAATGCAGACCGCCGTGCCCGCGACGGTAACGGCCACGACCCTGCCCCAGCTCGTTGGGGACAAATCGATCTGCATGCTTTTGCTCCTGCTTCAGCAGGCTACCTTGAAGCAACAGCGCAAACGAAGTCCTAAGACTTTGCTTTCAATTCGATCGCAGTCGAAGCGAACCAGCCGTCGAGATGGCGGCCAGATAAGAAGATCGGTCCTAAATCAGCTGCCGTCTGATGCTCATCCGCGTTACCGCGGTCACAAGAATGGCGCCGATCATGAAATAGATGGTCGCGACAATGTCGCCCTGGTGGAAATAATAACCGGAGTTGAGAAGCGCCAGGACCACGGCGAAGAACGCCACGAGGCGCAAGGGTTCATTGGGCATGCGTGCCAATTCTCGCTGTTGCTGCTGAATGCTGCTGAAGCGGCCGCCCTCACGACCATCCGCTCCATAAAATGTTTTGGCGCGTTTTGCAATCTCGGCAGATCGCCCTCTATCCACCGTCCGCTTCACCAGCCGCCCCAGGTTCAGGCGAAAGCCCTGCCCTCCTCGCTGCGCTGGAACATCGTCAGGTCCAGTCCGAGGCTTGGCTTGCCCAGAATGGTCAGGATCGCATGCGCCTGGCCGCGGTGGTGGGTCTGGTGGTTGAAGAAGTGGTCGAGCGCCGGCGCCAGCCGCTGCGAGACGGTGCGCATATCCGAGACGGTCATGTAGGAGAAGCGGCCCGACAGCGCCTTGTCGCTCAGGCCGTCGACCCAGTCGATGATCCGTTTGTCCTCGGCCTCGCGCGCCAGCCGCAAGCCTGGCAAGGCGCGGTGCAGGACCGTGTCGAGCCTTGCCGGCGCGTCGCCCTCGCCGGTGAAGCGTTTCATCCAGATACGGTCGGCTGCCAGGAGGTGGTTGAGCGTTCCCATCATAGAACCGAAGAAGACGCCGACATTGCGGTCGAACTCTTCCTCGTCGAGATCGGCGGCGGCATCGTAGATGCGGCCGTTGGCCCATTGATTGTAGGCCGCAAACATCCTGAAATGCTGTTTCATTTTCTCCCGACCTGCGAGACCCCCTGCGCGGGTCTGTTTCGGGCATAGTTAGACTGCAAGGACGCTGCCGCCAATGACCATTCTGCTCTATGACCTTGTCGGACGCGATGCCGCCCGCCCATTCAGCCCACATTGCTGGAAGGCGGCGATGGCGCTGGCCCACAAAGGGCTCGACATCACCAGCGTGCCGACCCGTTTCCTTGAAGTGCCGAAGGTGGAAGGCGGCGTCTCGAAGCTCGTTCCGGTGATCCGCGACGGCGAGACGGTGGTCGCCGATTCCTTCGCCATCGCGCTCTATCTCGAGGAGACCTATCCCGAGCGGCCGACATTGTTTTCCGGCGACGGCGGCAAGGCGACGGCGCGCTTCATCGAACGCTGGTCGCAGCTGACCATCCATCCCTACGTCACCACCGCTGCGATACTGGACCTGCACGCCATGCAGGACGAGGCGAACGCCGCCTATTTCCGGCAGAACCGCGAGCAGCGCTTCGGCAAGCCCCTGGAGGCGGTTTACGCCACCCGCGACGCCGGGCTCGCCGGCTTCCGCGCCTCGCTGGAGCCGCTGCGCTCGATGCTTGGCTATCAGCCCTTCATCGGCGGCCGGTCGCCGCTATTTGCCGACTACATCGTTTTCGGCGCGCTGCAATGGGCGCGCATCGCCACGCCCTACCGGCTGCTCGACGACAGCGATGTCATGGCGCAATGGTTCGAACGATGCCTCGATCTGCATGGCGGCCTCGGCCGCACGGTTGCGGCCGCAGCGATCGCCCCGCTCGAGAGTTGAAATCGGCAGTTTTTATCGGAGGCGCCACATTTTGTTCTTGCTTTGTGCCGGCAGCTATGCTACTAATCTCGATATGGTGATGATTCGCACCGACGCCCGCCCGGCCTGCCGAGGCGGGTTTTGTTTTGCCGATCGAGGTCCAACGGCGTTGCCGGCAGGGATGTCGTCCGGCCTTAGCTGCAAGTTGCCAGCCGGCGAAATGCGACAATGCGGGTAGACGAAGTGTCGCTCGAAGCGCCTCATCAGCGCCTGGATCGAAGCAAACAAGACGAACATCCGGCGAACCGGGCAATCACAACAAGGCAACGCGCCATGACGGCAAACCCAGAGTTCCCGGCCGATTTTCGCGCTGCGCTCGCCAACCTTTTCCTGTGGCGGCGCGACGTCAGGCGGTTCAAGCCGACGCCGCTCCCCGATGGAGCGCTGGAGCGGCTGCTCGAGCTTGCCAGCGCCGCGCCGTCCGTCGGGCTGAGCCAGCCCTGGCGCTTCGTCGTCGCCGAGAGCGAAGCATGCCGCGCCGCCGTCAGGGCCTGCTTCGAGCGCTGCAACGCGGAGGCACTCCAAACCTTTTGCGGTGAACGCGCCGCCCTGTATTCGCGCCTGAAGCTTGCCGGCCTGAATGAGGCGCCCTGCCAGCTTGCGGTTTTCGCCGACCGCGCAACCGAGCAAGGGCATGGGCTTGGCCGCCTGACTATGCCAGCCACCATAGACTATTCAGCTGTCATGGCGGTCCACACGATGTGGCTGGCGGCGCGAGCCGAAGGAATAGGCATGGGCTGGGTCTCGATCCTCGATCCGGCCGAGATGGCGACGATCCTGGACGTGCCGCCTGAGTGGACACTGATCGGTTACTTCTGCATCGGCTACCCCAGCGAGAACCACAGCGTGCCGGAACTGGAACGGGAAGGCTGGGAGGTCCGGCGCGCTTCGATCGTGATAAGGCGGTAGTGCAATGGCGGCGCTGCCATCCTCTTTGCGCTGAAGAATGACTCCTCCCCCTGCAGGGCTGTGGATGTCATGGATGGTTTCGCCGATCGTCATCATTGCCAGCAAGACACCATGGCAAAGCCAGTCGTGACGGGCTTGACCTGAGGAAGGGCATAGAATGTTTCGCTACGACATGCAGGCCGAGATCTGGGTCTATCCGGGCAAGGGCGGCTGGCATTTCGTGACGCTGCCGCCGGAGTGTGGGGCCCGGATCAAGACGGCGACGGTGGGGATGGCAAGGCCCTGGGGCTCGCTTGGCGTGGAAGCCGTCATCGGCCAGACCAGATGGCGGACATCGCTGTTTCCCGACAAGAAATCCGGCAGCCTGCTCTTGCCGATCAAGACCGCGGTGCGGGTTCGCGAAGGCCTCGGGGCTGGCGACACGGCCAACCTGACGATCGAGATGCAGTTATGACGACGTAGTCTCAGGCTGGCGACGACGCGCTATAGGGCGGCCAGTCGATCGGACCCAAAGTGAGTACGGTTTCTGGAAAATCCGATGCTCAGCAAAAAGATGGAGCGGCGGCATGGTTCGACTTGAAAGTCCGCCGCCCCAGCGCAGAAATGCGTGCCGGGCCGGCCTCCCCTTGGCAAGGCAGCGGGCGGCTTGTATAGAGCCCGCCACCCTCAATTGCACTCTCCATCACAAGGACGATCCCATGGCGCTCGAACGCACCTTTTCCATGATCAAGCCCGATGCGACCCGTCGCAATCTCACCGGCGCTATCACCAAGATACTGGAAGATGCCGGCCTGCGCGTCGTCGCTTCGCGCCGGGTGTGGATGAGCCGCCGCGAGGCGGAAGGTTTCTATGCCGTCCACAAGGAGCGTCCGTTCTTCGGCGAGCTGGTCGAGTCCATGTCGTCGGGCCCGACAGTCGTGCAGGTACTGGAAGGCGAGAACGCCATTGCCAAGAACCGCGAAGTGATGGGCGCAACCAATCCGGCAAGCGCAGCCGAAGGCACCATCCGCAAGCTGCACGCGCTGTCGATCGGCGAGAATTCCGTGCACGGTTCCGATGCGCCGGAAACCGCCGCGCAGGAGATCAAATACTGGTTCTCGGACACCGAGATCGTCGGCTGAGCCGGCATCCCGAACCCCATCAAAGAGGCCGGTGCAACGCCGGCCTTTTTTGCTAAAGCGCGTCGCGTTCGACCGGTCTCATGCGACGGGCTTCAGGTTCTTGTCTTGATGCATGTCGTTATCGCAAAACCGCTGCACAGTTTTGCGCGACATGCAGTGGCGGACATTTTCAGCTTCAGGCTCCTCGACGGGTCACGGGTGCGTTAAGCTCGGAGGGGCGGATCAAACGCGGTCCCGACAATGGAGCCGACCAGGCCATGACCAGCACCATTCCCGGTTTCTTCCAAGGCACCGAAATGCCAACCGGCGGCTGGTGGGAAGCGCTGTGGCCCGAGCCTGCCAGTGTCCTGGCGGCAGTCGGCATGAAGCCCGGCACGGACGTGGTCGATCTCTGCTGCGGCGACGGCTGGTTCTCGCTGCCAATCGCCAGGGTCGCCCGTCATGTAATCGCTATCGACATCGATGCCGATCTGCTCGAAGTCGCCAGGCGGCGGCTGGCCGAAGGAGGCGCGAGCAATTGCGAGTTTTTGGCGGGCGACGCCTATGAACTTGCCAGGCTGGTGCCTCAAACCGTCGACTTCGTCTTTATCGCCAACGCTTTCCACGGCGTTCCGGATCGGCCGCGGCTTGCCCGCGCCGTGCGCGCGACGCTTGGCCCTGCCGGTCGTTTTGCCATCGTCAACTGGCACCAGTATCCGCGCGAGCAGACCACGGTCCTGGGCGAGCCGCGCGGGCCAAAGACCGAGCTGAGGCTGTCACCCGAACAGACCACCGCGTCGGTGGAAGCGAGCGGGTTCAAGCTCGCCGAGCTGGTTGATGTGCCGCCCTATCACTATGGCGCGGTATTCAAACTCGCGACGAATTGAGAAATATCGCATGAGATGCGGCATCGTCGCCCGATACATGTCGCCCGCCGCCCCCTAGCGGCGGGTTCTGCCAGTCTATTTCGCCTCGCGTTCCTTCACGTTCGCATGTTCATTCGCCGCTGCCGTGTCGGTGGACGGGGTCTTGGTCTCTTCACCTGAAAACGGGCTGCCCTGCCCCGGTGCGAGATCGCCGCTATGGCCGGCCTTGTTGGTCTGGAACGGTTGGCTGTCCGCTTTGAGACCGTGGTCAAGAGCATTGACGAGATGGTCGTCCGCCTTGGCAAGGCCGGTAAAGGCAAGGAGCGATGCACCGGTGGCGGCAAGGATAAGCGTGTGCGTTTTCATGTCTGGACTCCTTTGAGTTAAGGCCAGAACGAGCCGCAGCCATTCTGGCGGCTTCAACGAAGGGACAAACGTCCCTTTTGCCTTACCCGCCATTCATGAAGAACTAACGCGCCCCCTGCCCGGCCTATTCCCGCTGAAACACAACGTGATCGGCATGCGGCTGCCGCGCGGGCCAATCGGCGCGGACTAAGCGCTAGCTCGCGGCGTTGAAGCGCAGGATGTCGCGGCCGTCTCTGTCGGCGATGACAAGCTTGCCGGCGTCGACGTGGTAGGATGCTGCTTTGGCCAGCGCCTCGAACAGCGCCTTTTCCTCGGCCATGACCTGAGGCGCGCAGGCCTTGAAGGTCGAGCCGATGTCGCTGACAGCGATCGTCGAGCCGTTTATCCTGGCGGTGGCGAAATAGACGTTGCAAGGGCCGCTGCCGCCGGCCTTGCCGGCTTCGCTGATGCGGAATGTCGCCCGTGGCTCGGCAATCACGCCGATGCCGTCGATATATTCGACCAGCCAACTTTGGCCGAACACGGAGGCTGCCGCCGGCTCGTCGCCCGGCGCCGCCATTTTCAGCATGATGGTCTGTAGCGCGTCGCTGAGCGGGTCGACCTGGAGGCGCGTATCGGTGACGAATAGCAGCCGGTCATCGACAGTGATGCGCGCCTGCAGCGCGTAGGTCATATCAGGCCGGATCACCCGCGGATCGAAGCTGATCTCGAACTTGATCGGCACCTGGCCGGCCGGCACCACCTTGCGCTCACCGATGATTGCGACCGGCGCGTCGGCCAGCGACACGTCGGCAAGCTGCACGGAAAGCACGGCATTGGGCGGCAGCGCGATGCGCTCGCGATACATCACCTCGCCCTTGAGGGTCTTTTCGGCAGCCGCAGAACGATCCGGGACGGCCAGGATGCCGACGGCCAGCGGCACCAGTCCGAAGATGAAGAACTCGGCGATCCTGTCCAGCATGATCCTGCTCCCCTTCCGGCAAAGGGTCTCGCAGGATTACGGTCAATGAATGGCTGTCGCGGGATTTATTCGGACGGCGGCTGCTTCCAGCGGCTCGCCGCCTTGTCGTCGGCATCCTTGGCATCGACCCAGCCGCCCTCGGAACCGTCGCTATGGTGTTCCTTTTTCCAGAACGGCGCCCGTGATTTCAAATAGTCCATCAGGAAATTCGCGGCCTCGAACGCCGCCTGCCGGTGGGCGGAAGCCGCCACTACCAGCACGATGTTTTCGCCGGGCGCGATCTTGCCGTGGCGATGGATCGCGGTGAGCCCCTGCAGCGGCCAGCGCTCGATTGCCTCGCCGGCGATGCGGGATATCTCGGCTTCCGCCATGCCGGGATAATGTTCGAGCTCGAGCGCCGAGAGCCTGCCTTGCTCGTCGCGGCAAAGGCCGGAGAAGGTCACCACAGCGCCGATATCGTTGCGACCCCTGGTCAGCCTGGCGATCTCGGCGGCGACGTCGAAATCCTCCGCCTGGATGCGCACGACCGGCACCACCGCGGACATGGTTCAGCCACCGGTCATCGGCGGGAACAGCGCGATCTCGCGCGCGCCGGCGATCTTCTCGCGGTGCTCGACATGTTCCTGGTTGATGGCGACGCGGATCACGTCAGGATATTGCAGCGCGTTCTCGTACTCCTCGCCGCGCGATTTCAGCCAGCGCAACAGGTCGGCGACCGTTTCGATGCCGGCCGGCAGTTCGACCTCTTCCTCCGGTCTGCCGATCCGCTCGCGCACCCAGGCGAAATAGATGAGCTTCGTCGACATTTTATTCATCCATGATGTGCTTGAGGCCGGCGCGGAAATAGTCGTAGCCGGTGTAGAGCGTCACCAGGGCTGCGATCCACAGCAGCACCAGCCCGGTCTGGGTGGTCAGCGGGAAGATCTTGTCGCCGGCGGGACCTGCAAGCAGGAAGGCGATGGCGATCATCTGGATGGTGGTCTTCCATTTGGCGAGCTGCGTCACCGGCACCGAGACCTTCAAGGCCGCCAGATATTCGCGTAGGCCCGAGACCAGGATCTCGCGGCACAGGATGATGATCGCCGCCCATAGCGACCAGCCGGCGATGCCGGCATGGCGGTCGGTGTCGGCGGCAAGCAGCAGCAGGCAAGTGGCGACCAGCAGCTTGTCGGCGATCGGGTCGAGCATCTTGCCGATGTTGGAGGTCTGCTGCCAGGCGCGCGCCAGATAGCCGTCGAAGTAATCGGTGATCGAGGCGAGCAGGAAAATGATGAGCGCCGACCAGCGCGCGAAGTCGCTCGATTTCAGATGGCCTTCCAGGAAGAAGCACAGCACCACCAGCGGCACCGCCAGGATGCGGGCGTAGGTGAGCATGTTGGGCAGGTTGAACGCGCGCTGGGACATGTTTTGGGAACTCTTTCTGCCTGCTTAGTCAAATCAGAAGCGAATGTGGGGGGTCAACAGGCCAGAATCGATTAGCCAGCCGAAATATCGGCAATAGGTCTTAGCTCTCGTGAAAATGATTGTAGACCAATTTCGCCACCTGCTCCGAAATGCCGTCGACCTTGACCAGGTCCTCGACGGCGGCACGGCCGACCGCCTTGGCCGTACCGAAATGCATCAGCAGCGCGCGCTTGCGGCCGGGGCCGATGCCGCTGATCTCGTCGAGCGGGCTCTTGACCATCTCCTTCTTGCGGCGGGCGCGGTGCGAACCGATGGCGAAGCGATGGACCTCGTCGCGCAGCCGCTGGACGAAATAGAGCACCGGATCGCGAACGGGCAGCGAGAATGGGGCCTTGCCCTTGACGAAGAAGCGTTCGCGGCCGGCATCGCGGTCCTGACCCTTGGCGATGCCGATGGCCACGACGCGGTCCTCGATGCCGAGATCGGCGAGAATCTTGCGCACCGCCGTCATCTGGCCCTGGCCGCCGTCGATGAGGATGACGTCGGGCCAGGCGGGGAAGGCGCCCGCGTCCTCGATATCGTCGCCCGGTTCGGTAGGGCTCGCCTCGTCCGCGCCCTCGGTTTGCGGGGCGTCACCATGTTCCTTCAACAGCCGCGAGAAGCGCCGCTGCATCACCTCGCGCATCATGCCGAAATCGTCGCCCGGCGTGATCTCGGTCGAGCGGATGTTGAACTTTCGATACTGGTTCTTCACAAAACCTTCCGGCCCGGCGACGACCATGGCGCCGACCGCGTTGGTGCCCATGATGTGCGAGTTGTCATAGACCTCGATGCGCACCGGCGGCTTTTCCAGGCCGAAGGTCTCGGCAAAGCCAGTGAGCAGCCGCGCCTGGGTCGAGGTTTCGGCGAGCCGCCGGCCGAGCGCCTCGCGCGCGTTCTGCAGCGCGTTGTCGGTCAGGTCCTTCTTCTCGCCGCGCTGCGGCACGGAGATCGACACCTTGCGGCCGGCGCGGGTGGAGAGGGCCTCCGCCAGCAATTCCTGGTCCTCGACGCCATGCGACAACAGGATGGTGCGTGGCGTCGGCTTGTCGTCGTAGAACTGCGCCAGGAACGATCCCAGCACCTCGCCGGCTTCGAGCGCCGGATCGGCCTTGGGAAAATAGGCGCGGTTGCCCCAGTTCTGGCCGGTGCGGAAGAAGAACACCTGGATGCAGACCTGGCCGCCCTCCTGATGGATGGCGAAGACATCGGCCTCGTCGACGGTCTGCGGATTGATGCCTTGATGGCTCTGCACATGCGACAGCGCCGCCAGCCGATCGCGATAGATGGCGGCGCGTTCGAAATCGAGGTTCTCCGAAGCCTGCTGCATGGCGGCGGAGATCTCCGTCTTCACCTTCTGGCTGCGGCCGGAGAGAAAATCCTTCGCCTCGGCGACAAGCCTTGCATAGTCGCCGTGCGAGATTTCGCCGGTGCACGGGCCGGCGCAGCGCTTGATCTGGAACAAAAGGCAAGGCCGGGTGCGGTTCTCGTAGAAGGAGTCGGTGCAGCTCCTGAGCAGGAAGGCGCGCTGCAGCGAGTTGATGGTACGGCCAACTGCGCCGGCCGAGGCGAAGGGGCCGAAATAGTCGCCCTTGCGCGAGCGCGCGCCGCGGTGCTTGTAAATACCGGGCGAGACATGGTCGCCGGTCAACAGGATATAGGGGAACGACTTGTCGTCGCGCATCAGCACGTTGAAGCGTGGCCGCAAGCGCTTGATGAGGTTGGCTTCAAGCAGCAGCGCTTCGATCTCGGTGCGGGTGACGACGAACTCCATGGTCGATGTCTCGCGCACCATGCGGCCGATACGGCTGGTGTGGAACCGGCCTTGCGCGTAGCTGGTGACCCGCTTCTTCAGGCTGCGTGCCTTGCCGACATAGAGCACGTCGCCGGCGGCATTCATCATGCGGTAGACGCCGGGCGCATTGGGCAGCCGCTTTACCAGCGTCTGGATCACCTCGGCGCCGACCATGCCGTCGGCGTCGCCGGCATGCGGGGTCCAGTCGATGGCGGTGAAGGTAACGTCCGGACCGCTGGCTGCAGGCTCGACGACTTCCTCGGCCGCCTCGTCCTCGAGGTCGATTTCGGGCGGCAGGTCGTCGGCGCCACCGCGCGTTTTTTGTTTCTGGTCCATGGGGCTCATTCCGTCATGCCTGTCACATCGGGCGTCTGCCATGCAAGATGCTGGCCGCCGTCAAGCGCGATCATCTGGCCGGTGACCGAGCGTGCCGCCCAGAGATAACGGATAGTGGCACCGAATTCCGGCAATTCCGGGCCGCGTTTCAGGATCAGCCCGGCAATCTGGGCATCGAAATCGCTGTCGTGCTGGCGCGTGTTCTTCAAGGTCGGGCCAGGACCAATGGCGTTGACACGGATGCGGGGACCCAGCGCCTGCGCCATCATCTCGGTCGCCGCCCACAAGGTCGACTTCGACAGCGCATAGGAGAAATAACGCGGCGTCGGCCGCCAGACGCGCTGATCGATCATGTTGACGATCAGCCCCTCACTGTTCTGCGGCAAGGCCCGGGCGAAAGTCTGTGCCAACAGCGCCGGCGCCTTGACGTGCATGGCGAAATGGCGATCCCAGGCCGGCCACTCGAAATCCTCAACGCTGTCGTGCTCGAACAGCGAGGCGTTGTTGACCAGCAGCGACACCGGCCCGAGCGCCGCCGCAGCGCGGCCGACCAGGTTGCTGACCGCGTCCATGTCGGTCAGGTCGGCAGCAATCACTGCGGCCCGGCCATGTCGACCAAAATGACCACTGGTGATCTGGGCCGCCAGTTCCTCCGCCTCGGCCAGCGAGCGATTGCAATGAATGGCGACGGCAAAACCATGCGCGGCAAGATCTTCGACGATCGCCCTGCCGATCCGTTTCGCACCGCCCGCCACCAGTGCCGTCGCGGCGACCTTGCTCATCTGTCAATCCTTAATCCGATGCCGATTCCGGCCTGCCGGGATCGCGCCGGCAAATTATGGCCCGCCAAGCGTTAAATCCCATTTCCACCTGGGGCAGGATTGTGGCAAAGTGCCCGGTGGGCGTTTTGGCTCGACCGGAATTCGGGCCAGCCCGCCCGCAATATAGGGCTCTGGAGCCCTTACACCAAGCCGTGTGCAGTGCAGCACGGCGAACCTGCTGACATTCGCTGTTGCGAAGATGCAACGTCAAGGTTCTGCCTCATTCGTGCCAGGGAATGACCCAAGTTCAGGTTCGCTTCAGCCGCATTTCGACACGACATTTGGAACCGTTGAACGCCGGATCCGTTTCATCCCCCGGACGGGTTGAGGGCGCTCATAAACAACAAGCCTGTGTCCTGTGGCTTAAGGAGTAAAGAACAATGCAAGCCAATCTTAAATTTGCGCGACCGCTCGCGGTGGCGTTTGGGCTGTTCGCCCTCGGCGGAACCGCCTATGCCGCGGACGTGGTTCAGGAAGAGCCGCCGGCACCTGCCCCGATCGCAGAACTTCCGGTCGCATCCTGGGCCGGTCCCTATGCCGGTGTGAGCGTCGGCTACGGCTTCGCCGGCCACGCCAAAGCCAAAGACATTGGTGTCGACGTCGACACCAAGGGTTTTGTCGGCGGCGTCTTCGGCGGCTATAATTGGCAGCAGGAGAACTTCGTCTACGGTGCCGAAGCCGATATCGGCTACAACGGCGTCAAGGGCGACGATGCCGGCATCGAGGCCAAGGGTGGCTTCGAGGGCTCGCTGCGTGCCCGCCTCGGCTACGCTGTCACCCCGGACATCCTGCTCTACGGCACCGCCGGTGGCGCGCTGAAGAACCAGAAGATTGAAGCTGCCGGCGTAAGCGATACCAACACGCAGTTTGGCTGGACAGCCGGCGTCGGTACCGACATCAAGATCACCGACAATGTGTTCGGCCGTGTCGAGTATCGTTACACGGACTTCGGCAGGAAGGACTTCGACGGTATCGGCAAGGTCAAGTCGACCGACAATCGCGTCACTTTCGGCGTCGGTATGAAGTTCTAAGTCGTCCAAGCCACGACACGAAAAAGCCGGGCCTCGCGCCCGGCTTTTTTTGTGGCACCGGTTGAGGCCGCCCGCCCTCAAGCCGGGATGGCGGGCTTCAGCTCCGGGAATTTCTCGTCGAAGCGTGCCGCCCAGCGCGTCAGCCGGCCGCGGCCCTTTTCCCATTTTCCAGCGAAGCGCAGCGAGAGATAGCCGAGGCAGGCGCGCAATGCGATCTGGCCGAGGGTGATTTTCTTCGGCAGCTTCGGCGGGTTCGCGTTGAGCAGATCGAGCGCGTCCGAAATCTTCGTCCACTGGCGCTCGAGCCAAGGCTGGTAGACCATCTCTTCCGGCCGTGTGCGCCGCTCGTAGACCATCGACAGCGCGCAGTCGCAGATGCCGTCGGCCAATGCCTCCAGCACCTCCGCCTCGAGGCGCTTGTCGGGATTGCGCGGAAACAATGCGTTCTTCGACATCCGGTTGAGATGCTGGGTGATGGCGCGGCTGTCATGGACCGAGCGGCCGTCGTCGAGCACCAGCACCGGGATCTTGCCGAGCGGATTGGCGCCGATCAGCGCGGCCGGTCTTTCCTCGGTCTTTATCGGCACGAGATCGACGGCGATGCCGGCATGTAGTGCTGCCATGCGCACCTTGGAACTGTAGGGAGAAGTAGACGCGTAGAGCAGTCTGGGCATTGTCGATTCCTGTTTGCCGGCTACAGCTCCATATGCCTCATTGGACGCGCAAAGGATCGGTAGCATTGTGACTTCGCGCATGACCCTCACCGAAAATCGATTCCGACAGGGGCTCGTGCATGGGCACTGTTGACCGATCATGCAGGGTTCATCAACGGCCAGAGGCGGAAAACCCCGCCGCCAGCGTACAACCATTGTCTCGCGTTCGGATGCGATGAATCGGAGGTGCGTCGGCAGACGCGAGCGCGTCGGACAATCCAGATCCGAGCAACTACCAACTAGGCCTTGCACCGAAGGTTTGGTTTTGGCAGCCACGAAAATCCCACCGGACTTCGCCGCACGGCGAAGTCCTGGGAGCTGCGAAAAGATGTCTTCCTCCCGCCTCTTTCTCGTCCTGCCCGACCGTCAGCCAGCAAGCGAGGCGCCTATTAGGCATCCCGCCATGGCTGTCTTGAGTACTGTCCCCGGCGATCGGAGAACGGCGACTACTTCTTGGCCTTCGCCTTTGCGGGCGCTGCCTTCGGCTTGGCCGCGGGCGCTGCTTTCTTCACTGCTGCAGAAGATTTCGCAGCGGCGGCCTTTGCCGGTGCAGCCTTCTTCGCAGCGGGCTTCGCCACGGCCTTTGCAGCCGGCTTCTTGGCCGGTGCAGCCTTGGCCTTGGCCGGTGCTGCTTTTGCCTTGGCAGGTGCCGCTTTCTTCACGGCCGGTTTTGCCGCGGCCTTGGCGGCCGGCTTTTTGGCCGGCGCTGCTTTTGCCTTAGGCGCAGCGGCCTTCGCTTTGGCCGCGGGTGCTGCTTTCTTCACAGCAGTTGCGGCCTTTGCCGCAGCTGCTTTTGCCGGTGCTTTCTTTGCCGGTGACTTTGCCGGTGCCTTGGATGCCGGCGCTTTGGATGACTGCTTAGCCATATCATGCCCCTTCCGTTGTGCCGACGGCCGTTATTGACCCGGCGCGCATTGCATATCTGACTCGCGGCTTGCTAGCCAGCGAAGCATTAGAATGATTTTTGCAGCTTAAGTTTCGGTTACGGCGAGCGCGCGACCATTTTACCCGCGCAAAAACCGGCTGCGAATCTTTGTGTCCCGCAGCGAAGTTCTGCGACAGAAATTCTGCTCGCTCTATCTCGACCGGTCTTCTCGTCAAGCTCAGGACCTTTTCGACCAGCTTTGCGCTTCAACGTCCGACGCTCAGCGCGAACATTGTCAAGAGCGAAGGCGGTCGCCCGCCTCGTCTTGTTCGAAACGATAAACTACAGGTAAGTAGGAAGCAACGCGACGAGCACGCCGCTGCACTATCTTGCACGACGCGATGAAAGTAAGCAGACAGCTCGCATTTCTGAAGGACAGGATATCGTTCGATAGATCCGGTCGAGCCGACCGCGTGATCGAATGCGCTCGGCCGTTCAGGCGCCGAGCGGCTCACGGCTCATCTGCAGCCGGCGCGAAGGCTCGGCCCTGTGGAGATGGACGGCGAAGGTATCCCATGGCGGCATGACCGAAATCTGCGCCAGGATGCGCCCCGCTTCACCGCGATGATAGCCGCCGTGGAGTACGACGTGGGTCAGCATTTCCTGTCGCGACATCAATGCTTTATCCCCGTCGGTGAACACGATGCGACGGGCTCGGACAGCTGCCGCGACGAGACGGTTTCGAGATAATCGAGATACCAGCGATCGGTCGCTGCGACTGCGGCGCGAAGTTCGTCGAACGCCGGCGTGTCCTCGGTGGTGTCGGCGGAGTAGCCATGGGTTGCGTCAACCAGGTGCGCCGAGAATATCCGCGACACCACATGGCTGTGATCGATGAGCCCTATCACGGCCTGCCGTTCCTTGCCGTGAACATGCGGGTCGAGACTCGCGAGCTTTTCCAGCAGTTCGTCGTTGGCCCAGGCCTGATAGGCAAACAGGCTGCGAAGCAGAGCGAGCGCATTCATGGTCGGTGTCCTTTTTCGGAAATGCGAGTATGTTGTTTATATTTTCAGGAGAATGGGCGAACGTGTCTACTCGCATTGCAAAACCGCATCCGCGCATGCGCAAACAGCCGCGCCAGGCGCGTTCCAGGGCAACCGTCGAGGCGATCATCGAGGCGGCGGCTCATGTTCTGAGCGGGCTGGGGTGGGCCGGCTTCACCACCAACAAGGTTGCCGAGACAGCAGGTGTAAGCATCGGCACGCTCTACCAGTATTTTCCCGACAAGCTTTCCCTGCTCGCTGCCGTCCGGCGCCGTCACTTCGATCATGTGCTGTCGGTCATTCGCGATTCGGCGGAAGACCAAAAGCCGCTCAGGAAATTCGCGCAGGAGCTGGTGCGCGGCATGATCGCCGCGCACAGCATTCACCCGACACTACATCAGGTGCTGCTCGACGAGGCGCCGGGCGATCGCGGCTCCAGGGCCGCCCATGCTTCGTTCCAGGCACAATACCTCAATCACTATGCGACTGCTGTCGCCACTTATCGCAAACCAAGGAAAGGCGCCGACACGGAGGCAGTTGCGCGCGTGCTGTCGTCAGCGATCGAAGGTGTGATCCATAACGCGGCACGCCGGAACATGCTCGCCGCGCCGGAGCTGCAAAAGCAACTCGTCGAACTGATCTGCGCCTACCTATCGGGAGCAGGCCGCATCGGTCGATAGCGCATGGCACGGCGGAAGTCGCGATTTCTGTGTGTCGTTCAAACCCGGCTTATGAGGCGCGGCAAGGACGATACCAACAATGCCCCACCTGATGCGGCCAAGAGTGTGAGGACGATCGTTCGAAAAGTCGCCTCGCTAACGCCGGTGTAGAGTCTCGCGCCAAGGAGTGTCGGTATCAACATCGCCGGTGCGACGAGGGCAAACATCGGCAGCATTTCGAGCTTGATCTTTCCGGCCGCAAGATAGGCAGCCATCGTCATGGAGAGGGTCACAAGGTTGAAATTCTGGATGACAATACGCTGCCTGTCCTTTTCCCATTGGCGCAGCACGCACCACAGCGTTGGAACCGGGCCGGTGAAGCCGCCAAGTCCACCCATGATGCCGCCGACCAGACCTATTGCACCGTCTGCAACAGGACCCCCGACCGTGATGGGAGGGAGGCGAGGCGCAAAGAGCATCAAGGGACACCAAACGACCAGCAGCGCGCCGAAGACCAACTTGAACAACTGCACATCCAGCAAAGGCAGGACGGCGACACCGACCGGAATCCCGATGATCCCCCCGATCAGGAATGGCAGCAGAAGCTTGAGATCGAAGCCCCGGCGGACCGTGACGGCGGCGATGATCTGGCCGGTGAGCGCCCCAAAGACCGCCATGGCGGCAGCAAGCTGGGGCTCCACGGTCCAAACCCAAATCGACATGGCAACCAGGCTGAAAGCGAACCCGGAAAGCCCTGGACGAAGCCTGCAACGACCGCGCCGAGAGCAACAGTATAAACAAGCGAATCCATGTGGTGCTGTTTCCCCCGCAAAATGATCGATGTGGTCGGTTGGCGTTGACATGCATGGAAGTCTCCGATTTTCGCAACCTCGTCCGACCTTGGACCCTCAACACCAGAGAGGTATGAATGTCCTCCTTGCCGAGCTTGGCATTTGTCACATGGTTTTCGGCTGATCCCAGATCAGCCGCGGCTTTCTACGCGAATTTCGGAATTGCCTTCAGGCAAGAGCAGCATGGCTCCGGTCCGATACATTTCGCGTTCCAAGGTGAAGGGCTTGCGATCGAACTCTACCCGGCAGAAGCAACGACGCCGGAAGGAGCGGGAACGATGATCGGCTTCGAAGTCGCCAACGCAGATGAAGCTGCTTCTGCCGCCAAGGCCAACGGCTTTGGAATCATTGCGGACGTCAAGGCGACGGCTATGGGCCGACGTGTGATCGTCCGTGATCCTGATGGCCGTCAGGTGTTCCTTTTCTCGACCACCTAAGTGACGCAACAATCCGTCGGGATCGGAAAGCGCTGGTCAGCGCAGGACGCGGCAGCGGCCGTTGTAGACCATCCAGCGGTCGAAGCCCGAGACGCAGAATTCGACATTGTCGCCGATCGAGGCAAAGCCCTGGCCTTCTTCGATCAGGTACCAGATGGTGCGAGCGCCGCCGTCGGAGAGGCTGACGGTGGCGCCGCAATAACGGCGGCCGATCGGCCAGGTGTCGTCGGCCGGCAGATAGCGATGCTGGTGGATGCGCTGGAAGTCGACGATCTGCACATCCGGCAGATGCGGCACGTGATGCACCTGATAGGAGAAGCGGTCGGTGATCTTGTTCAGCACCCAGGCCTCGCCGCAGACGCCGCTATCCTCGTCGGTATAGATTGCAAGGTCGGCCGCCTGGACTGCCTGGGTGACGCCAAGAGGCGCAGCCAGCGGCGTGCAAAAGGCGAGCAGTGCGGCAAGGGCGGATTGGGCGAAGCGAGTCATGGCAGCCTCTCAAGGTCGACTACGCGCACTGTGCGGATTCGCTGACGCGCGGTCAAGCGGTTGTAGCGACCGTGGTTGTGGTGACGATGGTTGCGCTGACGGAACTGCAGGGCCGCGCCCTCAAACTACTCTCCCGCCAGCCAGTCCAGCGTCCAATGCGACGGCTGCTCAAGTGCAAGCAGCCGGTGCAGCGCCGGCAGCAGCGTCCGTAACTCGCCTTCCAGCGTGAAGGGCGGATTGACCACCACCATGCCGCAGCCGTCGAGGCTCGGCTCGACGGCGTCCGGCCTGATCTCAAAACCGATGTCGAGCAGCTTCGAAATGCCCGTCTGCTTCAGCGCCTTGCGGAAGGCGGCGACCGCCCTGCGGTCCTTGAGCGGATACCACAGCGCGTAAATCCCTCCTGGCCAGCGCCGATGGGCTCTTTGCAGCCCGTCGACCAAGCGACCGAACTCGCCCTCTTCCTCGAAAGGCGGATCGATGAGCACGAGGCCGCGCTTTTCCTTTGGCGGCAGATGCGCGCCGAGGGCCAGCCAGCCGTCGAGCTCGATCACCCGGGTCTGGAAGTCGCCGTCGAACAGCGCCTTCAGCCTGGCGGCATCCTTAGGGTGCAGTTCGACCGCCGACAGCCGGTCCTGCTTGCGCATCAGGTGCCGGGCGATCAGCGGCGAACCCGGGTATTTTTTCATGCCGCCGTCCGGATTGAGCGAGCGGACGGCTTCAAGATACGGCGCCAGCAGTGCTGCCGCCGGCGCATCGAGGGCCGCATCGACGAGCCGGCCGATGCCGCCTTGCCATTCGCCGGTCTTTTGCGCTTCGGTCGAGGACAGATCGTAACGGCCGATCCCGGCATGGGTGTCGATGACCCGAAACGCCTTGTCCTTCTGTTTCAGATATTCGATCAGCCGGCTGAGCACGACATGCTTGACGACGTCGGCGAAGTTCCCGGCATGGTAGGCATGACGATAGTTCAATTGGAGCCCCTGCCCCAGCGCGGCGGTGGCGGCTGCGAGTTCGGATTTTCCGGCCGACGGCCGCCGAAACGGAATGCCAGCACCAGCCCGACCAGGCCCGCCGCCATCAGGGAAAAACCAACCGGGCGCGCCCGGCGGTCGACCTCGCCGGCCCCCGAGCGCAGGACGAGATCGACGGCCCGCATCGGAATGCCTTCGGCGTCGCCCGGACCGACGGTGAAGATGTAGGAACCAGGGGTAACGGTCGGGATCAGGCCAGCCTCGTCGCGAAAGATCCTGTCCGGCAGTTGCGGGCTGACCTGGCGCGGATTGTCGGAGTGATTGAACTGCAGCGTCGAGGCGAGCACCGTCCTGCCGCCGGTGGCGGCAGTGAGGGTCAACACAGTGCGCTGCTGCGAGACGATGCGCTCGGCTCTTGCCGTAAGGTCGACCAGCAGGCGTAGCGGCCCGTCACGTGCGCTCAGGGGCACGGTCACCGGCTTGAACCGGCCCTGGTCGTAAACTCGCCAGGTGCCGATCTCACGGCCGGAGAAATTGGTCATCGCCCAGGGATAGACGACGCCGATGCCGGTACCGATGAGCAGTATCAGGGCGAACAGGGAGCGCATGAGGTCAAGTCCCGGTATTCGGCGCGATGGTGCCGTCGCGGGCGCGCTCCATTTCGTCCAGGAGCATGTCAAGGCCGAGATCAAACGTCCGGTCGAATTCGGCGGTGCCGAAATAACGCCCGGCCGCAGCTACTTTTGGAAAATCCTGCGCCAGTTGCTCGTCGCTGACGATGGTCACGGCCGAAGGCCCCTTTGCATAGCCGGCAGTCTCGTCGAGGATGGCACCCATCAGATAATAGCCGGTGGTGCGGAACAGCCGCGCACCCAGTTGCGGTCCGAAGCCGCCGGCCTCGAACAGGCCAAGGATGCCGTTCAGCCAAGTGAGACAGGTCGGCGAATTCATCCGGTAGGTTACAAGGAACGTGGCAAAGGCCGGGTGCTCACGCGCGACGCGGCGGAAATCCTGCACGGCAATGCGTAACCTTTGTCGCCAAGGGAGGTCCGCGTCGGGCATTTCGAGGGAGCCGATCAGCCGATCCACCAAGGCTTCGAAGAGATGCGCCACCGAAGGAAAGTGGTGATAGATGCTCATGGCTTCGCAGCCGAGTTCTGCCGCCAGCTTGCGCATCGAAAACCCGGCGAGGCCCTCGCTCTCGATCACCTTCAAAGCGGCATCCTCGATCATCTCGCGAGACAGCCGGCCGCGCGGTCGCTTTTTTTTGATCGATGTGTCCATGGTGCCGCTTGACAACTTACGCTGTAAGGTTCATTTTCGACGTTACCTTACACCGTAAGGCCAACAAACGCCAGAGGAGAATGTCATGTCTGCCTATCGTACTCTTTCATCAACGCATTCTTCCATCCGCCGCGCCTGCCTGCTCGCCGCCACCTGTGTGCTGACCCTGGCTGCAGCTCCTTCTTATGCCGATGAGTATGACGCGACCGTCAAGGACATCCAGTCGACCATGGGCGGGGTGCCCGGTTTCGTAAAGCAGTTCCCGAAAGCCGGTCTGCCCGGTGCATGGGCCGAGGTCAAGGCCATCCAGCTCAGCGACAAGACGGCGCTGCCGCCGAAGGTCAAGTCGCCGATCTCGCTGGCGGTGGCGGCGCAAATCCCGTGCAACTACTGTATCTGGTCGGACACGCAGGACGCCAAGCGCGCCGGCGCCACCGACGAGGAGATCCAGGAGGCGGTCGCCGTTTCAGCGCTGACCCGCCATTGGAGCACCATCTTCAACGGCATGCAGGTCGATTTCGATACGTTCAGGAAGGAGATGGGCGGGCAGTAATGCTTTCGTTATTAGAGCGGGACGCGTTCAGACTGAATTAGCCTTCCCGCTTCGACTGTTTTGTGTGATCCGCCAGCACCTCATCGATGACCCGCCACGATTTTTCCGCCTCGCGCTGGTTGCCGTCATGTCCCGAAGCGACGATCAGCGCCTTCCACAACACCCAGCCCCGTGCGCGCGCCCAGCTGTGCTCGTCAAGGGCAATGGCGTCGCGGAACGCCTGACGGCTCTCGCCGTAAAATTCCGTCCACGCGATCACCAGATCACAGGCAGGATCGCCGATAGCCGAACTACCGAAATCGACGACCGCGTAGAGCTTGCCATCTTCGACGAGCAGATTGCCCGAGGCGACGTCGCCATGGACCCAGACCGGCGGGCCATTCCAACGCGCGGCCAAGGCCGTAGCCCCCCCCGCCACCGCCGCGGCCCTGTCGAAGACGCCCCCCCCCGCCCCCACCCCCGGGCGGGGCTCGGGGGCGTAGAACC